>NZ_LATL02000333.1 GCF_000972705.2 Limnoraphis robusta CS-951 | reverse complement strand
ACCCTGCCAGTTGAGTTATTATAGCATTAGAAAGAGCCTTATATCCCCATACCTGAAGGTAGGGGCGTGTGCGGCAATTTTTGGTAATCTTGCATGACAAGATAAAGCTAGCCGATCAGATTATACCCTAAGTAGAAACAAACTCGCAAATATAGCGAACAGAAGTTCTCTTGCTGCTGTGGTCAAAGGAAAACCGTTATTGAAGAAGAAATATTTCTTATAAATTTACGGAAAATGCGTAGATAATTGGCGATGCTCTCCCCTCACTAAAAACTAACCTCCGTAAAATTACGGAATTTGTATATTAAGAGGATACCTAAGCGCTCTAACCGAGTGGATTTGACGGAAAACCTGCATCAAATCATCCAGCGAGTCATCCAGACGAACCGTTGAGCAAACTGGTATGTTGTCGCGTATGTGTGTGATAATAAATAATAGAGGAGCAACTGAGTTTCTGGCGGATTACTAAGTCTCCCAAGCTAAAAACATTCTGATAAAATGAGGATAGGATGTTAACTGACGAATCTACTCCCTACCAACGATTAGCACAAGAATTAGATCGCCGATGTCAGCAAATGGCAACAGGGGACTTATGCTTCTCAACCCATGAAAAAGAAGGACAATTTCACCTGTTTTATGGTCGGTTACTCTATGTTACAGGTGAGTTTCATCGGGTGCGACGCTGGCAAAGGGCAGTGGTGAAGTATTGCTCCGGTTGGAAACCTTCATCGGCACTGATTTCATTTGAGCAGAATAAACCCTGGGAATATCAGATGCTTTATGAAGGAGTAGCCCGAGAGCAAATCAGTTTAACTCAGGCTAAAGTTGTGATTCGTCAAGTCAGCTTAGAGATACTCTTTTCTCTGGCTCGTTACAGTGATCTCAGTTGCCAATGGAAATCCTATCAAGAAGAAAATACCCAACTTTCTCTCGGTTTAACGCTGTCTTTTCCTGAAGTCAAGCCGATTTTTGCCAAAGCCGATCAAATGCAACAGCAGTGGCAAGCCGCAGGTTTAAGCAGTATTAGTCCTGATTTATCTCCGGTGTCTAAAAAGAAACTGAATCCTGAAGCCCTTTCCGGCATGGCTAAATATCTCAATGGCAAGTTTACCTTATGGGATATTGCTGTCAGGACGGAAAAACCCGTCACCGCCATCACGAAAGCCTTAGTNCCGATTTTTGCCAAAGCCGATCAAATGCAACAGCAGTGGCAAGCCGCAGGTTTAAGCAGTATTAGTCCTGATTTATCTCCGGTGTCTAAAAAGAAACTGAATCCTGAAGCCCTTTCCGGCATGGCTAAATATCTCAATGGCAAGTTTACCTTATGGGATATTGCTGTCAGGACGGAAAAACCCGTCACCGCCATCACGAAAGCCTTAGTTCCTTTGATTAAAAAAGGTATTCTTCAACTGCGGCGAATTCCTGATGTCTCAGCCCCTATAAGTCCAACCCCGACTAAGACTTTACCCCCTTCAGATGCTTCATCTCAAAGCCGTAAGCAACCCTTTCTGATCACCTGTATTGATGATAGTCCTGTGATTGCTCAAAGTTTACGAAAAATCCTCGAACCTGCTGGCTATAAAGTGGTGGGAATTCTAGATCCTGTTAAAGCCTTAGCTCAAATTGCCGAACAAAAACCGGATTTAATCTTTTTAGATTTAATCATGCCTCATGCTAATGGTTACACCGTTTGTCAATTTTTGAGAAATGCACCTCTATTTGAGCATACACCTGTGATCATTCTCACCAGTCGGGATAATGTTATTGATCGCAGTCGTGCTAAACTTGTGGGTGCTTCCGATTTTTTAGTCAAACCTCCGAAGGCTCAGGAGACTCTGGAAATCGTCCAAAAATACCTTCCGAGATCTTCAAAGGTTTTAACTTGAGCAATAATACAGGATAGAATACATTGTAAATTTTGAGTGAAGTTTGAGTCAAAAGTTTAAATTATTGATGAGGTTGTGCAATGACAAGTATATTAGTAATAGAAGACAATTCGACTGAAGCAGACGTGATGATTGGTTGCTTACGTCAATCCGGTTTTGATGTTCACAATGTGACAACGGCAGAAGCCGCTAAAGCCTTGCTAGAACATAAAATTTTTGATGCGATTGTTACCGATGTCGTTTTGCCGGGACAAAGTGGATTTGGGTTGTGTCGGGAGCTAAAAAATCAGAACAAAACTGCTCATATTCCTATTATTATTTGTTCGAGTAAATCAGCTAAAATTGATAAAAACTGGGGATTAAAACAAGGGGCATCTGCCTATGTAACTAAGCCAATTAATCGCGAAGAATTGATCAGTACAGTCAGAAGTTTTACAATCCCTTCTGGACAAGCGGGACTCGCTTAGAATCACCCCGACGCTCAACTTTACTCGATCAAACCAGCTTCTTTGTTCTGAATGTAAAATCTATTTTGAAATTAAATTCCGGGAAAAAATCAGTTAGGAAGTGAGTTGTAAATGCTCACTTCTAGAGTTGATTTAACTCAAAAATATTAGTTCCTAATAGAACAATAAAAATTAATATAATTCTTAAAAAATAGATCTAAGATCAGGATAGAGACTCCTTGTTTATCTGATTTTTAAGTTTTTTTACTTAGTATTGATGATCCCGTGAAAAGACCAATTTCTGGAGAAGAAATCCATTGATCTTCTCAACGAAAGTCGCTCTGGTGTCTCAGCTTCATCTATCGGATTTCTCTAGCCTGTCAACTTGGCGTCTACCCACTGCGAACCCACCATGACAACAACCGAATACATACATCTTAAACAGCTTGATCAAAAATTACAGCAGTTGAGTCAACATCACAATAGTGGTATCCTAACTCTCAGCAGCCATACCGAAGAAGGAAAACTTTACTTCAGCCAAGGCCAATTACTCTATGCTGCAACCAATGTTCATCGAGTCAGACGGTGGTCAAGAGCCATCGAAAAATACTGCCCAAAAATAACAGTACCCTCCTCACCACCCATTGAGCATTTGTTGTGGGAATATAAGCTGTTATATCAGGGAATTCGTCGTCAGGAACTTAACCTNTCTCAGCAGCCATACCGAAGAAGGAAAACTTTACTTCAGCCAAGGCCAATTACTCTATGCTGCAACCAATGTTCATCGAGTCAGACGGTGGTCAAGAGCCATCGAAAAATACTGCCCAAAAATAACAGTACCCTCCTCACCACCCATTGAGCATTTGTTGTGGGAATATAAGCTGTTATATCAGGGAATTCGTCGTCAGGAACTTAACCTTTCTCAAGCTAAAGGCGTGATGCGACGAGTCCTGAGTGAAGTGTTATTTTCTATGACTCGCCCTATCGACTTAAACTTTCATTGGGAAGCTCATACTTCCCTAGAATCTGGTTTTTCAAAGCACCTTAGTCTTTCCTATGAGGAAGTCAAAAGTATTCTACCTCAAGTTGCCCAAATACAAAGCCAATGGCAAACGGCAAACTTAAACAACCTTGACCCCAATCTGGCTCCGGTTTTGACCAAACCCGTTAATCCGAAAGCCCTCTCGGGTTTAGTCAAATATCTGAATGGAGACTTGACGTTGTGGGATATTTCCCAGCAAATCGAAAAGCCTTTAGTCAGTGTTACTCGGGCTTTAGTTCCTTTACTTCAGAAAGGATTATTGCAGTTTAGAATGTTGCCGGATTTGCCAGCAAAAGCCGAAGAAAACCTCACAAAAACCACAAAAAATTCAACGGATTATACTGATAAATCATCTTCGACTCGCAAGCAANATTTGCCAGCAAAAGCCGAAGAAAACCTCACAAAAACCACAAAAAATTCAACGGATTATACTGATAAATCATCTTCGACTCGCAAGCAACCGTTAATCGCCTGTATTGATGATAGCCCGGTAGCGGCTCAAAGTCTCAAGCAAATTCTCGAACCAATGGGATGTCAAATTTTGAGTATCCAAAATCCGGTGAAAGGACTGGCTCAAATTGCCGAACATAAGCCCGATTTAATCTTTTTAGATTTAGTCATGCCCAATGCAAACGGATATATTGTCTGTAAGTTTTTACGCAATGCTCCGATTTTTCAGAATACCCCTGTTGTGATTCTCACCAGTCGGGATACGGTGGTTGATAGAAACTACGCTAAACTCGCAGGTGCTTCAGATTTTTTGAGTAAACCGCCGAATCCTCGTGATACGTTGCAGGTGGTTCGCAAACACTTAGCTGAAAAATTTCCCCGACTGAGAACTTACAGTCTGACTGAAGGAGCAAAAAAAGAAGTTTCGACTTCCTCCGAGCATTCTGCTAAACCGATTAGCAATTAATGGCGATGCCGAAATCCTATAAAATAGAAATTATTGTATAGCAGAGAAAGAGTTGATTAGGACACTGTTTTTCTGTCAAATCCTTTTATGATAAAGGTTTCAATTCTGTCTCCAGTCTCGGTGTCNGATTAGGACACTGTTTTTCTGTCAAATCCTTTTATGATAAAGGTTTCAATTCTGTCTCCAGTCTCGGTGTCTCCTGATTTCTGCTATAGGAGCAGTTATTCTTTTCCCGTAAAAATTAACATCTACTCAAAAAAATGCCCAGCCTCATTCAGCATCGGTAAAATGGGTGCATAACTTTTATAAAAAATAGGATTTTAAGCGGGGAATTTATCAACTTAAACGCCTCAAAAACAGACTGAAAAAAACTTTTGCAAAACTCTGAAACGTTTTTTTAAGTTTAAGCCAGTTTGCCGAAAACTTAAGTTAAAATAAGGCAAGTTAACCCATCGTAGAGTCAAAACTCTCAAATGGGAGACTTAATTCCATCACAACCCACTAAAAATGAAGGGGCAATCTGCTACTGCAACTCCGGCTCAACAGTTTTTGAGTTTTTCGCTCAACCCTAATCTGCAAGCCTTACTGTCGGCTCAACAATTAGCAGAAATTGTTCGACTCGATCCAGCCACAATTATCACGATTCCGCAGATGCCAGAGGCGGTGATTGGAGTCTGTCCTTGGCAGGGGGAAGTCCTGTGGTTAGTTGATCTGGCTTATCTACTCGGCTTGGAACCCCTGATAAAATCTGCTAATATTCAGTCGAATTGTAGTATTCTCAAAATCAGAAGTCAACAAGGTAATCTAGGTTTATTGGTCGCTCAAATCGGACAATTAGTAAGCTGTGAACCGAGCAGCATTCAACCTGCTGATCTGAGTTTAAATCAACTCAAACGCCTTGCAAATTCCCTGAATATAGAGGAATCAGCAGCAGCTATTCCACACCTCTGTATTCAAGGCAGTTGGACCCATCCTGATGGTAGCATCTTGCCGATTATTAATATTGAAGCCCTGATTCAATATTTAGTGCAGGATTAACCGATAAATCCGACAAGTTAGTTTTAAAAAATTAATCATTTTTTCTCCAAAATTATCCACCCTTAAGACTCCCACCAGACTAATGACTAAAACTCCTTATCGCCCTTCCAACTCAAGCGAAAATCGCAATTCAAATCCCAATCTGCGCGCCGCTTCTCTGCCTCAAAGTTCCGCACTTTCTGCCGAAAAACAAACCGAAAACTCCAACTTAATCCCCTCAGAATCAGTTGTGGAAGTTGAAGCCGAAGTGCAGCCGATGAATTCCGCCGCCGCCCAATCTTTGGGACTGAAAGCCAAAACCACAATCCTGGCTAAAGAATTAAGCGTATTACGTTCCAATATTGATCGACGGGTTAACCAACTGCAAGCGCTCATCGAAAAAGAAGGGGCCGCCGCCGAACGAGCCCAACTGATTAACCAAATCACCTCGCGAATGCGGGAATCTCTCAACATAGAAGACATCTTCAAAACCGTTGTTGAAGACGCCCGCACCGCCCTGCAAAGCGATCGCGTAGTGGTTTATCAGTTTGATGAAAACTGGAAAGGCACCGTGATCGCCGAATCCGTAGACGTAGACTGGCCGATCGCCCTGGGGGCGCAAATTGCCGATCCCTGTTTTGCCGAGCGCTACGTGGAATTTTACCAAAAAGGCAGAGTCAAAGCCACCGCCAACATTTACGAAGCCGGACTCACCGACTGTCATCTCCGCCAACTCGAACCTTTCGCCGTCCAAGCCAACCTCGTCGCCCCGATTCTCGCCAAAACCACCGAAAACCCCACAGGTCATCTCTATGGCTTACTGATCGCCCATCAATGTAGCGAACCTCGCCTGTGGATGGAACCGGAAGTCGAATTTATGCGACAACTGGCGATTCAACTGGGTTACGCCATTGACCAAGCCTTGTTGTTGCAAAAACAACGAGAAGCCACCCGCATGGCCCAACGCCTCAACCAAATTAACGCCGGACTGCGGAAATCTCTCAACGTTGAAGATATTCTCACCGCCGCCGTCGAAGAAACCCGAGAGGCGCTAAAAAGCGATCGTGTGGTTGTCTATGAATTTGATGCCAACTGGAAAGGAACCGTGATCGCCGAATCCGTTGATAATAAATGGCCGATCGCTCTCGGTGCCAAAATCGCCGATCCCTGTTTTGCTGAACGTTATGTGCAGCCCTACCTACGAGGACGAGTCAAAGCCACCGAAAACATCCATAAAGCAGGTTTAACCGAATGCTATCTCGGTCAACTGGAACGTTTCGCCGTTCAAGCGAATTTAGTCGCTCCCCTGCTCGTCAATAATAAACTCATGGGGCTATTGATCACTCACCAATGTTCCGAGCCGAGAGTCTGGACAGAATTAGAAATTGACTTAATGCGAAACGTTGCCGTACAGGTGGGCTACGCCCTCGATCAAGCCTATCTCCTGCAAGAACAACTTGCCGCCGCCCAGAAAGCCAAACTCCTGAACGAGATTACCGCCCGACTTCGGAATACACCCAACAGAGAAGAAGTTTTCGATACGATTGTTGAAGAAGCTCGAGGTGCGTTAAAAGCAGATCGGGCAATTATTTATCAATTTGATGAAGATTGGATCGGTACCGTTGTTGCGGAATCTGTAGACAAACGTTGGCCGGGTACAATGGGTCAAAAAATCGCTGATCCTTGCTTTGCAGGGGAGTATGTCAAGCCCTATTTACGAGGGCGGATTAGTTCAATGTCAAATATCTATGAATCTGGGTTAACAGATTGCTATATTAAACTCTTGGAACCCTTCGGCGTTAAAGCCAATATTGTCGCCCCAATTATTGCAGAAACTCGTTTACACGGACTACTCATTGTCCATCAATGTTCGGGGCCGAGAAAATGGGGAGAATCCGATATTAACTTCGTTAAACAACTCGCTACTCAACTGAGTTTAGCACTCGATCAGGTGCTGTTGCTGCAACAACAACAACAAGCCGCAGAACAAGCCCGTCGCCTCAATCAAATTAGTTCCCATATTCGGGAATCTCTCAACCCCAAAGATATTTTTAATACCACCGTTGAAGATACTCAAGAAGCGTTAAAAAGCGATCGCGTGGTTGTTTATCAGTTTGATGCCAATTGGGTGGGGACTGTGGTGGCAGAATCGGTTTCTGTGGGTTTTCCTGAAGCATTAGGGGCAAAAATTAACGATCCTTGCTTTGCTCAAAACTACGTTAAACCCTATCTCAAAGGGCGGGTACAAGCCACAGAAAATATCTATGAAGCCGGGTTAACTGAATGTCATATTGGGCAGCTTGAACCCTTTGGTGTGAAGGCAAATTTAGTCGCACCAATTGTCAGTAACCAAAAATTACACGGGTTACTCATTGCTCATCAATGTTCGGGTGCGCGCAAGTGGAAATCGACTGAAATTGACTTCTTTCGACAGATTGCCATTCAAGTCGGTTATGCTTTAGATCAAGCCTTTCTCCTCGAACAACAACGGGCGGCGACGCAACAAGCTCGGAAATTGAGTGAGATTAGTTCTCGAATTCGTCAATCTCTCAATCTGGATCAAATTTTTCGCACAAGCGTTGAAGAATCGTTATCTTTGATGCAAGCGGATCGAGTTGTAGTGTATCGCTTTGATGAAAAGTGGCATGGAGAAATTGCTTATGAGTCTGTTAAACCCGGTTGGTTAAAAATCATCGAAATGGAAACAGATGTTCCTTGTTTTCCGGCTGAATATGTTGAACCCTACCGCAAAGGTAGAATACAAGTCACTGAAGATATTGCGATCGCCGAATTGAGTCCTTGTCACAAAGAACAACTGCAAAAATGGCAAGTCAAAGCTAATGTGGTGGTGCCGATTTTAGTCGAGCAAAAACTCTATGGTTTGTTGGGGGCGCATCAATGTTTTAGTAAGCGCCAATGGACTGCATCGGAAGTGGAAGTCTTTAAACAAGTGGCGCTGCAAGTTGGTTATGCCCTAGAACAAGCCCAACTGCTAGAAGAGATCCAACAAGCCCGTCAATCTGCCGAAAAAGCCTCCTATGAACAGCAGAAACAGAACGAAATGTTGCAACACCAAATCGAAGACTTTTTAGGGGATATTGAAGAGTCATTTAATGGAGATTTGACGGTACGGGCGCGAGTCAGTGAAGGGGTGATGGGAACAGTGGCAGACTTTTTTAATGCCACGATTGAGAACTTACAACGGTTAGTATTACAAGTACAATCTGCCGCGACTGTGGTGGCGCAAACGGCACAAGGAAGCGAAAAAGATATCAAACAATTATCCAATGAAGCTTTGCGACAAGCAGAAACAATAGCAGATGCGTTGACTCAAATTCAAGTCATGGCAAATTCCATTCAAGCCGTCGCCCAAAACGCCCAATCCGCAGAAATGAAAGTGCAACAAGCCAGTCAAATTCTGCAAACTTCTGATCAAGCGATGAACCGCACGGTTGAGGGAATTATGGTGATTCAAAAAACCGTTCACGCCACCGCCCGTAAGGTTAAAAATTTGGGTGAAGCCTCTAAGAAAATTTCTCGAGTTGTTAGTTTAATTGGCGAATTTGCCAACCAAACCAATGTTTTGGCGTTGAATGCCTCAGTTGAAGCAACACGCGCTAGTCAAGATGATCAAGGATTTGCAACCGTTGCAACCGAAGTGCGAACTTTAGCCGAACAATCTGCGAGTGCATCGGCAGAAATTGAACAAATTGTTGAGGAAATTCAAGCGGAAACTAATGAAGTGATTCGGGCGATGCAAGTGGGGATGAAACGGGTATTATTGGGGACGAATTTAGTCAAAGATACTCGTCAAACGTTAACAGATTTAGTTGAGGTGAGTCGTTCAATTCGCGAGTTAGTTGAACAAATTGCGGGTTCCGCAACGGCTCAGGCGGAAACTTCGGGTCAGTTGTCGGGTACAATGCAGGAAGTCGCAGCCATTGCCCGATCTACCTCTGAACAATCTCTGACGGTTGCAGATTCTTTTACGCAACTTTTGGGTGTGGCGGGTGAACTCCAAAAAGGTGTTGCTCAGTTTACCGTTAATGAATAGCTGGGGCGGATTTTCGGGTGGGTTGAGTTAACCCACCTGCCTAAAGAATTATCACACATTATCATTGTATTTCCCCTCAAACCATGATTGATACTAACGACCAAGCCTATGAGTTTTTTGTGCAAGAATCTTTGGAACTTCTGCACATTTTAGAACAAGGGTTAATGACGCTAACGCAAGAACATGAAATGCCCAAACTTCACGCCCTGATGCGGGCGGCGCATTCGATCAAAGGCGGGGCGGCTTGTGTGGGGTTGATGGGTGTTCAAGATATTGCTCATAATTTAGAAAATGCGATTCGAGCGTTGTATGCAGAGGATACGGTTTTTGATTTAGAATTAGAGGAGTTATTGCTACAAGCTTTTGACTGTTTGCGATCGCCAATTATCGAACAAATTGAAAAGGGAAAATGTCAGCAAGAGGCGGCGGAAAAGCGTTCTCAGTCGATTTTTAAACAACTGGAAATCAAACTCGGACATCCTTTAGATGAAGCCGCAGAACTTCCCGAAGTGGCGATGGAAACGGATATGACGGTGTTTCTATTTAATGAAGAGGTGCCGTCTGGGTTGCGACGTTGGGAACAGGTGTTAATTCATCCTCAAAAGTATAATCTCTCTGAAGAGTTGAAAAACCAAGCGGAAGTCTTTGCAACCCTCGGAAAAATGTTGAGTTTGCCTGGATTTACGATGATTGCAGAAGCGACAATTAAAGCGATTCAAGTGAATCCAAAATTGAGTATAAAAGTGGGTCAAGTGGCATTGGCTGACTTTTGGAAGGCTCAAAAAGCAGTGTTATCTGGCGATCGCGATCAAGGGGGAAAACCGAGTGAAATTTTATTAAAACTCACAAAACCGCAAACCCAAAATCAGACTAAAAATCACTCAAAACCCCCGAGGGAATCTTCCTCTCCATCTCCTGAAAAAATTCAACAAGAGACCCTAGAAAAGCAGTCTTTATCGAAAACAAAATCGGTTGTTGATCAATCGGAAAAGTTGCAAAATTTATCTCATACAACCTCTGAAAAAACTCAATCCTTAGCAATAACAGAATCGGTTGTTGATCAATCGGAAAACTCGGCGTCTTCTGCTGCTGTTTCTACTCACTCAGTCGAAAATAATCAACTGACATTAGGCGTTAGAGTTGATCTGAATCGTTTAGAACAGATTAATAATTTAGTCGGTGAATTAGCGACTCAAGATAATAGCTTTTTATTACAGACTCAGAAGGTTAAATCTTCGTTAGAAATTTTAAGTAAAAGTTGGAATCAATTTCATAAATATTTAAGTAGATTACAAGAAGTAACCGAGTTTAATACCTCTCAAAATAATTTTAACCTAGAAGAATGGGAAGAAGCAGGCTTATTACAAAAAGATTTGCAAAAAACCTTAGATGAAATGGAGAAAGCTGAACGAGTTTTATATGAAATGAAACTCCTCAACCTTCAAAGTCATCAGATTGTTAAAAAACGCCAGCAAACGCTACAACAAGTTCAAAAGAATCTCACAGAAACTAGAATGATTTCTGTAGAATCCTTATTTAATCGATTTCCTCGCATGGTGCGAGATTTATCAATTCGCAAACAAAAAAAGGTTCTACTCAACATCAGNGTTAAAAAACGCCAGCAAACGCTACAACAAGTTCAAAAGAATCTCACAGAAACTAGAATGATTTCTGTAGAATCCTTATTTAATCGATTTCCTCGCATGGTGCGAGATTTATCAATTCGCAAACAAAAAAAGGTTCTACTCAACATCAGTGGTCAGAAGACATTAGTCGATAAAGCCGTCTTAGAAAAACTCTACGATCCGCTCGTACATCTGATTAGAAACGCCTTCGATCATGGAATTGAACCGCCAGAAATTCGCCAAAAAAAAGGCAAGCCCTCGGAGGGAAAAATAGAGATCAAAGCCTATAATCAAGGCAACTATATTTATCTAGAAGTTCAAGATAATGGTCGAGGAATTAATCTCGAAAGAATCCGTCAAAAAGCAGTTGAAAAGAAAATTGTTTCTCAAAAAGATGCCCAATATCTCACCAAAAATCAGCTTTATGATTTGCTATTTTTGCCCGACTTTTCAACAAAAGATCAAGTCAGTGACTTATCGGGGCGAGGAGTTGGACTCGAAGCCGTTCGTCATCAAGTAGAAGCCCTCAAAGGTAATATTACCATTCAATCCGAACTGAATGAAGGGACTAAATTTACTCTGCGTTTACCTTGGTCACTCACCATTACTAAACTTTTAGTCTTTCGGATCGGCGGAAATTTATTTGCAATTGCGATGGATACTGTGGGTGCAATTGTGTCTGCTTCTCAGGAAGAAATCGAATCTCACGAAGACGGACAAATGTATAACTGGTTAGGACAAAAAGTTCCTTTAGTTCAGTCCATGTTGTTAGATTATCGCTATCCCATAACGACTAAAACCGATGAACCATCAAACCTTTCAGCTTGGGAACCCAACCGAACCCCACAGTTTTCGGGAAAAGTGATGGTTTTGTTGCTATCAGAAGGATTAGAAACTATTGGGTTAAAAATTGATCAAATTTTAATGGAACAAAACCTGACAATCAAACCCTTCGGTAAAGCCTTAAAAGCACCGCCCTACTTCTATGGTTGTACAATATTAGGCGATGGTCGTTTGGTTCCGGTTGTTGATAGTCCAGTGTTGTTAGAAAAATGGTTACAACAGCAAGCAAGCGCCGAGCAAGTGATGCTAATTCCTAATGATATGAAGCCCCTATCTCAAGAACAAGCAACAGTTTTAGTGATTGATGATTCGCTCACCACTCGTCAATCTTTATGTGCGACNCTTCTATGGTTGTACAATATTAGGCGATGGTCGTTTGGTTCCGGTTGTTGATAGTCCAGTGTTGTTAGAAAAATGGTTACAACAGCAAGCAAGCGCCGAGCAAGTGATGCTAATTCCTAATGATATGAAGCCCCTATCTCAAGAACAAGCAACAGTTTTAGTGATTGATGATTCGCTCACCACTCGTCAATCTTTATGTGCGACGTTGCAGCAAGAAGGATATACGGTAATTCCCGCCCAACACGGGAAAGAAGGACTGGCTAAAATCCAACAACACCCGGAAGTGCAGTTGGTGATTTGTGACTTAGAAATGCCTGAGATGAATGGCTTAGAATTCCTCAGTCATTGTCGTCGTCAGTTTTCCCGAGAAAAACTCCCTGTGGTGATGCTAACTTCACGTCAAAGCGATCGCTATCGTCAACTCGCTAAACAGTTGGGGTCAAATGATTATTTCATAAAACCCATGATCAAGCAGGAATTAATTAAGATGCTACAAGATCAGCTTCTCTCGGAAGTTTTATAGCAAGCAATAAGATTGATCTTTTCTCTCCAATGGCAAAGTCTGCCTTTTTTTGAGTTTGGGTTGAGTTTTTCATCCTTTAGTCAGACGACAGCCTGGGTTGGCGATCGCTACACTCAAGCTATAACAACNCTACAAGATCAGCTTCTCTCGGAAGTTTTATAGCAAGCAATAAGATTGATCTTTTCTCTCCAATGGCAAAGTCTGCCTTTTTTTGAGTTTGGGTTGAGTTTTTCATCCTTTAGTCAGACGACAGCCTGGGTTGGCGATCGCTACACTCAAGCTATAACAACTGTAGGAAAAGTACAGATGATTTGAATGCCGAAACTATCTATCCCCTGTTGGATGAATCTTTCGATTCAAACTCATCATTATTAAACCAAACAAATTGTCAAACCAGGAGAACAGACCCATGCAAGAAAGAGTAGAATGCCCTAAGTGTGGCAAAGGGACAATTGTTCAGCAACATCCTGATGTTTTTCGGTGTCTCAACTGCGACTTTAAACGTGACTTTTCTAGATCTCAAGACCGTGATAAAAACACAGGCTACTTCAAAACTCCCAATTATTCACGCAACGAGGTTTATACCAGCTCTACTGGNGAACAGACCCATGCAAGAAAGAGTAGAATGCCCTAAGTGTGGCAAAGGGACAATTGTTCAGCAACATCCTGATGTTTTTCGGTGTCTCAACTGCGACTTTAAACGTGACTTTTCTAGATCTCAAGACCGTGATAAAAACACAGGCTACTTCAAAACTCCCAATTATTCACGCAACGAGGTTTATACCAGCTCTACTGGCGCAGGATACACTCAAGCTAAGGTGACAAAAGATGACACAGACGGAGGTTTTATGGGCTTTCTCCTGTTGATCTTGACGATTACCCTATTTGCCTTATAAACCCTGCGAAAAGTAGCAGGGAAAATATGATCATTTCAGATAAGCTACAGTCACCCCTGCACCGCCCTCTGCTTCAGTTGCCAATTCAAAGCGATCAATTAAAGGATTGTTTGTCAAAAACTCCTGAACCCCTCTTCTGAGTTGTCCTGTGCCTTTTCCATGAATAATCCAAATCGCTCCAAAATCAACCATGTGACCTAACATTTGATCAATCTCAATTTCGGCTTCTGAGACTCGTTTCCCTCGTAAGTCCAGCGTATTTTTAGAAGTCCGAACCATTGCTTTTTGAGGCAGTGCAGCCGCCTGTTCTGAGGTCGAACTTTTATGACTGTCTGAACTTTTACTTTTTGTTGGAATCTCAGGTTTTTGACCATCAAGAGATTCAATTTCCGCTAAACTTACGCTCATTTTCATTATACCAAAACGAACGGTAAGCTGACCATTTTCATCGGGTTCATTGAGAACTTCTGCGGTTTGACCAATACTTGGAATCCGAATGCGATCGCCAACTTTTGGCTGAAATTTCGGTTTTTCTGGGGGTTTTTGTTGGCGAGAAGGAAGACGTTGTTGGGCAATTTGAGCTAAAGCTTCTGTTGCTTTTTGAGCGTCTTGGGCTTTGGGTTGACCTTGTTGTAAACGGCGAATCACTTGAGCAATTTCACTTTTTGCCTGAACTAATGCGTCTTGAATCGCCTTTTCTTGAGCTTGTTTTAACTCCAGTTCTCGTTCTTTTAAAGCGGCGGCTTTTCGAGAAAGTTCTTGATGCAAACGTTCGGTTTCTTTGAGTAATTTACTCGCAGCTTCGGCTTTGGTTTCCTGCTGTTTTCGTTGGGCTTCTAAACCTGCAATCACATCATTAACATCTTGAGAAGCACCGCCTAAATAAGAAGCAGCCGTTTCCAAAATCTCTAATTTTAACCCCAACCGTTTGGCAATGGTTAACGCATTAGAACGTCCAGGAATTCCCCACAATAAACGGTAAGTCGGTTGTAGCGTTTTCTCATCAAATTCGACGCTCGCATTCTCAAAACGTTCATCTTGATATTTTAATGCTTTTAATTCCCCAAAGTGCGTTGTTGCTATCGTTAATAAAGCGGAATCCGCGAGATATTGTAACAGTGATGTTGCTAACGCACTGCCTTCGGTGGGGTCAGTTCCCGCCCCAATTTCATCGAGTAAAATCAGAGAATTAGAGATCGGATTGTTGGGTTTTATGGGTTCAAATTCATCTATATTTTCAGTTTCTTCTCGGATTTTAACAGCTTCAAATTCATCTTGATTTTCAGACACCAAGCCTTGCATTTCTACCGGAGCAATTCCTTCTAAAATCCGACTAATCCGACGAATATGACCGGAAAACGTCGAAAGACTTTGTTCAATCGATTGTTCATCTCCAATATCAGCTAAAACTAAATCAAACCAAGGCAATTCTACAGGTTCTCGGGCGGGAATAAATAACCCCACTTTTGCCATGATCGCCGCCATGCCAATGGTTTTTAACGTTACCGTTTTTCCGCCTGTATTCGGCCCCGTAATTGCCACCACCCGAATCGTCGGTTTAATCGTTACATCAATCGGAATAACGGCTGTTCCTTGTTCATGTTGCTGCTGCCAAACTAACAACGGATGGCGTAATTGTCGCAATGTTACCGGATTTTGAAACGTTGTGTTTGCCGTTTCTGAAGGCAAAATTAATTCGGTTTTTTCATCTTCAACTTTGAGATTGGTAAACGTGGGCGGATTCGCTTCTAACCACAAACTATAACGCGCTCTGGCGACGGCTAAATCAATCGTTGTCACAATCACTAACAGTCGTTCTAAATCCGGTTGAACTTCCGCAACTTGTTCACTCAAAACCCGCCGAACCACTTCTTCTTCCGCTTGTTCGCGTCGTTGTAATTGTCGCAGTTGATTATTCAGTTCAATGGTTGATTTCGGTTCAATATAAAGCGTTCCTCCTTTGGCTGAAGTATCGTGAACAATACCGGGAACTTGAGCTTTTTGGGGGGCTTTTACCGGAATCACAAAGCGATCGCCCCTTTGCGTAATCAACTGTTCTTGAATCGCTCCGGCTTGGCGTTGTAAAATACTTTGTAGGATTTGATAAATGCGATCGCGTGTACTTTTGAGTTGGCTGCGAATTTCAGTTAATTTGGGATTAGCGCGATCAGTAACGTCCCCACGATCATCAATACATCGATGAATTTCTTGTTCTAATTCCGGGTAAGTTCGCAACTCAGACACCAATTCCGCCAACACCGGAACCTCTTCTTGGTGAGCATCAACTTGGCGTCTAAGCTGTCGCGCCCCCGCTAAAGTGCTTGCAATATTTAGAAGTTCTTCCCCAGAAAGAATTCCCTGACGTTCAACTCGTTCGAGGGCGTCGCCAATATCTTGAATTCCCTGGAGTGAGAGTCCACTGGCTAACCGCAATTCCAGTTCATAGGCTTCTTTCGTTTGCGCCAACAACTCCAATGTTTCCGAGGGAGTTTGGGGAATCTGCAAATTACGTGTCACTACCGCCCCTAGCTTCGTTGTCGCAAAGGTGGCGAGGTGATGACACAAACGCTGCCATTCCAGTAGTTCTAAGGTTTCTGCTTGAATCAACGCCGCTAACTGTCCCTATGTAATGTCCTGTACTACATTCTAATATATTTTTGCCGATTCTTTCATCTGTCGAGGTTCGGGTTTTTACCCAAGTTCAAAAAAGCGATCGCCAAATCCTTCAGATTTCTTTCTCCCGAGAGATGTCAGATGTTGTAACAAGAATAGATTTTTAATCTTCTTTTTTGTAGAGATCATTCATTTTTTGTATTATTTCATAAAACTTCTGACGCACATGATCGGGTTGAATAATTACACAATCTTCTTTATATCTTAAAATATCTTGAAAAAACCAAAATGTATTTGTAATGGGTTGAATAACTTGTACTTGACGAGCTGATAACTGGTTTATAGACTTGTACTTATTCTGATTAGTGTCTTTTATTTCTAAGGCTTTTGATATCAGTCCTTTTGTAAAAATCATTTCAATACAAATTGAATCCAATCCAGAAGATTTCCATTTTTTATCTTCAGCAGGAACAATAGTAAAATTCGATATTTTTTTAAGATTAAATGTTCTGTTGTGCTGTAAATCTTCAATATCTTGACTTCCCTCTACTTCTTCACACCAACAATCTAGATATATTCGTTGCCTATTATGAGTAGCAATTTCAGCATAAAGAATAGTAAAGGATTCAGTGTTATTTTTGCTATCAGTATAGGTGAAGTAGAAAGGTTGTTGTTTTATCAGGTGTTCTTGAACACCTGATAAAACAACAACCTTTCTANATATATTCGTTGCCTATTATGAGTAGCAATTTCAGCATAAAGAATAGTAAAGGATTCAGTGTTATTTTTGCTATCAGTATAGGTGAAGTAGAAAGGTTGTTGTTTTATCAGGTGTTCTTGAACTTTTTTTATATTATTTATTATGGGGATGTCTAAATATTCTTTGATCTCATTTTCAAGAGCATTATTATA
>NZ_LATL02000332.1:20533-85495 GCF_000972705.2 Limnoraphis robusta CS-951 | reverse complement strand
GGGTTTTAGTTGGTGGTCTGTTGGATCGTCAATTTTCAAAGAAACAAACCATCTTCCACTCGGGTCTAATTTGACCGTTATTGTTGAGGGTGTACAACCAGTAGGAAGTTGACGACTCCATCGAATTGGCAAGGGTTCAAAACACTTAGCAATGTAGACTTGACCCTCTTTAAACTTAAAGGCCGACTTGGTAAATTCGGCACTGCCACCGTTACGTTTTCTCTTGAAGTTTGGGTATTTCGCCCGACCAGCAAAGAAGTTACTGAAAGCGGTTTGTAAGTGCCTTAAACTCTGTTGAAGCGGAACACAACTGACCTCATTTAAGAAGTCTAATTCCTCCTCTTTCTTCCAGTTTGTCAACATCGAAGAAGTCTGAGAATAGCCAACTCGTTCAAAACGTTCATACCACGCCTCAGTACGTGCTGCCAGTGCCTTATTGTACACTAACCTTACGCATCCCAGTGTTCTCCTCAACAGGTTTTCCTGTTCAAGAGTAGGGTAAAAACGGTAGCGATAGGCTTTCTCAGTCATGCCTCATAGTTTAACATATGTCTTGTGAAGACGTTAAACTTATTGAATAAAGCCGTCGGGTAAAAACGGTAGCGATAGGCTTTCTCAGTCATGCCTCATAGTTTAACATATGTCTTGTGAAGACGTTAAACTTATTGAATAAAGCCGTCAATCACGGACGGGGTTTCAGACCCAAAACTTTCGATGATAGGAATCAATCCTAATTCGTCTGATGGAGTCTGGAACCATGAACCCCCTGTTTATCCGGTCTAGCTTGGCTTTTTGATTTTAGAACCATTGCTGCTCACCGACTCTTCTGGGGCTTCTTGGTTGTCTTCGCCTTGAACCGAACTATTGCTGGGTAATTCCAGACAGTAACCAGCCCCGTATACTGTTTTGATATAGCGGGGATGGCGGGGATCGGGTTCCATTTTGGTTCTCAGGTGTCGAATATGCACTCGGATGGTTTCGATATCGTCATCGGGATCATAACCCCAGACTTCTTTGAGAATTTCACTGGGCGCAACGGTTTGACCATGACGCTGAAGTAAGCAGTGCAGCAGTTCAAATTCCAGGTGAGTCAGTTTAACGGTTTTTTCAAACCAAATGGCTTCAAACCGTTCAGGAACGAGAGTCAGAACGCCATAACTGAGGATTTCGCTGTGTTTAGCGGCTTGGGGAATGCGATCGGTTCGACGCAGTAGGGCGCGAACTCGGGCCAGCATTTCTTCGAGTTCAAAGGGTTTGGTGAGGTAATCATCGGCGCCTGAGTTGAAGCCTTCGACTTTGTTTTGGGTTTGTCCCAAGGCGGTGAGCATGACGATGGGGATATCTGCTGTGCGTTCATCTCGTCGGAGACGCTGACAAACGGTAAACCCATCGACTCGGGGTAACATCAAGTCGAGAATGATCAAATCGGGTAACAGTTGTAGGGCTAGGGCTTGTCCTTTTATGCCATCTTCTGCTTGGCTGACTTCGTAGCCCGCCATTTCTAAGTTGATGGCTACAAGTTCTGCGATCGCTGGATCATCATCAATAACTAATATCCGAGGCATCATTTATAAGTTTACAGTGGCTACGATGGACAGTTGGAGCAGCTTGCGATTGGTATTGGCTAGTGATTTCCCTGTTTGGGAGCGGCTACCGGATTTACCCCTTTTTGTCAAGCTTCTATAATTTATTCTAAAGTTTAGCTAAGAACTATGGTTTCATGTAAAGTCAAGTGTACCGACTCTACAGCAGATTAGCAAGTAAAACACAGGGAACAGGCGCGAATTGCAACAGGCAAAAACTGCTCACAGTTGACTCCCCCACTTTTTGAGATCGGTGAGGGAGTCAATTGTTATGGGTTGTTGTCAGGAAAGCTTGACTCGGTTGAGTCTCGACCCGCTCACAGAGAACCTCTACGGCGACGGTAATCAGAAAGATATTGTTCGAGCATACCAAATTGATTAAGATTAACGCTGTAGTAGACCCATCGGCCTTCTTGACGGGCGCGAACGAGCGAAGCCTCTCTTAACGCTTTCAGGTGAAACGATAGTTTAGACTGGCTGACATGAAGTTGTTCGCAAAGTTCACAGACGCAGTATTCCCTCTGTTGCAGCAATTCTAAAACTCGAACTCGCAAAGGGTCAGATAAAGCATGAAAGCCTGATGCAACCTCAAAGGGCGAAGTTAGAGAAGTTGTGAGCATCAATTTTTTTTTGTTAACGTCAAGAGCTTTTTCTGAGCTGAAGTCTAAGACCACAGCTAGGACAATAAACGGCAGAGTCAGTTTGCAGATAATGCAATCTGTCCTGCTATCAATTGAGTTATGTCTGTGGAAGGTTACTCCCTAGCCGCAGAAATTTAATAACTATTTTTAGTATAAATTTTTATCAGGTTTTTGATCAAGAGCAACTTTTACTTTTTCTCAAAATATCAATGAAACTCATCCAAGTTTTTCACATCCTAAGTGACAAAAATTACACCCTGTCGGTTTTCAGATGTCTAGGTCAATTCTTGCTTGATTAAAAATCAATCTTAAGATAGACTCAAACAGATCAACTTGATGTGAAGGAAGTCCTATATCCCCCCTGGGTGGATCATTTTGGATCAAGAGCAACTTTTACTTTTTCTCAAAATATCAATGAAACTCATCCAAGTTTTTCACATCCTAAGTGACAAAAATTACACCCTGTCGGTTTTCAGATGTCTAGGTCAATTCTTGCTTGATTAAAAATCAATCTTAAGATAGACTCAAACAGATCAACTTGATGTGAAGGAAGTCCTATATCCCCCCTGGGTGGATCATTTTGTCACAAGTTTTTCACATTATAGTCGGATTTAGAGGTGATCAATCGAGAGTTAATCGCTAAACTTTCTGGAAATAATTTAATTAGAACCAATTTTTGTTTGAGAAGGTCTTACTGAGCCTCTAGAATGATAATTCTGATTAAGTTAAACTTTGAAGATCACGAGTTCAACAGAGAATCAACTCCGTTATACAATAACAAATTAAGTTGAGTAGAAGGGATTATTGGTTGAGGATTAGGGGATGAAGTCGCTAACGAGACTTTTTTATAAAAAATAAGCACGAGAATTATCTTTGTATACCCGTGCTTAGATTCAATTTGAGAAAACGAATGTTGCTCAAAAATATTAACGCCGACTCGACAGTGACATCATAACCTGCAACACATACCAGAACAGCAAAGCAACAGAAGCAAACAGTTCTAACGAAGCAGCGACATAATGCTGAGTCGAATAGTGGCGCATGATTTTGGAGGTATCATACAAAATCGCCGCCGAAGCAAAGGCAACCATGACGACAGAGAACAGAAGACCCAACGTGAAGCCGAAAAGAATGCTACACAAGATTAAACCCAGGGCCACGAAGCCGCCTATTTTCAGAATTCCACCCAAAAAGGTAAAATCCGTTTTTGTGGTCAAAGCAACCGTCGTTAAGCCGCCAAACAGCAACAGCGTTAGAATAGCCGCCGTCGGCAGAACACTGGGGTCAGAAAAATAAACCGCAAGATAAAGTAAAGGTGCAAAAATCAACGCCTGTGCGACGACATAAATTCCTAAACCCGCGTATTGAGTCTCAACAGAATCGGCTTTTGCGGTTAAACTTCTGGAAAACCAACCCAGAAGTGAAAAAGCACCCAAAATGAGCAACCAGCTAAATCGACTGGCAAACACAAAACTCGCTAATGCTTGAGCTATCCCCGTTTGAAAGAGTAGAATCTCAACGAGAACAAAGGAACCCACGGCTCCGGCTAAGTGTATATAAGTCTGCTGAATAAACTTAGCTCGTTCACTCGGTCGAGACTGAGCAACAGTAACCATATGGCTTCTCCTGAAAGGTTGTAAAGAAAAAGTTAGCTATTATTTCCAAGGGTAACACTACAGTTCAATTCCTGAAGAGGCAGAGATTGAGCTAGGGTACAAGCCCTTTCTACTGGATGTCACGAGTATTGCTAACGCTTAGGACAACTATAGGCTGTCGATGAATCAATGGAAGGCTTGGATAAAAAAACTGATTTTTCATCTTAATAAACTCCAAAAAATGGTTAATTTTTGATATTACGGCTTTAGACTGGATGTGACTTTTCTTTATTTTGTTCATTGTTAATGACTATGCCCATAAAAATTGAACAGGCGACTCGCATTGAAGCGGCGGGAAATAAACCTAAACAGATTGATGAATATATCGGTCGGGTGAATTCTCAGACAGAAGCGGTGAGTATCGCTCATATGCACTCTCCGATGGGTTGGATGGAACCCGGTCAGCGTCCAGAGTTTGATGAATTTACGATGGTTTTAAAAGGAATGCTACGGGTTGAATATGAAGGCGGTGAGATGGATATTTATGCAGGACAAGCTGTGATTGCGGCTAAAGGGGAATGGGTGCGTTATAGTAGTCCGACTGAGGAAGGGGCGGAATATATAGCTGTTTGTTTGCCTGCATTTTCTCCTAGTTTAGTGCATCGAGATTCTGAATAAATTCCTACTCCTGGGTGATTCTAAAATCACCTGTTTGGGTGAAGAAAAGAAGGGTTGAGTGGGGCGATAGTAAAGCTAATAACAAAGCTAAAAACTCAGAGGGAATGGGTGCGTTATAGTAGTCCGACTGAGGAAGGGGCGGAATATATAGCTGTTTGTTTGCCTGCATTTTCTCCTAGTTTAGTGCATCGAGATTCTGAATAAATTCCTACTCCTGGGTGATTCTAAAATCACCTGTTTGGGTGAAGAAAAGAAGGGTTGAGTGGGGCGATAGTAAAGCTAATAACAAAGCTAAAAACTCAGAAAATCGGATATCTAGAACTAGATAACGGTTTAAGGTTCCACTCAATTCAGATTGGCAATACTTATGATGAACTATCAGACTTCACCCCGTTGTCTCAAACAGAGTAGTCTGGAATTGCTACAAGAATATAAGCAGTTTCCTTGTCAATCTATTCGGAATCAAATTGTTCAACTGAATAGGGGTTTGGTTCGCAAAGAAGTACATCACTGGATTAAACAATGTTCGGAAAGTTATGATGATTTACTTCAAGTTGGATGTATTGGACTTATTCAAGCGATTGAACGGTTTGATTTAACAAAAGGTTGTGCGTTTAGTTCTTTTGCTGTTCCTTATATTCGAGGGGAAATTTTACATTATTTACGGGACAAAAGTTCGTTAATTAGAGTTCCGCGTCATTATTTAAAGTTGAAGCGTCAAGGGTCAAAAGTGGTTGCTCAATTGCAGGAAAAACTACACCGAAAACCAACAGATTTAGAAATTGCTAATACTTTGGGGATTTCTGTTGAGCAGTGGAATCAGGTTAAATTAGCTGAAAAAAATAGTTCTGTGTTGAGTCATTATTTACGGGACAAAAGTTCGTTAATTAGAGTTCCGCGTCATTATTTAAAGTTGAAGCGTCAAGGGTCAAAAGTGGTTGCTCAATTGCAGGAAAAACTACACCGAAAACCAACAGATTTAGAAATTGCTAATACTTTGGGGATTTCTGTTGAGCAGTGGAATCAGGTTAAATTAGCTGAAAAAAATAGTTCTGTGTTGAGTTTGGATGCGACTTTCAATGATGAATTTGAGGATCAAAAGAGCTTAGTTGAATTGATTGTTGATCCGAATTATAACGATTTCAAGACGGCTCATGAAGACAAAATAGATTTGGAGATGGCTTTATTGAAGTTAAAAGAAAAAAATCGATATATTTTAGAATTAGTTTTCTTTAAAAATCTCACTTACAAAGAAGTTGCCAAACATTTAGGAATTAGTATGATTACGGTTCATCGTCGCATTAAACAAAGTTTGAAAGATTTAAAAGTCATGCTCACAAGTTGGGAAACTTTGGTTTGATGCGCCTAGAGTATTCAGAGTCTAAAAATTGAATCTTTATTCTTTATAAAAAGAACCCCTGCTACCAAAAACAGGAGTTTGAGTTGGGATTAAATTCCAGCTAAAATATGCTTTCTTCCAATCAATTATCGAGCCGGAACCCCAATAAATCCGTCGTCGGGTTCATTCTCAATAGGATTATTGGGAGAATTCGTCACTCCCTCATTATTAATCTGAGGATTCGGAGAAGTCAAATCTTGATTCTCCATGTCATTCATTTCCGTTGTTACTCCTCGATTTGTGTCTGGAGAATTTCTCTGTAGTTCATTGGAGTTATCACCCCCGTTTAGGGGTTGAGAAGGAGAGTTTCTCTGTTGATTAGGATTAATATTCGGACTGGTTCCAGGACGATTTGTAGGACTGGTTCCGGGACGATTTGTAGGACTGGTTCCGGGACGATTTGTAGGACTGGTTCCGGGACGATTTGTAGGACTGGTTCCAGGACGATTTGTAGGACTGGTTCCGGGATTAGTTGTAGGAACTTCTCCAGGATTAGTTGTAGGAACTTCTCCAGGATTAGTTGTAGGAACTTCTCCAGGATTAGTTGTAGGAACTTCTCCGGGATTAGTTGTAGGAACTTCTCCGGGATTAGTTGTAGGAACTTCTCCAGGATTAGTTGTAGGAACTTCTCCGGGATTAATTGTACCTTGAGTGATTAATACTCCATCTTGAAATCGCTCAAAGCTAGAGTTAATTTTAGTTGATTCTGCTAAAGCAGATTGAGCAATCAGGGGTGTAAGACCAGCAACAGCAGTTAAAGCAACAATTTTAGCGTTTACTAAATTTTTCAGGTTAAACATTTTCTGATCTCCTAGCTAACAAGCCTGTTCACAAACAACGTAAATATCATTGTGCTAGACTGTGATTGCTTGTACATCTGTTACAAGAAAGATATCTTTAGATAGATCAAAAAATACCGTTCAGCCTGAGAATTTTAAAATCAAAATTTAGAGCAAAAACTCTATCTATTGATTGTCAATTTTTAGAAAGTGTTTTATTTTTTTGTATAAGGGAAAATTAACATAGAGGAAACCGATTGTGACTTCAACAGTATCATCCACAGAGCGAGTGCTAGTTACGGGTTCAACAGGTGGAGTGGGTCAACTTACCGTCGCCAAACTTTTAGAAAAAGGATTTTCGGTGAGGGTTTTAACTCGCAATGCTCAAAAGGCAGAGAAAATGTTTGAAAATCAAGTAGAGGTTGTTGTCGGAGATATTTGCAACCCCTCTAGTTTGTCTGCGGCGACCGAGAATATCTCTGATATTATTTGTTGTACCGGAACGACTGCATTTCCCTCAACCAAATGGGATTTTAACACGTTACAACAGTCAACGGGACAGGAAAGTTGGGTAGAATGGCTGAAAATTTATTTTGATGCTGAGTATCGCCGCAAAAACGCCAATAATAGCCCTGAACAAGTGGATGCTCAAGGGGTGAGTAACCTAGTTGCTGCTGCACCTAAAACCCTCAAACGCTTTGTGTTTGTGTCTTCCTGTGGTGTCCTGCGAAAAGACCAATTTCCCTATAGTCTTCTCAATGCTTTTGGGGTGTTGGATGCCAAGCAGAAGGGCGAGGAAGCGATAATTCGTTCAGGACTCCCTTACACCATTATTCGACCCGGACGGCTAACAGATGGCCCCTATACGTCCTATGACCTGAACACATTGCTTAAAGCGACGACAGGCGGAAAGTTAGGGGTTGAGGTGGGGGTTGGGGATAAACTTACGGGCCAAACGAGTCGAATTGATGTGGCGGCTGCTTGTGTGGAATGTCTGGATATTCCTGAAACCGTAGGTCAAATTTTTGAACTGGTGAATACAGGCGTTAAACCGGAGAATGGGGTGAATTGGAAAGTGCTGTTATCGAACCTCGGTTAAGTCAAGAGGGTGTCATGTAGGGGCGGGTTCCGAGTAAATTTATCCTGTCCCGCAGACAACTGATATAAACCCCGCCCCGGAGTTAGGGTAGTAGTGTTGGTTGACGAACCTTAACCCCTAACCCCTAAACCCTGTTCACTGTTCCCTAATAACTGGTAATGGGTGACTGGTAATGAGTGACGCCTATCACAGCCGTTTAGCTGTTCAGTTCACTCGATTTCTACCGATATTCTCACCGAACCCTCAGAAGACAAGTCACTTCGCGAATTTGAAAAACAGGCGATTATAAAAACATCGAGTTCAACATTCACCCCATGCCTCAAGTTAACCTACTTCCCGGAGCCATCAACGAAATCATCGCCTCTGTCGCTGACAGCCGAAGCCTCACCCAAACTGACCGTTACGGGTTGATGGCGGCGATGTTGGATGAATCTTTGAACGAAGACGAACGTCGTTCAATTGACAGACTGTTGCGCTCTGTGGTCAGAGGCCGGGTGCAAATTACCGCTTAAATTGTTGCCACCAACTTAGTCTACTTAACTTAACCCCTGCACCATGAACTCGATAACAATAGTGCGGGGGTTATTTTTTTGATTGAAAAACTCAATGATTCACGAACGGTTAATTGTGCTTTACGGTATTAACGGATTTTTGTTCTGCACTGCTGAATTAACCGTTTTCTCAATTCTTTTTAACCGAGTTTCTGCACGTTTAGCACTATCAATCCAAAAGAGAATATTCTTCTTGGATGTATTACTCAATGCCTGAAAATTCTGGTTAGCAGTTTCATTGGTTTCTAGAGCCTGTTTGAGATCCAGGGGAATCATCAAGGCTTCAATTTGATCTAACTTCGTCCAAGATCCGTTTTGTTTTGCCGCATTAATCTTTTCAAGACCTGCCTGAGTCATTAATCCTTGTTCAATGATTTCTTCTATATATTGCTTATTTAATTTTGACCAGACGCTTTTGGGTTTTCTCGGTGTGAAAATTTGCATATAACGTTCGGAGTCTATCGATTTGACTTTACTATCGATCCAGCCAAAACAGAGGGCTTCTTTAACGGCTTCGCTATATCGAATACTGGGTTTACTACTTTTTACTTTGTAGTAAACTAACCAGACACCTTCTGAGGTACAATGATTTTTTTCTAACCATTCTCGCCAGACTTGGCGATCGCTAGCATAAATTGTTTCAAGTTGATCATCAAATTTTGACATGACAGTAAAGAGTCGAAATGCCGAGTCATAACATTATAATGGTTAGGATTGAAACAACTCCTGTTAATCAAATGAGGGATGTATGTTCTCTGATGACTCGACTAAAGACAGTCTATCTAAATATAGATACCAATCAACCTATTGATTGCCTACAATGCAAGAGATCATTATACCAGGATGAGATTTGCCAGTTGAGAGAATGTCTTGATCGCAGATGATTACCCTATGGAAAATCCGTAAAAGATCATTTCCTGCTGAAAATTAACGTTTTCTAATCCACTTTAATTCCTAAAAAAACATGGAAACTTACGATGTAATTATTATCGGGGCTGGTCACAATGGTTTAACTTGTGCCGCTTATTTATTAAAAGCCGGATACAGTGTTTTACTGCTAGAAAAACGCTCAGTTCCTGGGGGTGCAGCGACGACAGAGGAAGTCATCCCGGAAGAAGCACCGGGCTTTAAATTTAACCTCTGTGCCATTGATCATGAGTTTATTCACCTGAGTCCAGTTGTTCAAGAACTAGAACTGCATAAATATGGCTTAGAATATCTCTTTTGTGATCCGATTGTCTTTTGTCCTCATCCTGATGGGAAATATTTTTTAGCCCACAAATCTGTTGAACAAACCTGTGCAGAAATTGCCCGTTATTCTCCAGCAGATGCTGAACGTTATCGAATTTTTGTTGATTTCTGGCATCGGTTTATTAGTGCAGCAATTCCGATGTTTAATGCGCCGCCAAAATCTATTATTGATATTGCCCGAAATTACGATTCTCACAAGTTTAAAGACTTATGGTCGATCATTAATTCAGTTGAGAAAAGCTTGGATTTTGTTCGCACCATGTTAAGCAGTGCTGAGGATATTTTAAATGAGTGGTTTGACTCGGAATTTCTGAAAGCACCTCTGGCACGTTTAGCCTCAGAATTAGGCGCCCCTCCTTCTCAAAAAAATCTGGCGGTGGGTGCGATGATGATGACGATGCGACATGATCCTGGTATGGCTAGACCGAAAGGTGGAACGGGTGCTTTAGTCCAGGCTTTAGTGAATTTGGTTAAAGCAAAAGGCGGTGTTATTTTAACGGAACAAACGGTTAAAAAGGTATTGGTTGATGATGGCCGTGCTGTGGGAATTCAGGTGGAAAACGGCACAGAATATCGCGCCACAAAAGGCATTATTTCTAATATTGATGCGAAACGTTTGTTCTTGCAATGTATGGATGAAGCTGATGTGGATGCGGCTGATCCAAACTTGCGTCAACGCTTAGAACGTCGTATTGTGAATAATAACGAAACAATCCTCAAAATTGATTGTGCATTATCCGAACCGTTACGCTTTGAACACCACAATCATAAAGATGAATACTTAATTGGTTCGGTGTTAATTGCGGACTCTTTTAAACAGGTAGAAATTGCTCATCACGACTGTTCTTTGGGTAAAATTCCTGATTCTGATCCGTCGATGTATGCGGTGGTTCCAACGATGCTTGATCCCACAATGGCGCCGGATGGAAAACATACCCTTTGGATCGAATTTTTCGCACCTTATCAAATAGAGGGTGCTGAAGGAACGGGTTTAAATGGGACGGGATGGACGGATGAATTGAAAAATAAAGTTGCAGATCGGGTGTTAGATAAATTAGCAGATTATGCTCCCAATCTCAAGCGTTCAATGATTGCTCGACGAGTCGAAAGTCCGGCTGAACTTGGGGAACGTTTAGGCGCTTACAAGGGGAATTATTATCATATTGATATGACCTTAGAACAGATGATTTTCTTCCGTCCTTTACCCGAATTAGCCAATTATCGCACCCCCATTAAGGGATTATATCTCAGTGGGGCGGGAACTCATCCAGGTGGTTCAATATCAGGAATGCCGGGACGAAATTGTGCGCGAGTGTTTATTTCTGCTCAACAACCGTTCTATCACATCTTAACTGAAGCTGGACAGTCTTTTCAATCCTTGACAAAATCTGTTTTAGGAATTGTTTAGTTAAAAATGAATAAAAACCCGGTTTCTTAAAAATGATGCCCCAATAAAAACCCGGTTTCTTCGAGAAACCGGGTTTTTTGAGTGGAAACCGGGTTGTTTAACTGTTTATTTCGGGATACAAACATTGCGTAAAACGGTAAATGGGGTAATTTCTCTGAGGTGTTGTAGTTCTTCTTCTGTTTTCACTAACATCGCCCCACAACAGCCCAAAGAATTCACTAAAATTCCTTCAAAACTTTCTTTAACTCTTGGAATTAATAACATCCATTCTCGTGTTATAATTAAATTGTAAGCACCCGATTGTTTTCCCGTCATGCCTTTTTCTCCCTGTAAACCGACTTTTTTTAACAGGTTATAATAAAACTCTAAAGTCGTGACTGCGGCTTCTTCGGGAGAACGAACTAAAAGCGGATCAAGGCGAATTAAACCATGAATAAAAGGCAGTTGGGGACAGTTGCCAATTGCGCCTAAAAATTGCGCTGAATTAATAGCAGGTTCAATGGGAACTTTCACGCCATTGGGAACAAGTGGAAGCGGAACAAGTTGCAGATGTTTGTGTCGTTGACTCGCCCCCGCATCGGCACCTCCGTTGTAAAATACCAATCCATCAATTTCGGCTAAAGCTATCCATAAAGCCTGAAAATCTTGCAGGGTTAATAAATTTTCTTGTTCTTCAAATTCTCGTGTTACAATTAACAGATGATGATCAAGGACATTATATTTATTCAGCAAACCTAAATGAGTCGGAGATAAATCAGCAACGAATAAATCTTTTTCATAGGGAAGAAACGGGTTAAAGGGTTTTCCAGACGTTTCAGATTTTTGCTCTTGTTGTTGTTTGGCTTGCTCTTTTCGTGCTAAATTAGAGACAATTCGCACAAAGAACAAAATGCCATCCTGTTCGATAAACTGATATTCAGTGGGGATAGACTGAAGCGCACCACATTGAAGTGCAAATCGGGTTTGTTCCTGAGTCCGTTTCCAGAGTGTACCGGGTTCCAACATCATCGAACTCTTTTCACTAAACGACAACAATAATACTAAATCTATTATCTCCTAAATTTGCTGCTGTCTTGCTAAGATCCGATGAATTTTACTTCCCCAAATCAAGTTTATCCTTTAAGTATCGCGCCGATGATGGATCGCACCGATCGCCATTTTCGGTATTTCATGCGCCAAATGACTCGACGGACATTATTGTACACTGAAATGGTGACGTCTGCGGCGATTATACATGGCGATCGCAACAAACTTTTAGGCTTTTCTCCAGAAGAAAAACCCCTCGTTTTACAAGTCGGAGGAGATCAACCCCAAGAGTTAGCCATCTGTGCAGAAATTGCCGAAGATATGGGTTATGATCAGGTGAATTTGAATGTGGGATGTCCGAGTTCACGGGTACTGGATGGCAATTTTGGCGCTTGTTTGATGGCGCAACCTCAACGAGTTGCTGAAGCGGTTTCTAAGATGCAAAGCCGAGTCAAAATTCCGGTAACAGTTAAACATCGTATTGGGATAGATGATCGCGATCGCTATGAAGATATGGCGAATTTTGTGCAAATTGTTTCTGCATCGGGTTGTCAACAGTTTACGGTTCATGCGCGGAAAGCTTGGTTGCAAGGGTTAAGTCCCAAAGAAAACCGAGATATTCCCCCTTTACGTTATGAAGATGTGCATCGGTTGAAACAAGAATTTCCCCATTTGTTGATTGAAATTAATGGCGGGTTGACAACATTTTCTCAAGTTCACGAACAGTTAAAATCTGTAGATGCGGTGATGATCGGACGTGCGGCTTATGATCATCCTTATTTATTTGCAACGGCTGATCAAGAATTTTATGGCGAAGAAACGACTCCTTTAACTCGTCATCAAGTGGTTGAAGCGATGTTTCCTTATTTAGAATATTGGCTGAGTCGAGGCGTTAAATTAAATAGTATAATGCGTCATGTTTTACAACTGTTTACCGGACAACCGGGAACAAAAGCTTGGAAACGCTATCTGAGTGAAAATGGTTATCTCCCTGGTGCGGGAATAGAAGTGGTGCGAGAAGCATTAACTCAAGTTATTAACTTGTAGATAGTTGCTTTGTAGGTTGGGTTGAGGAACGAAACCCAACACAGCCCATAAAAAATTGGTGCTTTGTAGGTTGGGTTGAGGAACGAAACCCAACATAAAAAATCAAACAATGATTGGTTTGAGTTGGGTTGCGCTACTGCTTAACCCAACCTACAATCGGGTGATCTAACGGCTACTCAACAGCTACGATCACATTACTCGCTTTGATAACTGCGTAGGCTTCTTTCCCTTCGGCAATCCCTAATGCTTCAGCAGAATCTTTAGTAATGATAGAAACCACTTCAACGCCGGGAGCAACTTCAATCACAACTTCTGTATTGACTGCTCCTGCGTGTACAGCTTTAACGGTTCCTTTTAGGGAATTTCTTGCGCTAATTTTCATGGATTCACCCTCTTTGGTTGTAAAGGTTTGGTTTGTTTGTTCTTAATGTCTAAACATTCCGTTCAAGAATAAGACTATAACACAAAATCGAGAGAGATCAAACCTTAATTTTTTTAGGTTTGACTCGACAAAAAAAAGGGAGAAGTACCCTTCCCCCCGCTTAAAATGGTCAAATTGTCAATCTAAAATGTTATGAATTCTCCATGAAAGCTTGAGAACTATTCCGACTATTTCAAAGCCGCTAATACCGTATCGTGAATAATGCCATTGCTAACAATTACACCCTGATTTTCCATCATTTTCGGTTTAGAAGCAAAATCAAGCGGTTTACCATACATATCTGTAACGCGCCCACCTGCTTCTTCAACAACGATCGCACCTGCGGCATGATCCCAAATATTCTCGCGGTAGTCGGGAGACTTGGGAGAGGGAAGCCGCAAATACAACGCAGCCTGTCCTGAAGCCACCGCCCCGTATTTGGCTTGAGAGTCCATGCGGATCGAAGGCGCTGTAATTCCCACAGCTTGGGCGATCGCATTTTGTCGATCCTGATCTCCGTGAGAAGATTCCACACTTTCGACAAAGCGCAGATTTGCGGTATCATCGGCTTTAACCACATGAATCGGAGTGGGTTCTGCGGTCGCAAAGGGCATCATTATCGCCCCTTCCCCCCGAACCGCCATAAACAACATCCCGGGTTTGTGATCTTTGACGGGATAGGCGGGACAAGCCATCACCCCTACTTTCACTTCCCCATCTTCAATCAGTGCCAAAGCGATCGCATATTGATCTTGTCGCAAAAAGCCTTTCGTCCCATCAATCGGATCTAATGTCCAAAAGCGTTGTCCGACTTGACCATTACCGCGATCAATCCAAGTGATCACCTGTTCGGATGTAGCATCTGCAATCTCACCTTTAACATATTCAGTGACTTTTGCCAAATTATGCGCCATTTCGGGTTTTCGTAATTCTGTCGCGTCCTCTTCTCCAACAATGGGATCATGGGAAAAGACTTCACTGATGGCTTTACAAATAATCGCCTGTGAACCTAAGTCCGCTACCGTAACGGGGCTTTTATCGCCTTTTTCCATCGCGGGGGGAATCGCCTGACGCACTTGTTCACACAATTTGGCGGCGGATAACGTGGCTTCAATTGCAACTTGCTTTTCGCGATCGTAGGACATTTATAGACTCCTGCTGCTCTCCATATCGAGTATAGCCGCAGTCGGATGGGTAATGTCTACTTATTCGGAGTCTCAAAAGTTTGGGACTACCCAGATAAATTGTTTAAAAGTTGACCTAAACTAAAGATATAGAATGGATTTTATGAGTGAGAAACGACAAATGGATTTATGTGAATTAAAGTCTTTTCTTGGAGATCCTGCTTATGAAGATGAGGATGTATTAATTTATCAGGGTGATTGTTTAAAGTTAATAAATCACCTACCTGCCGAGTGTTTGCGTTTAACCGTAACCTCTCCTCCTTATAATATCGGTAAAGAGTATGAATCGGTATTACCTGTAGAAGATTATATTACATGGATAGCCGAATGGGTAAGTCAAGTATATCGTTGCACATCACCGGATGGAACCTTTTGGTTAAATCTTGGATATCTATCACTTCCGAATACAGCGAAAGCCATTCCTATTCCTTATCTCATTTGGGATAAAATTCCCTTTTTTTTAATCCAAGAAATTGTCTGGAACTATAGTGCTGGTGTAGCTGGAAGATTATTTTTTTCTCCGAGAAATGAAAAGTTTCTCTGGTATGTTAAAGATGATCATAATTATACATTTAATTTGGATGATGTGCGAGATCCCAATGTTAAATATCCCCATCAAAAGAAAAACGGTAAACTGAAATGTAATACTAAAGGTAAAAATCCTACAGATGTCTGGAAAATACCTAAAGTAACATCTGGAAAAAATCGTAGTTCCAAAGAAAGAACTCCTCATCCAGCTCAATTTCCAATTCAGCTTGTTAGCCGTATTATTTTAGCAAGTAGTAACCCTGGAGATATTGTTTTTGATCCTTTTCTGGGTTCAGGTTCTACAGCAGAAGCAGCTATTCGTAATGGTCGAAAAACAGTTGGTTTTGAGATTAATAATTTATATATCGATCTAGCAATAGAGCGGATCAAAAGAATTCGTTATGAACTGGAGAATCAAGTTGAACAGAAAAGTTTATTTGAGCTACTTACGGACTCATTTTCAGGGTAACTAACTTTAAACTTGCTACCTTTGCGCCAATGGATGCTTGTTGTCCTGTTGGTTTATTTTGACCGACCCAATCTTCATCATCAATCCAGCCAAAACGAATTTTCCAGATTTTTCGCTGCAAATCATCCTCTTTAGGGAGTTTGTAGTTAATAATCAGATAATATCCAGTTCGATACTTCAAGCGATTCTCTGAACGATGACCTGTACTTCTATTTCCATAAAAGCTACTTTTGCTAGAAGAGGTTTTCACTTCAAAAGAATAGCGGTCATTAAAAGTACAAACGATATCTTTTTCATGTTTAGCTTGACTTCCTCTCCAACCGGAATTTTGATGAGCTAGACGGACTGCAATCAAACGTTCTAATATAATTCCTATAGCTTGAGCAGGTAAAAATATATCTCGACCTATTTGTAATCTAAAATCACCAAAACTCGAAGAATACAGATCTTTCCATGCCTCCTCAACTGTAGAGATTAAAACTTCACTAGAAAGCGGAAATTCATCAATAACTTGTCTTGTTATTGCCATCCAGTCGCTTTCTGGATGTCCTATATACGGAGATGTTAGCAACTAATCAACTCCCTCTAAAAGTTTGCTTGCAGAGACACCAAGAGCATGAGCTAAAGCGACAATATTATCCAAACTGACATTCCGCTCACCTCGCTCTATTGCACCAACATAGGTTCGATGTAGATCGGCTTTTTCTGCAAGTTGCTCCTGTGAAAGTCCTTGCTTGATGCGAAGTTGTCTAATATTGCTCCCTAACTTTTTTCTTGGCTGATGATTCATTCAGCGATCATCTAGCCCCTGATCGACAAAAGTCTACAGACTATAAGTAGCAATCTGGACAGAGACTAAATTAAATGAAGTTTATTGATATGAAGCAGGCCTAATATACACTAGGATCAGGATGCCTAAAATTTGTTAGAATATACATCTTTGTCAACTGAAATATTTTCTGGAGACTCAATGACAATCAAGCGATTTATCTTAGGAATTCTGACCTTACTGACCATTATACTGGTGGGTGCTTCATTAATCGATAGTATCACTCAACCGCAAATTCAAAGCCGTCTGGAACTCTATCAAACCAATCTGATTCTTCATGCAACAGAATGGCAAGCCGATCCAGAGTTTCAACAAGATTTTAGCACCTTAAAAAATAATCTGATTGGTGAAAATGCCTCAACATCTGCCCTCAAACAATACAAGGAGGTGCAGTCGGGGGCAAAAGACAATCTAGAAACAGTTAAAACCCTAGAATCGCCTTCTCAATCTGCTGAACAGTTACAACAATTGATCGATGAATTAACAATCCGCATCGGCATTTTACAAGCCGAACAAGGTGAAACTGAAGAAGCGTTAAACACTTGGCAGACGTTGATTCCAACCAGTCAATCTCTACCCAACTCTCAAAAACAGCTTGAACTCGCTAAAGTTTTACGGGGAATTTGGAGTGAGCCAGCCCGAATTTTTCCCGAGACTGAATTAACGATTAAAAATAATTTAGAGGGATGGTTTAGTTATCAGGCTTTGTCTCGACTTTATCAACTCCAAGAACGCACAGAAGATTTACAAATCCTTCAAGCAAAAGAACAAGAACTTGCTGAAGAAGCGGTTGTTAAACTCACCGTTATTAGTGCAATTCCGGGAATCGGGTTATTTGTCGGTGTGATTTTGTTGATTGTCTTAGGGGTTCAATTCCTATTGAAAGGAAAAGATTCTATTCTCGCTCAAAATACTGATGTTACTTGGTTAACGCCTTGGGATACAGAAACGCTGATTCAAGTTTTTGTGGTGGGGTTTTTCTTGGTTGGACAACTGGTGATTCCCATCATATTTAGTTTGGGTTTTCAGTTTCTTAATATCAATCCTGCCAGTTTTGATGTTCGCAGTAAAGCGTTTTATGTCTGGGCAAATTATGGCTTTTTGATGCTGGGTGGATTATCGGTTTTGTATTTCTCTTTGAAACCTTTTTTCCCCTTACCCGAAGGATGGTTTAATATTGACTGGAAAAAAGGCTGGTTTTTCTGGGGGTTGGGAGGTTATGTTACTGCACTTCCTTTAGTGATTTTAGTCTCTTTAATTAACCAACAACTTTGGTATGGGCAGGGGGGAAGTAATCCGCTTTTATCCATAGCCTTAGAAAATCGAGATCCGGTTGCTTTGATTATCTTTTTTGTGACGGCTTCTATTGCGGCACCTGTGTTTGAAGAGATTATGTTTCGCGGGTTTTTACTCCCTTCTTTGACTCGATATATGCCGCTTGGAGGTGCGATTTTACTGAGTAGTTTATTCTTTGCGATCGCTCATATGAATATCTCGGAAGTCATTCCGTTAATGACTCTGGGAATTGTTTTAGGAGTTGTGTATACGCGATCGCGGAATTTGTTATCGTCTATGTTGTTGCATTGTTTGTGGAATAGCGGAACATTATTAAGTTTATATGTTCTTGGAAGCGGTTCTGCCTAACAGAAATATTACCGAAAGGAAAAAAGGGTTTAATCACTAATCTCCGGTTATTCGAGAGACAAACGTAGGATACAAGATTTTGTAAAGAAATGATAATTGTTTAACATTGTTCACTTTTTGTATCATCGTTTTTTGTTCAATTTCGTTACAATAGAAAATGAAGCTTTTCAAGTCAGTTGAAACAATTCAAGCTGAATTAGAAACGCTTTCACAGCAGTTTTTCGTGATCTAACCTATGGAATATTACTTCACAGCTTTCACCATTTTTTTCTTTCTCGCCTCCTATGGCTATAGCTTTCTCATCGTTAAATTGGCGAAACAACGAGGCGAAGAATTTCTCTTTTTTGGAATGTTAGGCGGTTTATTTGTATTTATGGCATTCTGTGCGGCTGCGGTTCCTTTTCTGCACTGGGTTTATGATTAATAAAAACTCAGCGTAAATGTCACAACATTACAACTTTCACTCTTTTCGCACGGGGAATGTCAATTTACCCGTTCTCTTATTTTTACATGGATTTCTGGGAAATGGCAATGATTTTAATACGGTCATTTCCCCCTTATCTAAAAGCTTTGATTGTATAGCCGTTGATCTACCGGGACATGGAAAAACTAAAGTTAACAGTGGAGATGATTTTTACAGCCTCTCAAACACAGCTAAAGGCTTAATAGATTGGTTAGAAGAATTACAGATTAAACAGTGTTTTCTCGTCGGTTATTCGATGGGAGGAAGGTTAGCACTTTATCTGGCTTTATATTATCCTCAATATTTTAACAAAGTTGTTTTAGAATCAGCTTCTCCGGGATTAAAAACCGAAAAAGAGCGAAGTCAACGTTATTTATCGGATTTACAATTAGCAGAAAAACTCGAACAGCAAGACTTACAAAGTTTTTTAAAAAATTGGTACAATCAGCCGTTATTTAAAACGTTTAAAAATCATCCCAACTTTAACACAATTTTAGCACGGCGTCTGCAAAATAATCCAACAGAGTTAGCCAAATCTCTAGGAATGATGGGAACAGGAAATCAACCCTCACTCTGGGATAAACTTTCAGAGACGAAAGTTCCGCTTTTATTGTTGGTTGGAGAGTTGGATGAAAAGTTTATTAAAATTAATCAAGAAATGGCGAATTTATGTTCGACTGCAAAGCTTGAAATTATTCCCAACTGCGGTCATAATATTCATGTAGAAAATCCCCAACAGTGGGTTAAACTGGTGCAAGAGTTTTTAGTCGAGAGTTAATGGTTTATCAGTTTAACTTTTCTCCCTATTGTCGCAAGTTCAAACACCCTTTAAAAACTCATCACGGAACTTGGAAAACCCGTGAGGGAATTATTATTCGTCTCACAAACGAACAGGGAAAAATCGCTTGGGGTGAAATTGCACCTTTGAGTTGGTTTGGTTCGGAAACGTTACAACAAGCGTTAGAATTTTGTCAGCAACTTCCCCAAACGTTAACGTTAGAAGATATTCTCGAAATTCCAGATAACCTTCCTGCTTGTCAGTTTGGGTTTGAGTCAGCTTTGACCTATCCAAAAACCCGGTTTCTCAAAGAAACCGGGTTTTTAAGAGAACTGAAATTCAGTGGACTTTTACCGTCAGGAAACGCTGGATTACCAGTCTTTAAAACCCTTTTAAATCAAGGTTTTAGAACGTTTAAATGGAAAATCGCGGTTCATCCGATTTCTGAAGAACTGCAAATCTTTAAACAGTTAACTCAACTCATTTTAGAGACAATAAACTCAGAAAGAGAAAAGCAAGAAATTATCTATTTGCGGTTAGATGCGAATGGGGGATTGAGTTGGGAGGAAGCGAATCAATGGTTATCCGTTTGTGATGAAATAAAATCTGATATTCTCAAAATTGAATATCTAGAACAACCCTTATCTGTTGATCAGTTTGCTGAAATGTTGGCGTTAAATAAACAATATTCTACTCCTATTGCGTTAGATGAATCTGTCGCTAACCTTAAACAAATTAAAGACTGTTATCAACGGGGTTGGCGGGGAATTTTTGTGATTAAACCTGCTATTGTGGGTTCTCCGCGAAAACTGCGAAAATTGTGTCTTGAAAATTCAATTGATGCGGTATTTTCATCCGTCTTTGAAACCCCAGTGGGAAGACAAGCGGCTTTGAATTTAGCCTCTCAACTCTCTGATCCTAAACGAGCGGTGGGTTTTGGAATTGGACATTGGTTTCAGGAAAATGATCAAAGTTGGTGGTGTGAATTGAGTTCAACTTTCTGATAAAGTGAGAGACAGCAATATTCGAGAAAAAACGAGCGTGGTATCTTTTCAAGTTAAAAGCAGTTCATCAACTGATGTTAAAAATTATTTAAATTTGAGAACCGATGATTGGTTAATCGGATATAATTGTTCTGAGTTTAATAAAATCTATCAACATCGCTTTCAAGAACTAACTGAATTTATCAACGCTCAGGGAGTTCATCCCAAAATTATCCTCGCCGAACCCGAACCGACAGTTTTTTTAGCAACGTTTCTAGCCGCAGTTGTCACTAAATGTCCGATTTTTTTATGCAATCCCAACTGGGTAAAAGCGGAGTGGGAACAGGTTTTTAAAATCGTTCATCCCGATGTGATTTTCGGCAATTTAGAGGAGTTTAACCCCTCCTATATTCAGACAAATTCTGTTATTTCAACTCCTCACGCTTCCATTATGATTCCCACTGGGGGTTCATCGGGAAATATTCGATTTGTGATTCATACTTGGGAAACGTTAACGGCTTCGGTGCAAGGATTCCAACAGTATTTTAACATAAAACAGGTCAATTCTTTCTGCACTTTACCTTTATATCATGTTAGTGGATTAATGCAATTTATGCGTTCTTTCACAACAGGCGGAACGTTAGCAATTTTTCCGTTTAAAACGCTGGAAAGGGGAAAATTCCCAGAAATTAATCCTTCAGAATTTTTTATTTCTCTGGTTCCTACCCAACTCCAACGCCTTTTAAATCATTCTCAAACAACTCGTTGGCTGTCGCAATTTCAGACGGTTTTGTTAGGGGGTGCGCCTGCTTGGTTAGAATTATTACAACAGGCGAGACGGCATCAAATTCGACTCGCTCCCACCTACGGAATGACGGAAACAGCCGCTCAAATTGCGACCCTCAAACCCGAGGATTTTTTAGCAGGAAATAACAGCTATGGTCAAGTTTTACCCCATGCTAAAATAACAGTATACAGTGAAAATAATCAAGAATTAGGTGTCAATTTACTGGGAATTTTAACAATAGACGCAAACTCTTTGGCTTTAGGATATTATGGTCAAAGTGACAAGGCAAAATCTGGGCTGAAAACTCTCAAATCTGATGATTTAGGTTATTTGGATGAACAGGGATATTTAACAATTGTCGGACGCAATAGCTATAAAATTATTACTGGGGGTGAAAATGTTTATCCGGCGGAAGTAGAAGCAGCAATTCGTTCAACAGGTTTGGTAGCGGATGTCGGCGTTATTGGTTTACCAGATAGTCATTGGGGACAGGTAGTAACAGCGATTTATGTTCCTAATATTCCCGATGTTTCTATCTCGAATTTGCAGATAGCATTACATGAAAAACTGAGCAAGTTTAAACAGCCTAAACATTGGGTAGCTGTCGATGTTTTACCTCGAAACCTTCAAGGAAAACTCAACTTTAAACAGTTAGAAGAACTTGCTGAAACGTTTCTCAATCGTTCAAGTGTTTAACTACCTTACAAATCAAAGTGGTACAATGGCAATACCGTTTGATAAAGATAAGCCGGAAAAAATGAATGCCAAAGATTATCCATTTGCACAAGAATTAATTACTGATACTCAAGGTCACATCCAGAAAGTTGTCATTAGCTTTTCGGACTATGAACGTTTAATTGAAATGCTTGAAGATGAAGGACTCTATCGAGCTATGATGGAAGTTAAAGATGAAACGCCTTTAAATTTTGAGGAAGCATTAGCAGAACTAGAGCAGGAATGAAAACTGAATATCTTCCGACATTTATTAAGGAGCTGAAATCTTTGAAAAGCACACCCGTTTATACGACGATTAAAAATCTAACCTTTTCTGAGATTCCAGCCTGTCAAAACTTTGGGGATATCAACAATATTAAAAAATTAAAAGGAGAAGACAATGCCTATCGAATTCGGGTCGGTGATTATAGAATAGGCTTTTTTCTGAAAGGCGATACTATCACTTTCTGCCGAGTTCTTCATAGACGAGAATTTTATCGTTACTTTCCTTGAGTTTTCAACCCATAAAAATCATACTAAACGATTTTGATAATCGAGAAATTTTAGTTGTCGATACAGCATTTCAATATAAGGTAAATCAACACCTTTTTCTGTAGCCATCCGCCAAGGATTTCCGATAATAGCTTCTATTTCTAAAGGACGTTTGCTATCATAATCAAGTTTCATGCTAGTAAGATAAGGTGTCATTTTCTCCGTATGATTTAGCATTTTTTGGATAAATTCTTCGGGAATCATGCAATCATATCCTTGTGCGCCCTTGACGACTTCCCGCATGATTTCTTCGACTAAAATTCGACTATCTGGAGCGTTCATTAACTCGTCTGTTTTGGCATTGAGAACCACAGACAGTCCATTATAGGGAATATTCCAAACTAACTTTTTCCATCGAGCTAATAGTAAATTTTCGCTGAGTTCGACTGGAATTCCGGCATTATTAAAGTCTTCGGCAATTTGTTGAATTCGGGTCGTAATTCCCCCAGGTTGATAATTTTCATTATATTCTCCCATCGTAATCATACCATAGTCTAAGTGACGAATATGACCTTTTCCGACTTTATTAGAACAGATAAAACACAATCCCCCAATCACTCGTTTAGCGTTAACAATTTCCGCAACTAGCGGTTCAATACCTAATCCATTTTGTAAGATTAAAACCACACCGTCTTCTTTAAGCAAAGGCGGCAAAATCTGGGGTAATAAATGATTTTGTGTGGTTTTAAGAGCAACAATGACAACATCGCAAGCAGGCATTTTGTGACAGTTATCATAAGCTTGAACCGGAAATAGGGTAAAATTTCCGCTTGGAGATTCTATGAATAAACCTTTATGACAAACTTGTTGATAATCACTGTGGAGTAAAAAATGAACATCCCTTCCAAGTTGTTGGAGTTTTGCACCATAAAAGCCTCCAATTGCTCCTGTTCCTAAAATAGCATAGCTACGAGTTGACATTGTTCTAAACTCAAATATTCAAATAGTTTCTACAACAGTTGACACCAAAAACTTAACCAGTTGTCCTTAATTTTTTTAGGATAATCGGGATATGTCCGATTTTGATTGATATCGTAACAAATATATTCATCATCTCGAAAGAAATAAGCTTTCCCATTTTTCCAGACGGCGGCGGCATCAATACGACGAGTAAACTGTTTCGGCCATCCCTGCCATTGACTCTCTGAAATCTTTTTAGGATAACCTAATTCAGTAACTTCTCGATAGAGATCATAGCAAATATATTCATCTCCTTTGAAAAAATAAGCTTTACCATCATTCCATAATACTGCTGTATCAATACCACTATAAAAATGCTTCGGCCATCCCGCCCAAAGTCCGCTATTTAGTTTGAGGGGATAACCTGCTTCTACTTGATCTTTATACAAATCATAGCAAATATATTCATCTCCTTTAAAAAAGTAAGCTTTGCCATTATGCCAAACTAACCCGGCATCAATTCCTTGAGTAAAACTCGGGGGAAAACTTGCCCATCTTCCCCGGTCTATTTTCTGGGGATAACCGTAATCAATACAGTTCCAATTGAGATCATAACTCAGATATTCATTGTCTTTAAAGAAGTAAGCTTTGCCATTATTCCAAACGACAACCGCATCAACATTATTTAAGATTCGCTCTATGGTTTCGACATTTAACCAATGCAGAATTTCATCAGGAAGTTGCTTTCTTTTGCGGCTACAGGGGTGAATACAAGCGTGCTTTGTAGTGGCTTTTGCTATCCATTTATCTGAATCTAATAAAACAATTTTATAGTTAATTTCAAAGGTGTTTTCTGTAATTTGTTGTGGCATTAAATGAATAATCAGGCGATCACCACAAAATATCGGTTGAAAAAAGTCAACACTCGCATGAACAATCGGAATGGCAAAATCTGGGTTACAAAAAAACGTTTTTAGATGAATTTTGGCGGCTGCTAAGGAGGTTTCATAGGCTTCGTGACAAATGGTTAAAACATTAGCAAAGTAGACAACTCCGGCAGCATCCGTATCTTGAAAGCGAACGGTTCGGATGTAAGCCATAACCCTTTAAAATCTCAACATCAAGAAGGTAGAATGTAGTCGGATCAGCTTAGAAAACTCGATTGAAACGACTTTGATCAGAGCGCATTTTAACCCACACTTCGCAAGTTAAACCGTTCAAATTGTGAATTCTGCTTTTGTCTAAAATTTATTTTAATAAATCCCTGGTTAATCCAGGGACAAACAAGTTGATTTTCGACACCCAAACTGAGCAAAATTACCCCTTATTTTTGATCAGCATGACATCAATAATCTTAGTTGCCATTTCTTCTTCAATTCCTAGAGCATTATAAAGAGCATTTAACAACTCTTCTTCCTCATCTGCGAGATCCCCATCGGAAAGGATGATATCAGTCGCGACTGCAAAAGCTGTATCTTTGAGATTACCAGGCAATTTAGCGATCGCAGACTGCATGACGACTTCATACCCTTTTTCTTGAATTTGATCCAATAAGCGTTGAATCATTTCTGTCTTCTTTTGGGCGGTGTAGTCGGTAAAAAGATCCATCCGCGCCAAGGTACTTCTGATGATTTGTGATTCACTATCAGTGATCATACCATCAGCAGCCACAGCAGTTAATGCGATCGCAGCAAAGGCTTCTGCCGGAGTAAGTTCGATAGTATTGGTCATGCTAGGAGACATAGTTCTAGACCTACTTACTACTATTTTTTAGTTTAGAGTATCTCCTCACGATAATGGATATTGAGCGAAGATGGGGATTTTTTCCAATAGAGTTAAGAAACGAAGTTGTAGGGGCGGGTTTTTACAGTGAACAGTCAACAGTCACTATTCCCCCATTCCCTGTTCCCGGTTCCCTGAAAATAGGGCAAGTTCTGCGGTGAGGAAGTCGATAAACTGACGAGCGCTGCGTCCTGAACGGCCATTGTGACGGGTTGCCCACTGGAGGGCGCGAAATTCTAATTCCTCGGGGTTGAGGCTAATATCGGCTAAAGCAGCGAGATGATGTACCATTTTCAGGTAGGTTTGTTGATCGGGCGGTTCAAAGGTTAAGGTTAGACCAAAGCGATCGCTAAAAGATAGCTTTTCCTGTACGGTATCCCAAGCCTGAACCTCATCAACCTCTCGCGGTTGGGGGCGATCTGCAAAATATTCTCGCACTAAATGACGACGATTGGAAGTGGCATAAACCACTACATTTTGAGGACGAGCGGTAATATTTCCTTCAAGTACAACTTTCAAGGCTTTAAAGGTATCATCATCTTCCTCAAAGGAGAGATCATCAACAAAAATAATAAATTTGTGGGGAGTTCCGCGCAACTGTTCGATCACAAGGGGTAAATCTTTTAGTTCCGACTTTGCCACTTCAATTAACCGTAAACCGCGATCGCTATATTGATGTAATAAAGCCTTAACTAAAGACGATTTTCCCGAACCCCGACTTCCATATAATAGCACATTTTGCGCTGCATATCCCGCCAACAAAAATTCAGTATTTTGTAATAAAATCTGCCGTTGAGAGTCATAACTGACTAATTGGCTCAGATGAACCGGATCAGGATGAGAAATACTGATTAATTCTCCATTCTGCCAACGAAAAGCCTGAGAAGTGGCAAATAAGCCCACGCCAAACTGTCGATAATGATCGGCTAATTCTTCTAAAGCATCCGCCCAATTTTCCGGTTTTTCCAGTAGAGTTTTCAGAGGCAATTCTGCAATATTTTCGACTCCCTCGGGTGAGGCTTGCCAAACCACAGGCGGTTCAGATGAGGGAATTAACTGTTGTATCCATTGACTCAGTGTTTCACCACTACATTGATAGAGGGTTTGTAAGCGTTGTAAATCTGACTTGGCGGCGGCAATTAAAGACGAAGACAACTGCTTGAAATCCTTTTGTTGAGCTTGTTGACTAAAGGGATTATCCGCCCTAATAATTTGAACAATCAGATAATCTTGCCAACATTGCTGATCGAGCGCTTGCTCTTTAAACAAAATTCCATAAGCTTTAAGACAATCTAAAGGATTGCTATCGTTTTCTAAGGCTTCTAGTAAATTCAAAAAGGCTTGCCCCATCGCCTCAGTAAACACCGATTGATAAAGGAGCAAACTAGCAGCCTGACGTTGAAGAAAACGCACTTGAGCGATCAGTTGAGGATTGAGAGAAGACATTAGAGTAAATCAAAAGTTGAAAAGGAAAAAAGCCGTTTGAGTATTTCCAGGGTTGATGCCCCTGTATTGTATCGGATAGGAGAGCCGCATCTCATTCTAAAATTTTGATAAGTTTTATGTCAGTTTGATGTCAAGTTTTGATAAATTCTGAAAGAATACAGATTGTTCGACAACATCGGTTGTATAACTGGAGTTCGAGATTGCAAGTGGGAGAGAGTGACAGATGAATATTGGCATTGTGGCAGCGATCGCCTATGGATTATTAGCTGTAGTCGGTGGCGTATTGGGATATACCCAGGGAAATAGTAAAATTTCGCTGATTTCCGGTGGAATTTGTGGGGCTTTGTTGATAACTGGGGGAGTCATGCAGTGGCAAGGTATCCCTTGGGGATTAATTTTAGCAACGGCGGTTTCTATTTTATTGGTGATTGTGTTTATAATCCGTCTGATTAAAACTCGCAAGTTAATGCCCGCCGTATTAATGATTATTGCAGGTTTAGCCGCAGCAGTTGCTATGATTTATCAACTACAATTTTCGATTTCCGCTTGATGCCCGTGTAGCCAAACTGTGGTATACCAAAAGAGGGGAAACATTCTATGGTGAAAAACCGGAGAAACGGCTATGACCGAGTTAGTGAAAGCGGTAAAAACAGGAGATCTGGCTCAAGTTCTGGCTGCATTAAAAGCGGATACAGAGATTAATATCCCAGACGAAGAAGGGACAACCCCGTTAATTGTCGCCGCCGGAACCGGGTTTCTTGAGATTGTCGCCGCACTACTCAACGCAGGTGCCGAAGTGAACGGTTGTGATCCCGATGGTTGGACAGCCTTGATGGAAGCCTCCGCCGCCGGACATCCCCAAGTTGTTCAACAGTTACTTGATGCGGGGGCTGAAATTAATGCCACAACGGACTTTGGCTTAACGGCTTTGATGAGTGCTGCGGCTAAAGGTCATCGGGAAGTTCTACAGCTTTTACTGAATAATAATGCTGATTTGACGCTTAAAGACAATAATACTTGGACAGCTTTAATTTGGGCATCCTCAGAAGGACATTTAGAAATTGTAGATTTAATCAAACAAGTTCGCGATCGCAGTTAGAAATCCAAATTGATTGAAAAGGATCACCAGTCCTCTATCTTAAGATAGAAATTAGCTGAAACAAAGTTGAGATTATCTCTTGGGGATGACTCAGTGAGACTCATCTTTTGGCAAAATAGAAGCATAACTTGGATTGAGTTAAATTTGGGGAATCATTAACGATGTCTGAATCTGATAAAATCAACGAATCTGAAAACGTCAAACAGAAAATTACAAGCAATTTACAAAAAGCGAAAACAGAAGGTCAACTGCGCTCAGAAAGAATCCGAGAAATTGTCCAAGAAGCCATTTCTCAAAGCACATCAGAAGTGAAAGCAGGTTCGAGTGAAATTCGCTCTGTTGTTAAAGATGCCATTTCTGCGGTTGTTGAAAGTTTGAGTGATAAAGGTGGAGAAGTCAAAGAAGAAGTAACCGCTTCGATAGAAGGTGCGATTGAAGCGATTAGTCGCACCCGACGTCAAGCTATTTCTAAGACGCAAGCAGAAGTTAAACAACTTCAACAAAAAATCGACAGCCAAGAACAGGAATTACAAGCCGAAATTGATACAGCGTTAGGGGATATTGCGGATTCAAGTCAAGACAAATCGGAGCAAGTTAAAGCTTCGATTAATTCAGCCGTTGAAACCGTGAAAAATAGCGAAGAAGTTGCCTTGATGAAAAAGCGATATGCTCAACTCCAAGCACAACTAGCAATCGTTCAAGCGAATTTATCGGCTCGTTACGGGGAGCAGTACGAGCAAGTCAAGGACTATCTAGATGAAGCAAAAACTTGGTACGAAAAAGCTAAAGAAGAGCCAGAAATCGTCACTGAAAAAGTTTCACAAACCCGTAATACTTTTGAGCATAAACTCGGTGAAGCGGGAAGCGCGATCGCTCAAAAAGAACAGAAAATTAAACACCGTCTGCGAGAGTTATGGGATTCTCTATCTGAGTCTTTTAACCGCAGCAAGCCGGTAGATAGTCCGAAAGCCTTAGAAGGAGAAAATCCTAAACTTTTAGAGGGAAAAGATAAATCCCTCTAATTGACATAAAAATGACCCGGTTTTTCTCAAACAACCGGGTTAAACAAACTCTAAAATTAATAGGCTCTTTCGTCTATTCTCTCAGCCTCTTCTCTCGCGACTACATCTGTTCTTTCAGCGTGTTTTGTAATCACCCAAACCGCATGAATTGAACCGGGAAGCCAACCCAGAAGGGTGAGCAGAATATTGATGATAAATGCCGAACTCGGGCCAACGGTTAGAAAAACGCCCAGAGGAGGAATTAGAATAGCCAAAAGAATTCTTAAAATTCCCATCTTTTTTAAAATCCTATACTTTAATGTCTACTTTTATTGTCTCTAATTTTCCAGATTTCTATCTCTATCTTTAGCTATATTTTGGTTTTTATGACAGAAGATTAACGCCAGAAAATCTATCGAAGAGAGGAAGTCATCCCCCAGTTCTTAAAATTAGTATAGAGGATAGTAATGAATATTTTTGAAAAATTTGAAAGGGAGAGCGAAATAATTATGATGGCTTTGAGATCACTTTTACCTTTACTGGCAACTGCTTTGAGTTTGCTGGTTGTCGATATTATTTTTCCCGGTGTTAACTTAGTAACCTTTCCGGCTGCTTTAATTGCGGCGGCTTCTATTGGAGTGGTAAACTGGGCCGTTAGACCCATTGTACAAGTTCTATCCCTACCCATCAATATTGTCACTTTGGGAGGCTTTTCATTAATTGTAAACGGACTGTGTTTCTGGCTGGCTTCCGTTGCAGTTCCGGGTTTCCAAGTGAGTGGTATTCTGTCTTTTATTTTAGGGCCAGTGATTTTGTCTTTTGTGAATACCCTGTTAACGAACTACTTTGTAGAAAGATATCCAGAAGCCAACCTGGAATAATTTTCTCAGAAAATTGAGATTCGGTTTCACTGAAAATTTCCGACGGTATAAACTCGCTTTCTGTTAACACTTAAGTAGCAGAAAAAAGTTTGAAATGGATAGATGTTATGCCTGGGTTTGTCCAACCGTCGGATTTATCGAAAAATAATTATCATTATCTATTTATAAAAATCCCTCAGACAAATCAGTTAAACGTTAGAGAAGAATGCTCAAATTATCATCTAACTCACTTCTCTATTCCCTTGGCTGAGAGTGCCATTACAGAAAAGCTTTAAGTTCGATCTCTATCTGTGGATAGATAAACTCTGCCGATGAAGATGATATGCTTAGGTTGCAAGCTAAATAAGATACCCTAGCTAAGAGTTGCAGTCCCAATTGTTGAAGGGTATTATATAAATACCCATGTATTTTAGCTCAATTTCCGACCTAAAAGACTTGGCTAGATAAGGGAAAGGATAGTAGCAGTTCGCCCGAACATAAGTCATTCTTTACGTTCTCTCGAATTCTTGCTATCCTACCCTTATCTATTTAAAAATATTTGTTAAAAGTCAATAGAGTATCGTCCTTTTTATACTGAACTTCCATAAGTTCAGTCTTTTTACTATTCCAGACGATAGAGAAGCAAAAATAAACAGATCAGCAAAGTTCCCACTCCAGACAGACGATCTTTGCTGGAAAATCCGAGATACTATTTCCATCTTGATAAGATTTGCTCACTATCAGACCAGCAATCTTATACTTTTGCTTTTACACCTACTTATTCAGTCAGAAAAAAAATGAATCTAGGAGAACTCACTACATTAAAGCTCATTTCTCACCTGAGTTGGTTGGCTCAAGTTATCGTCGAACCGGAACCCCAAGCTGTAGAAGATGCTGCAATGGTCTTTAGTGGGCCGCAATTTTTTACCGCTTTAATTACTGGAGTGATATTAGCATTTGCCTTCCAAATGTTACTGACCAATCTAGGCGTGGCGACAGGTATTTCTTTACTCGGAAACTCATCATCACATGATCAGGATCATTCACATTCTAAATCGAGTGGTATAAACCTTCGCAAAATAGGCTTTGCTTTAGGATTAGGCACCCTAGTTAGTGTCACGATATCCCTATTTTTTGCCTGTTTATTCGCCGTCAAACTCAGTCTATTTGTCTCTGGTGCTTCTGGCGCAATAGTCGGATTAGTCATTTGGGGCGCTTATTTCTCGCTGTTAGTCTGGGTGAGTTCAACAACAGTTGGATCACTGATCGGATCAGTCGTTAATACAGCAACTTCTGGGTTTCAAGCCTTATTTGGAACCGCCGTCGCCGCCTTTGGATCGAAAGCCGCATCCCAACAAGTCGTCGCCACTGCCGAAGCTGCGGCTAGCGCTGTCCGTCGGGAATTAACCGATGGACTTGATCCGGTTTTCGTGCGGGAAAAAGTTGAAGATTACCTCCAGGGGTTACGTCCTCCCCAACTCGATCTGCAAAATATTCGCTCCGACTTTGAAGATCTTCTGCGTGATCCACAATTGCAAAACGCTTTAGCAAGCGGTGATTTACCAAATGTTAACCGTCAAACTTTTGTTGATCTGGTCAGTAGTCGCACCGACTTATCTCAACAAGAAGTTGATCGTCTGGCGAGACAATTAGAAGCCGCTTGGAACAAAACAACGTCTCAAGTCCCAGGTCAAAATAACTTCTCCAAATTCGTTGATTATCTCAAATCAGCGCCTCGAAAATCATTGCTGGGTGACGATTTATCTAATCAATTAGACGCAGTTCTTGGAGAAATACAGAAACACAGCCCTACTGACAGTTCTAATCCCCTAAGTCAAGGCTTGATGATGGGATTTAACAGTTTGGTCAGCTTAGTAATCGGACGAACAGATTTATCCGATCTCGACGCTGAAAAAGTTGTCGGACAACTGAAACAACTCAGAGGTTATTTAGGCGAACAGAAAGATAAAGTTGCTGATCAATTGAGTGGTGATCATCACCCTTACAGCCCGTTACGAGCCGATATTGAAAACTATCTCTCTAACGCTCATCTATGGCAACTGAAATCTGCTAACTTAGAACGAGAGTTTAGCGAACTGCTTTATGATTCTGAAGCTGATCCGAGTCTGGTGATCGAAGAATTAGAAAAAATTAATCGCACCGACTTTGTAGATAGTCTGCAAGTAAAAGGACTTTTAACTCAAGGGGAAATTGAGCATATTTCTCATAGTTTGAATGCCATTCGTTTGCAGGTGTTAAATACGGCTTACGCGGCGAAAGAACGGGAAGAAGCACTCACCTTGTTAACCGAAGTCGAACGCTATTTACTCTCAGCTCCCCGAGAAGAATTAACCCCAGAGAAAATAGCACTCAATTTCAGACCGATTCTTAAAGATCCTGATACCGATTATCAGCATCTCAGTAACCGTTTAGCTCAATTAGATCGCTTAACACTTGAACGGATTTTATTACACCGTCCCGAGTTAACACCTGTAGAAATTGCAGAGATTATAACCGAGTTAGAAATCAATCGTGATCAGGTGATCAAAGAAGCTCACGAACTGAATATAGCCGCTCAAGCGAGAGCCGAAAAACAATGGCTCAAACTTCAGTCCTATTTGCGAGATACAGGTAAATCTGAACTTAATCCCCAAGCGATACAACAGGAATTAAAACTGTTACTTGATGATCCGCAAGCGGGAATGTCGGCTTTACGAGCGCGAGTTTCTCGATTTGATCGCGATACTTTGGTACAGTTGCTCGGTCAACGGAAGGATTTGAGTCAAGAACAAGTCGATAAAATTTTAGATCGAACCGAACGCATTTGGACTCGTATTCGTTACCAACCTCAGCAACTCGCCGATCAAGCTCAACAACAGTATGAACAAGCAAAATCAGCGATCGCAGACTATCTTTATCGTACAGGTAAATCGGAACTAAACCCCGATGGAATTAAACAAGATATGACTCTATTACTTCAAGATCCAGCCGTGGGAAGTAGAGCCATTAAAAGACGTTTGGCGGAGATGGATCGCGATACTTTAGTACAGTTATTATCACAGCGAGATGACTTGAGTGAACAACAAGTGAATCAAGTGATTGACGAAGTACAAAATACCCTGAAAGCGATTGCAAAATCACCCCGTCGTTTGGCTCGTCGCACTCAGCAAAAAGTACATGATTTTCAAAATGCGTTCGCTGATTATTTGCGCTCTACGGAGAAAGCAGAACTTAATCCTGATGGCATTCAACGGGATCTTAAATTATTGCTGAATGATCCGCGTTTAGGAATGGAAAGCTTGCAGGATCGCTTGTCACAATTTGACCGTTCAACTTTAGTGGCGTTATTGTCTCAGCGAGAAGATATTTCTGAACAAGATGCAAATCGAATTGTAGATGATATTTTAAGCGTGCGTGATCGCTTCTTAGATCAGTTACATACGATTAATGTTCAAGTTCAATTAGTGCTGGATCGCATCTTTGCGAAAATTCGTGCTTATCTCAATAGTTTAGATCGACCCGAACTGAACTATGAGGGAATTCGGAATGATTTACGCAGCTTATTTGATGATCCGCAAGCGGGTTTTGAGGCGTTGCGGGAGCGTTTGTCTCAGTTTGATCGCGATACTTTAGTAGCATTGATGAGTTCTCGCAAAGATATTTCGGAAGCGGATGCTAATCGAATTATTGATCAAGTTGAAATGACTCGGAACCGTGTTTTACAAAAGGTAGAACGCCTACAACAACAAACGGAATTACAAATAGAACGGGTTAAGCATCAAACTCAAAAACAACTTGAAGAAACTCAACAAGCCGCCGCCGCCGCCGCTTGGTGGTTGTTTCTGACAGCATTAGTTTCGGCTTTAGCTTCTGCTGGTGCCGGAGCATTAGGTGTAACGGTGTAAGAATATTCTGTTGATTCTGTTTTAATTTTCCCCTGTTTTCAGGGGATTTTTTTTGCTCATTTTCTGCCCAGGTCAGATAAAATCTATAGCAGAGAAAGAGTTGATTAGGACACTGTTTTTCTGTCAAATCCTTTTATGATAAAGGTTTCAATTCTGTCTCCTGTCTCCTGTCTCCTGACTTCTGCTATATTTTTTACAGTCATTTTTGCGGTCAATAAAATCATCAAACTCGTAAAAAGATAGAGAAAGATTTACAACTCCAGATAGATAAAATTAACTGCTAAAACAATCATAATAGATAAATAAGAATAAATCTTTTAAGAAAAAAGGTTAAATTATGGTGACTCACAACATAGACTTAAACCCCTTAAAAAAAACGCTGGGATTAACAGCATTAGGAGCATTAGCAACCAATTTGATTTTGCCAACCGCAAGCGTTAATGCTCAAACCTCTACAGTCCCCGGAAGTAACTGTCGGGAAGCAAAAACCTCTAATATCATTATTAGAGATGAACCCGGAGGAAATGAAATCGGTCGGTTACAAGAAGGAGAAAATGTCTACATTGCCAATGAAGGGAGAGACGGTTGGGTACCGATAGAAAACCCTGGTAGTGGTTATGTGAATGCACAAAATCTCCGCTATTGTACCGGAGAAAATACCACATCTCAAGTTCCTGATGGAGAGGCTTTATTCACTCCTCCCGTGAATGGTTGTCGTAAAGTTAACGCCTCACTGGTAACGCTCAGAGATCGACCTCAAGGGAAAATTATCAGCACATTAGAAGAAGATGAAAGAGTCTATATCCAAGATGAAGGTGAGAATGGTTGGGTGCAAGTTCAATATCCCGTTGAAGGGTATGTAACCTCAGCAAACTTGGCTTATTGTGATACAGTTGGCCCCACTTTTTCTAGCAGTAGTTGTCGTCAAGTTGATGTGAATACGCGGTTAAATGTGCGATCGCAACCGGGAGGAGAAATTATCGGAAGTTTAGAAGACGGACAAGACATTTCTATCAGAAATAGAGGTGGAAATGGTTGGGTTCCGGTTTTCGCTCCTATCGAGGGATATGTCGCAGCTAACTTTCTTGAATATTGTCCGTAGGACTTAATTAACGGAATCATTGTTTGAACAGAAATCCAGGAGAATAAACATGAAAATTCAACCCGAAATTTCCTATCATAATATAGATAAAAATCAAGCCATTGATTCTTTAGTTCGAGAAAAAATTGGCAAACTTGAGCAATTCTGCAACTATATGAATAGCTGTCGAGTTGTGATCGAGAAAAACCACGAACACCCAAAAGCGGGTTCCCCCTATCGGGTGCGGCTCGATATTACAGTTCCTCCGGGTCACGAATTAGCAGTAGATCGCAGTCCCGATCAAGGCATTCAATATGAGCCGTTAGAAAGCGTTATTCGAGACGCTTTTGAGGCGGCACGTCGTCAACTGGTGGAGTTAGTTGAACGTCAACGCCAATGGGATAGAAACTCTCCCTCACAACAACAAATGGTTGCGATTGTTACCCAAATTTTCCCCGAGGAAGGATATGGTTTCTTACGAACTGTTGATGAAGATCGCGAGATTTATTTCCATAAAAATAGTGTTTTACACAATGATTTTGAGCGGTTAACAGTCGGAACAGGGGTGAGATATGTCGAAGAAGAAGGTGAAAAAGGGCCGCAAGCAACAACCGTGCAAATTGTGAATAAACCCGGAGTTCGTACCGATAAAGCTTCGGAAACTGAAGTTGAAATACCCTTGGGATGGAACTCCTAAAACGGGTTTCATTTTCCCGAATCAAAGAACCCGAATCAAAGAAATAGTGAATTGGAGATTTATTAAAGAATGAGTATTTTATCAACCAGCGAAATTAAAGAGTTAATGGAATATCGGGATGAAAATTGCATTACAATTTTTATGCCGACTCATGCCGCCGGATCAGAAATTCGTCAAGATCCAATTCGGTTTAAGAATGTTCTCAGTTTGGCTGAGGAAAAATTAGTAGAAGCGGGTTGGCGAGATACCGATGCTCAACGACTTTTAGAACAGGCTCATCAACTGGATCAAGGGGAGTTTTGGCGACATCAAGACGAAGGACTCGCTTTATTTATTTCTCCAAATGAGTTCCGTTATTACCGTGTTCCGCTCAATTTTGATGAAGAAGTGATCATCAGTAATCGCTTTCATATTAAACCGTTAATGCCTTTATTAATGAATGACGGGCGGTTTTATGTGTTAGCTTTGAGTCAAAATCAGGTGCGTTTATTTCAGGCAAGTCATTATAATATTGATGAAGTTTCTCTTGAAGGAATACCCTTGAGTTTAGCAGAAGCGTTGAAATATGATGAGACAGAACAACAGCTTCAACTTCACTCAGGAAGCCCTGCACTCCCCCAAGGTAAATCTCAAACTTATCACGGTCAAGGTGTAGGAGTAGATGATAATAAAGATCAAATTCGCCGTTTTTTACAAAAGGTTGATCGGGGTTTACATGACATTCTTGAAGATCAACAAGCTCCGATGATCTTGGCTGGGGTAGATTATGTGATCAGTATCTATCGAGACATTACGATTTATCCGCTTGTTTTGTCAGAAGGAATTCCAGGAAATCCCGACAATGCTAATCCCAAGGAATTACACAAACAGGCTTGGGAAATTGTTCTACCTTATTTCCAAGAGTCTCAAGAAAAAGCCGCAACTAAGTATCAAGAATTGATGGCAAACAACCCAGAAAAAGCGTCTCGCGATCTCAAGGAAATTATTACAGCAGCTTATGATAAACGGATTGAATCTCTGTTTGTTGCTATCGATGAGGAACAATGGGGTAAGTTTAATCCCGAAACCCATGAAATCACTTTGCAACGAGAAGATCAACCGGAAAATGAGGATCTGTTAGATTTTGCCACAATTCATACTTTCCTCAATGGCGGTGCAGTTTATACAGATGTTCCTGAAAATCTTCCCGATCGCGCTTTAATTGCTGCAACATTCCGCTACTAAAAATGAATAAGAATTAAGAGTGAAGAAGGGGATTAATCCTTTTCTTCTTTGTTTGTTTGTCTCCGGTTTTGGAGTCGCAAAGGGGAAAGGGTGAAGATGCAGACATTTTGGCTATCTGAGAAAAATAGCCAGAATTATGCTAATATTAAATATTAACCCAAAACACTGAATAGAGAAAGAGCAAATAGATGGGAATGTTGGATGCGCTCATCTCAATTGACTAAGATTCAAATTGACTGTTGAGGGAGAACAACTTAAGATAACAGAATCCTGGAGGAATAGAGGAGTATGATCGGATGCGATCGCGTCATCACTAATTCAGTCCAACGTCTCGGACTCCAGTTCTGTTGATTCAAAAATAGAGTTCAAATCAATTTTTTTCTTTTTTTTAACCACACACAAACTTAAGGAAATCAAAACGATGAAGTTTCAAGTGGGATGTCAATTAAAATACGATCTGGCAACGCCTTGCACGTTTATTTTTAATATCAGTGCTTTTAATAATGGTTCACAACAAGTTTTTGAAGAACATCTTCAGATCGAACCGGCGGTCAATTCCGAAGAATATGTGTCATCACCTCTGAAAAATCGGTTGTTACGTCTGACCGCACCCCAGGGAAAATTGGAAGTCAATTATCAAGCCACAGTTGCACTTTATTTAGAAGAAGACAATCCCAATACAATTCCCGAAATTCCACCGGATAAGCTGCCTTTAAGAGTCTTAAATTATGTCTATCCTTCGAGATACTGTGAGTCAGACCGATTAATCAATTTCGCCAACAAGGAATTCGGTCATCTCTTGCCGGATTATTCCCGAGTCACGGCAATTTGTAATTGGATTTATGAGAACATCACTTACTTATCCGGTAGTACAGATTCTCAGACTTCTGCTTATGAAATTGTCACGCAACGGACTGGAGTCTGCCGAGATTTTGCTCATTTGGGAATTGCATTTTGTCGGGCTTTAAACATCCCCGCTCGCTTTGTCAGTGGCTATGCTTATAGTTTAGAACCGCCAGATTTTCATGCGGCTTTTGAAGCCTATTTAGGCTCTCGCTGGTATTTGTTTGATGCGACTCGTTTGATACCCCGGAAAGGGTTTGTGCGAATTGGTACGGGACGAGATGCGGCGGATGTGTCATTTGCGATGATTTTTGGGTCGGCTCAACTTGACTCGATGAAAGTATCAGTAGATTGCTTGAGCGAAGAAATTCCGCAAACCACAGTGGGGGCGATCACCAGTTTGTGACATACTCCCCATTTCTAAAGAAAGGGGATTCTCCAAACACGAGCGGATTTGGATTACTGGTTCAGTAAACCCGTTTGGGATGCTTGTTGTTACCTCTTGACGATGTGACAGTTTTCTAAGTGACAGAGTAGGAGGTTGAGGGACAACTGTTCTTCAAACGGGTAAATCTACGGTTGTCTATATAAAGATTTGTTGATTATTGGGGAAATATCCTGAGATCCGAGTGTCAATTCTGAAACATACCCAGTAATTGCTTCTTGACTGCGGATGTCGAAGTTAAATTGCGAATAAGCCAGGGAGCTGGTCATCGGAATCTCAAACAACTGCATCTGATCTTGTTTGGCGAACGTATAAACTAACAACGAGCCTGAGAAACCAGATTAACCCCATTTACCCAAAACAACCCATGACCTTTCAAGATATTATCCAATCTCTTATCGCTCAAGTGAATTCTGCCACTTCACCCAATCTGTTGCAAACTTCAGGAGGAGCAACAAATGAGGTGATTTTCGAGTCTGATATTGATGGCACTCATTATTATCTGGTACGCTGTCAACCCAAGTCAAATCCAGGGGTACAACTGAGTCAACGGGAACAAGAAATCGCTAAATTAGTTGCCGAAGGTTTACCCAATAAATGTATCGCTAAAGAACTGGGTATTAGTCAATGGACGGTTTCAACTTATCTACGTCGAATTTTTAGTAAATTGGGGGTAACAACCCGAGCCGCAATGACGGCTAAACTCTTAGGAGATGACTTATTAGCCAGTTAAGCCCCCATCTAAAAAGCCGTCCATCTTGTTACTCAAAAAAGCGACCGATAGGAACGCCAACAATCTGCTATTAATGTAAAGATTGCGTTGGATACAATCAGATGGATGATTGGGAAGTTGGTCGCTTCTGGGATGAAAATGCTCCAGCTTGGACGGCTCTTGCACGTCAGGGTTATGATATTTACCGAAATTTAGTGAATACTCCAGCCTTTCTGGAAGTTCTACCGGACATTCAAGGGTTAGAGGGTTTAGATATTGGTTGCGGTGAAGGTTATAATACTCGCAAGTTAGCCAATTTAGGAGCTAACATGGTGGGAATTGATATTTCCTCAATCTTCATTCAAGAGGCAATTTCTCAAGAAAATATTGAACCGTTGGGGATTAAATTTCTAGTCGCCAGTGCGTTAGAACTGCCGTTTGAAGATCAAAGCTTTGACTTGGCAACGGCGTTTATGAGTTTAATGGATATGCCGAATAATGAAATTGCATTGCGTGAAGCGTTTCGGGTTCTCAAACCCGGAGGATTTTTGCAATTTTCTATTACTCATCCTTGTTTTGATACGCCGCATCGCAAACCTTTACGAGATGAAACGGGACGAACTTATGCCGTTGAAGTGGGAGGATATTTTGATAGAATCGATGGACAAATTGCTGAATGGATATTCAGTGCAGCGCCGAAAGATATCCAACAACAATGGCCTAAATTTCGGATTCCTGTGTATCATCGAACAATCAGCGAGTGGTTAAATTTACTGATTGATGTTGGTTTTGTTCTCGAAAAATTTGTTGAACCGAAAGCCAATGATGAAATTACCAGTCAATATCCACAGATCAAAGATGCACAGGTTGTCGCTTACTTTTTCCAGGTTCGGTGTCGTAAGCCGAGCTGAATTTCAATAATAAAAACCCGGTTTCTGATGACGAATCAAAACTTGAAGTCTTGAAGTTTCGTTGAGAAACCGGGTTGATTGGTAACTTCTGTTAGAATTAATCAAAAGAAATATATTCGGAGCGTACCCATCCCGTTAAACCATCAACCGAAGAAACATAATACCAGTTTTTTCCATCATTACTTTCACCTTTTTCGATCACTTCAACAGGCTCTCCATCTTGAAGGGAACCCAGGTAGGAAGCCAAGCTGGGAGTTGTGCGGAGGCCTACCGGACGCCCCCCTGTGCTGATGCGAGCGCCAACAGAGGGATTACCCGCCACAACCATTGTATTGTATTGTCTATTGCTGTTGACTTCTAAACAAGAAAACGGTAAATTGACGGTTCCCCAACCTTGTCCTGAAGCGGAAAAATCAGCAAAAACTTCTGCATAGGGTTGACCGTCCGTAAAGTTTCCATAGCGGCGGACTTTGTAGTAGCCTTGTTCTAAGGTTCCTACCCCTTCTCCAGAATTATTGTAGGTCAAACATTGAGCGTTTTTCAGATAAATATAGTCGGGGTTGCTGTAGAAAACTCTAGTGGCACCAACAGCAGAGGGCGTTAAGGTGCTGAATGCAGACAAACCTGTAATTGCGGTGCTAGCAAAAACAGTAGCTACTTTTCCTAATAATTGTCTCATTTTAGTTCTCCTTTGGTGGTGAAAAGGTGTGGACAGTTGAAAACTTGAGATGAGCAAAGCCGATCTATTTTTTAGGGATTAACTCATTGAAGATAGAGTCATCGGCAACAGGTGAGCAGTCATCAAACTTCGTAAACTTCTCGCAAAAGGCTTAATTTGTTACGAATCCTAAAAGTGTAGGTTTCCAAAGCTTCTAACTCTTCTTGAGTGATCATTAGATTTTGATCTTGTAACCATTTGAGTTGAGCTTGACGCATTTTAGTTTGGGGTTTTAATTTGGGTAGATCCTGGTTTTGGTACTCCCTGATTCGTTGTTCAGTCGCCGGAATTAATGTGGTAGTGTCCATAATATTTAGGGGTAAAGAGTTCAAATCATACGTGAAGTTTTCTGACTTTTAGAAGCAGCAGGAACAAGTTTTTTTAACTTAATCCACTCTCGAGACACCGAGGAAAATTTGCGATCGCTAATATCACGATAAATTGACATAAGACAATCTTTTCCTTTAAGTTGCAAAATTTCTGCTGAGAGTAACGCCGTTTTCACCTCGCCTAATTGGGTACGATACTGAAACTTATAGTTAGATAGGCTACGTTGAGATTGAAGTTGATTGATCAGGGTTTCGCGTTCTTCGGGGTTCACCCAAATCTTTAATTCTGTTGCCGTTTTTCCAATGATTTCATCATAGTAATAGCCGGTTGAACAACAAAAACATTGATTCGCTTCTAGATATCTTCCCTCCTGTAAAGTGCTGATGGTAATGGGGTAGGGATTTAAGTGAAAGGCTTTAGAAAATTTCTCTTCCGATAATCGGAGTGCAGATTCTAACCAGCTTTGACAACGAATTTCATCTTGACATTGCCGATTTTTCTCGTATAAAATTTGATTTTCTTGCTCAAGTCTAGAAACTAAACTGCGTTGTTTGATGTGAACATTAATGCGGGCGATCGCTTCTTCGTATTGTAGGGGTTTGGTAATATAATCTGCTGCTCCCAGGCTGAATCCTTTCAGTTTATCCACTGTATCAGTCAAGGCGGTCATTAAAATGACTGGAATAGATTTTGTCGCGTTTGAGGCTTTAATCTGACGACAAGTTTCAAATCCATCTATCCCCGGCATCATTATATCTAATAATATCAAATCGGGTGTAATTTTTTCCAGTCGCTTCAAACAACTTTCACCATCTTTTGCAATTAAAATTTTATAGCCAAAGTTTCTCAAAAAATCTGACAAAACCTTAATATTGGTCGGATTATCATCCACAATTAAAATCAGTTCTTGAGTGATAGATTCCATTGGCTGTCTCCCCATTTTAGTGATACTTCATGCCAGTATTCGGCGACTTTAATATAACTTTTGATTTTCCCAAGTGATACGGTAAGAGCGATTAAGTTATCATTTTTGATGATTTTTATATTTTCAAGGTCTCAAGCTTTTTATCTTAAAAATTTTAGATTTTTATTTGATTTTTTACTCGATCTGAATTGCCCGAAAATTTGATCGAATAGCCAGGGATTGAGTTTTATTTTTACGTAAGAGCTGATTCTATGTTCCCGGTGACTTCAGACTCTTGTTTAAATCGAGTGATGCACTCTGACACAGATAACTATCTTTCGTCATTTTTTTGCTTGGATACCAACTAATTAACGGTAAAGATTCAGAAGAATCTAGAGCAGCCAATTTAACTGTAGCTTCTGCTTTTTGTGGTGCAATCTGAGCATGAACACCAATTGTAGTAACCAAAGCAGTTGCAGTGAGCAAGATTTCAGTGAATGTGATTTTCATGGTTTTTATTCTCCTGAATACCTTCGGATAGTTGACGTTTGAACTGATTGCGTAAACCAGAAAATAACCAATAATGGTCTTGAATCGGTCTACAGCTTTAAACATTTTCCACTCCTCCAATTTTGGGGTTAAACATGAGCGATTTCAAGAAAAAAATGGGAGTTGCTTGTTGAACTCAAATCATACGGAAAGTAGAGTACAACTCCCATTAATAAGCACCTGAAATTAGTTATAGAGCGGCTCACCACTTGCCGTTCCATTTCCGTATTCTTGCATGTGTTCAACAAAGATGTCCCCGTCATTGCGGTTTCCTGGGGATAAGGTGAAAACCACATTATCCGTGTTGGCTTCACCTGCTTCTTGAGAAGCAAAAATTACAATTTCGTTATTGACAACTCCAGCTTGGTACATCTCTTCTAGAGTTTCAATTCCTAAAGATTCTGCTAAGTTAGTCAAGCGAGTGCTAACTGCATGAGCGCGACGTTCGGGAGTATAAGAACCTTTAGGATCACTAGACGAAAGTGTTTCTCTCCAGATAATTAAAGGTTCAGAAGCGGCTTGAACAACTTGGGTTTCAACTACTGGATAGTCACCTAATAGATCTGGATTATCCAAGTCGTAGGTTTCACGAACCACCATTGGAACCGTACCGTATTCGTCTTTTTCAGCGTTGATTTCAACCACTTCAAAAACGACCCGATCTCTTACATAGGTATTAGAAGGCTTGGCTTCTGCTTGGGAAACTGTACCGACTAAACCTGCGGTAATGATGGCGGAAGCAACGAATGCTTTGATGGTGATTTTCATGTTAGTTTACCTAGAGGTAATGTTCAGAGTAAGGAGTTGTTTGGCTTTGCGATACTTTTTAAGGTACGGCAAAATGAACAGTCTTGTCAGTAAGAACAAAGTGATGTGTTGCGAACTGATCTAGGTCTAGAGGTAAGGGGAAAGTAATCAAAAAGTGAGGGGGATCACAAAACGGAGGTGACAAACTCTCTTGTCTACTTCTGGGTTGTCGCTTAAGCGTTGCTCTTCTGGCTTTACCCCCAGCGACTTTTCCAACTTAGAAAAAAACGAGTTAGACTTTTCAAGGCTAGATTGGTAAAGTCATTGAGCCTTTGTAATTGGTAGGCAATTATTCTCATTTGTTGGCTTTCCATTCTTCTATATATACTTTGTTTCCCGATCTCCCATTGGCGATCGCACTGATCCACGCCAACGCCTGGCAAACCCTCTGAGAAACGGAAACCCAACTCACTCAACCTATTAAAAATCAACGCCTTGGCTTTCGGTCATTAACTTTTGTGGAAAGCAAATTATATTAAAGAAGCGACTGAATTATCTTTATGAAAAAAATATCCAGCATTCTAACAATCTTTCCCTTGTTAGATGTACTTCCCGAACATTTCCAGATTTTAATTACATATCCAGCTTTGCTAATTCTGTCAACAGTCCTTTGTATAGCACTGGCTTTAGTCTATAGAATTAATATAATCAAACCGCCTAAAAAACAGGCCAAAACAAAAACATTACGAATGAAAGAACAGTTAAATACGGCTTTACAACAAACGAATGATCAACTCGAAAAAAGACTTGAAGAACGATCGCAAGCTAAATTAGTCGCTGAAGCGGCTAACCAAGCGAAAAGTCAATTGATTGCTAATCTTAGCCCTGAGTTGAAAACATCTTTAAACACAATTTTAGCCTCTGCTCAAATCCTACAACGAGATCCCAATTTAAACTCGAAACAAAAAGAGAGTGTAGATGTGATTTATAATTGTGGTTTTCATCTACTTTTACTCATTGATGAAAGACTCGATATCTCAAAATCAAAGGTTGATCAAATAGAACTTGATGCCATTTTTGATCCCCAAAATATTATTGGATTTAGTGGAGATAAATGTAAAATTTTAGTCGTAGATGATTCCTCAGAAAATCGCTTAGTTCTCAAAAACTTACTGGAACTATGGGGCTTTACAGTTGAAGAAGCGAATAATGGACAGGAAGGATTAGAAAAAATAAAAGCCTTTCAACCGGATTTAGTCATTACAGATTTGATTATGCCTGTTTTAGATGGTTTAGAAATGGTCAAACAGTTACGTCTATCGCTTGAATATAACTATTTGCCTGTGATTGCCACTTCAGGAAGTGCATCAAATCAAGATCAAAAACTAGCTCTTGAAAACGGATGTAGTGACTGGATTACTAAACCCATTCAAGTAGATGAACTCTTGCAAAAGTTACAAACTTATTTGCAGTTAATCTGGATTTATGCAGAAGAAGATATCGTCGAAAAATAAGAGCTAGTATCTTCTGAGGCTTTTTGTAAATGCGGCTCAACTCGATTAACAATTTCACGATGTCAGCGATAAAAATGATCAAGATTTTCAGTATTTTTCAAGAAAGGGATAGTAATCACCATAATTCTTTTTTATACCGAAAAATTTACATCCTACTTCTTTTCTGTTTTCACCCCCTATTGAGCATCGTTTTTAATTGTATAAATTAAAATAGAGAAAAAATTGTCCGATCATAAAAGATTGAAAAATCCAGGAACTATTGATTAATGAATTTACCATCAAAACCCACAGGAGCAACAAACGAATTAGCCAAAGAACGTAACCGCGCAGCCGCAGAACGGACAATCGCCTCTTGGATTCAAAATAGTGTTACACTCATCGGTTTAGGCATAGCATTTGAGCAAATTTTTGAAGCTTTAGAAACAACATTCCCCCTACAAAGTCGGGTAATTATCCTCAAATATTCTCAAATCTTGGGATTAAGTTTAATAGCACTCGGAATCGCTTTGCTGATCATTGCCATCATCCAACATCGCATTATTATCAAATCTATCGAACGAGATAACTACATCTCAATCTCTAGTCGTCCTCTCAATATTGCCATTGGGAGTGCTGTATTCATCTTTGGTGTAGCAGCAGTGATTGTTATTTTGCTCTCATTCAATTTTTAACTACAAAGTCCTAATCAAAATTCCCATAAAAGCCATTATCCCAATGATCACTAACCCCAGTGCAACCGTTAATCCTAAAGATCGACGAGGCGTATAAATATAATCTCCACGACGCTGAATGTGTCGTAACTCATTGCGATGCTCTATAATCGCTGCAATCATCGCATAAATCCCCAAAGCAATAAAACTCAAACCCAAAGTACGCGACAAACGTATCGGATTAACCCGATCTGCCACATTTTGAAAACTTAAAATCGCGCTGACAATTCGATCAATCCCAAAGCCAAAACTAATTAGTGATAAACAAGTTCTAATCCAAGCCATTAACGTTCGTTCAGCCGCCGCTCGATTGCGTTCTTTTGCCAGTTCAGCTTGAGGATTCAGTGGAGGAGTTGGATGATCTTGCATCGTTATTACTACTTTTTCTGAGCCTTCCGAATCGCTAAATCTGGCTTACTTTGAGGAATTCAAACTGCACTATAGCAGTTTTCAGTTCTGTGAGGTACACCGATTGGGTAGAAACCCGGTTTCTAGCAGAAACCGGGTTTCTGGTTTGTACCTCATACGAGCGCACACCGCTATAATAATGATATTCACATCAAAAACAAACAGGTTATCCTTCATCATCCTTTAAGATATCTTCTAAAATTTCTGGAGTTAATCCTTTTGCAACCGCTTTTTGACCGATTTCACTCATCGTTTTTCGTAATTGATCAATAGCCGTTTGTTGGGACAGAATTTGAATTTTTAACAAAAAGGCAATTCGAGTTTCTATTTGTTGTTTTTCCTGTTCGTTAGCGTTGCGGTAACTTTCAGCAAGATCGGCTGGAACTTTGATGGTAATTTCTTCTCGGTATGTCATACTTATTTAGCCTGAATGATGATATCGTTTCTTCCATGATGTTTCTCTCAGTATAACAGGCGAGTTTTAAAATTAGTGCTTGAAAACCAAACTATCAAAGGCTAATTTTGCGGCACCAATAGCACCCGCTTGATTACCTAATTCTGCAATTAATAACTCTAATCCTACCCTAGAACTCGCTAACACTCGACGTTCAATTTCGGCAATCGTACTCGGTAAAAACAACTCTGCACCCGCACTAATTCCACCACCCAAAATAATCGCTTCAGGTGTTAAAATATAAATTAAACTCGCTAAACCTGCCCCCAATCTTCGGCCGTATTGCTGCCAATATTCTATCGCTTTTGTATCACCTAATTTTGCTTTAGCAGCCAGTTCAGCAGGTTCTAAACCCGTTTCTCGACGAATTGCTTGAACTGAGGCATACTGTTCTAAAGAGCCTTGATTTCCACTATTACAAACCGGGCCGTCAAAATTTAACGTAATTAATCCCAATTCTCCCGCAGTTCCTTGAGGCCCAACAAACAATTCACCATTCAGAATAATTGCCCCACCGACACCCGTCCCCAACGTTAAAAAAATCAGATTTTAAACCTTTTGCCCCGCCCCTAACCAAGCCTCTCCTAACCCCGCACAATTGGCATCATTTGCCATCACAACAGACAAACCTGTTTTAGCTTCAATCCAATCGGCTAACGGCACATTTTGCCAGTTTTTGAGATTAATCGCAATTTGAGAAATTCGCCCAGAAGCATCAACAGGCCCAGGTAAACCAATCCCAATTCCTTGAATAGATGGAACGTTTTGACTGATTTGGGCGATCGCATCTAACAAACCTAAACAAACTGCTTCTGGCGTTGCAGGTTGAGGAGTCGGAACCGTTAGAGATTGATGACAGTTTCCCAAAGCATCATAACGCCCCAATTTAATCGCCGATCCGCCCAAATCAACACCAATCACCTGAGATGAAATTTGCTGATCCTTCAATCTTACTCAACCTCATCGCGATCAATACTGGTAGTAAAAATCGGTTCAACCCGTATCGCCTTAATACTCGAAGGACGAACCACCATATATTCCCCTTGCATTGTTTTAATGGGAACATTCAGGAACTCATCGGAGGTATATTTAGGAATCAACACCTTTTGATACCAGACCTGAAACTCTTGAAGTGTAGAAAATCGTATTTCTTCCCGATGTCCCCCATCAATCATCAGGTATACTGCAAATGAACTCGGATTTGGCATAACCGTTCCCCAAACATCATAAATTCCTTCGTGTAGTCATTTTACCCCGCTCAGGGACTTCCTATATCACCAAAAATCAAAGGAACTGTAGGGGCGGGTTCCCCAAAAATCTATGTATCCCAGAAATAAGTTACATAAACCCGCCCCGGAGTCCGATGAAGTCAGAAGTCAGAAGTTTAGAAGGAAAGAAGTTGGCTGTGTTCAGGAATTCAGGAGTTCAGGAGGAAAGAATATTATATTTCCTATTCCAAGATTGCCTCTTGCCTCTTGCCTCTTGCCTCTTGCCTCTTGCCTCTTGCCTCTTGCCTCTTGCCTCTTGCCTCTTGCCTGTTGCCTGTTGCCTATTCCAAGATTGCCTCTTGCCTCTTGCCTATTGCCTCTTGCCTATTGCCTCTTGCCTATTGCCTCTTGCCTCTTGCCTTCTTCCATTGGCTGCAAAAGCTACAGTAAGTATTAAGTCAAACCAGTACCCTGACAATCGGGAGTTATCATTGACAACCAAACGAACAACCCAATTATAGAGAATCCATCAGGAATAACTATGCCTCGACGCAACGATATACATAAAATTCTGCTGTTAGGTTCTGGCCCGATTGTCATTGGACAAGCCTGCGAGTTTGACTACTCTGGAACCCAAGCCTGTAAAGCCTTGCGAGAAGAAGGATACGAAGTGGTGTTGGTCAACTCCAACCCCGCCACCATTATGACTGATCCCGAAACGGCGGAACGAACCTACATCGAACCCCTCGTTCCCGAAATTGTCGAAAAAGTCATTGAAAAAGAACGCCCCGACGCCTTACTTCCTACAATGGGGGGTCAAACCGCATTGAACCTAGCGGTGGCGTTAGCGAAAAATGGCGTTTTAGAAAAATACGGCGTTGAGTTAATTGGCGCTAAATTAGAAGCCATTGAAAAAGCCGAAGACAGGCTTCTCTTTAAGCAAGCGATGGAACGCATTGGTGTAGCTTGTTGTCCTTCTGGCATCGTCAATAACATGGAGGAAGCCAAGGTTGTCGCCCAACAAATTGGCTCTTATCCTCTAATTATTCGTCCGGCGTTTACAATGGGCGGAACAGGCGGCGGTATTGCTTACAACCAAGAAGAATATGAAGAACTCGCGGCGGGGGGTTTAGATGCGTCTCCGGTTTCTCAAATTCTCGTTGAACAATCTTTGATTGGTTGGAAAGAATTTGAACTGGAAGTAATGCGAGATCTTGCAGATAACGTTGTGATTATCTGTTCGATTGAAAATATTGACCCGATGGGAGTTCATACGGGAGATTCTATTACCGTTGCGCCTGCACAAACCCTCACCGATAAAGAATATCAACGACTGCGAGATGCGTCAATTAAAATTATTCGGGAAATCGGCGTTGAAACGGGCGGTTCTAACATTCAGTTTGCTATTAATCCCGTCACCGGGGATATGATTGTGATTGAGATGAACCCTCGGGTTTCTCGATCTTCGGCGTTAGCTTCTAAAGCAACAGGGTTTCCCATTGCTAAATTTGCCGCTAAATTATCGGTGGGTTATACACTCGATGAAATCAAAAATGACATCACCAAAAAAACACCCGCTTCCTTTGAACCCACGATTGATTATGTCGTGACAAAAATCCCCCGTTTCGCCTTTGAAAAGTTTCCCGGTTCTCAACCCACATTAACCACTCAAATGAAGTCTGTGGGCGAAGCAATGGCAATTGGGGGAACCTTTTGTGAGTCCTTTCAAAAAGCGTTACGAAGTCTGGAAACAGGTTTAGCAGGTTGGGGATGCGATCGCTCTGAAAAACTACCCAGTTTAGACAGTATCGCCGGATCATTACGCACGCCTCACCCCGAACGAATTTTAGCCGTTCGACACGCTTTGATGTTGGGAATGTCGGTAGAAGAAATCTACGAACTTACCGGAATTGATCCTTGGTTTTTAGATAAATTCCAAGAAATTTTAGACACCGAAAAGTTGATCAAACGCACGCCTTTAAAACAGTTAGATGCGGATCAACTTTTAGCAATTAAACGCCAGGGATTTAGCGATCGCCAAATTGCTTATGCCACCAAAACCACCGAAGATGAAGTGCGGGCTTATCGTTTACAATTAGCAGTTAAACCCGTTTACAAAATGGTCGATACTTGTGCGGCAGAATTTGAATCTAGAACGCCTTATTACTATTCAACCTATTGGGAAGAAGATGAAATTCTCCCCTCTGATAAACCGAAAGTAATGATTCTCGGTGGTGGCCCCAACCGCATCGGACAAGGGATTGAATTCGACTATTGCTGTTGTCATGCGTCCTATGCGTTACGGGCGGATGGCTATGAAACGATTATGGTGAATTCAAACCCAGAAACGGTTTCAACCGATTATGATACCAGCGATCGCCTCTATTTTGAACCCCTCACAAAAGAAGATGTGGTTAATATTATTGAGGCGGAAAAACCCATTGGAATTATCATTCAATTTGGCGGACAAACGCCTCTAAAATTAGCCGTTCCCCTGCAAAAATATCTCGAAGCCAACGCTGAAAAAAATCCCGATCTGAAAATTTGGGGAACTTCACCAGACTCAATTGACGCCGCAGAAGATCGAGAACGGTTTGAAAAGATATTGCGTCAATTAGACATTCAACAAGCAGAAAATGGGATGGCTCGCAATTATGAACAGTCATTAGCCATTGCTCGTCGGATTGGTTATCCTGTAGTTGTGCGTCCTTCTTATGTGTTGGGAGGACGGGCGATGGAAATTGTCTATTCCGATGAAGACTTAGAACGTTACATGATGTTTGCGGTTCAGATAGAACCCGATCACCCCATTTTAGTTGATAAATTCCTCGAAAATGCGATCGAAGTCGATGTTGATTCGATCACCGATCATACCGGAGAAGTGGTGATTGGGGGTATCATGGAACATATCGAACAAGCGGGGGTTCACTCGGGAGATTCAGCTTGTTCTATTCCCTATCAAACCTTACCTGAAAAAGCAGTTGAAACCATTCGTCGTCAAACCATTGAACTCGCCAAAGCGTTAAAAGTTGTCGGTTTGATGAATATTCAGTTTGCAGTTCAAGGCGAACAGGTTTATATTTTAGAAGCCAATCCTCGCGCCTCTCGAACCGTTCCTTTTGTTTCCAAAGCCATAGGAATTCCGTTAGCGAAAATCGCCTCTCGAGTCATGTCCGGTAAAACCTTAAAAGAGTTAGGATTTACCGAAGAGCAAGTACCCCCCTATGTGGCGGTGAAAGAAGCGGTTCTTCCCTTTGCCAAATTCCCCGGAACCGATGTATTGTTAGGCCCAGAAATGCGTTCAACTGGGGAAGTGATGGGAATTGATACCGAGTTTGGAAAAGCCTTTGCCAAAGCCGAACTCGCAGCAGGTCAGATTCTACCACTCTCAGGGACAGTATTTGTCTCGATGAATGACCGGGATAAAACGGCTGTTGTCCCGATTGTACGCGATTTTCTGGAGTTAGGCTTCAAAGTAACAGCGACAATGGGAACTCGTCGGGTATTGTGGGAACATGGTGTTAAAGTCGATTTAGAGTTGAAACTGCACGAAGGTCGTCCCCATGTGTTAGATGCGATGAAGAACCAAAACGTTCAAGTGGCACTGATTACGCCTTCAGGAGAAGAAGCCAGGGCGGATGGGCTTTTAATTCGTCGCACCGCCTTAGCCTACAAAATTCCGATTATTACCACTCTAGCTGGGGCGAGGGCGACGGTTGCTGCAATTCGGGCGATGAAGTTAGGGTCTATTGAGGTCAAAGCAATTCAGGATTACTATTAAAAGATAGCTTTAGGGGCGAGTTCTGCTTGACAGTGAACCGTAACCGCTAGGGGTAATTGATGAATTCCCCCTACAACTGATAACTGTACCGAACTCCCCCTACCCTGATAACAGAATAAATCAACTGACTACGCCCAACACCCTGCAAGTGAAATAATCTGGATATGTGATTATAGAAATTTTTGAGATGATAAACCGCCACATTTCCTCAATTCCAAAATCAGCTTATCTTCATATTCCCTTCTGTCGTCGCAGGTGCTTTTACTGTGATTTTGCCGTTTCTGTGGTGGGCGATCGCCGACGGGGTGAAAATGCAACTTGGATACAACAGTATGTTGAGGTGTTGTGTGAGGAAATTACCCAAGCCCCGGTTACAGATCAGCCTCTAGAAACGATTTTTTTTGGCGGGGGAACTCCTTCGCTGTTATCGGTGAGTCAGTTGGGTCAGATTTTGGACAGTCTTGATCAACGCTTGGGGATTGACTCTCAAGCTGAAATTTCGATGGAAATGGACCCGGACACCTTTGATCAAGATCACTTACAAGGGTTTGTGAATTTGGGGGTGAATCGGGTTAGTCTGGGAGTACAAGCGTTTCAGGATGAACTTTTAAAAGCTTGTGGGCGATCGCATACGGTGGCGGATGTCTGGACTGCTATTGAGTTGATTCACCGTGTTGGCGTTTCTAACTACAGTATTGATCTGATTTCTGGTTTACCTGATCAAACGATAGAACTTTGGCAACAATCTTTAGAACAGGTCTTAAAAATTAATCCGCCTCATGTGTCTCATTATGACTTGATTGTTGAACCGAAAACGGTGTTTGGCCGATATTATTCCCCTGGAGAGTCTCCCCTACCGAGTGATGAAACCACAGCCACGATGTATCGTCTGGCGCAAGAAACCTTGACTCAAGCCGGTTATCAGCATTATGAGATTTCAAATTATGCCCGATCTCGGATGCAGTGTCGTCATAATTTAGTTTACTGGCATTGTTTGCCTTATTATGGGTTTGGCATGGGGGCTGCCAGTTATTTACAAGGATATCGCCTCACCCGACCTCGACAAACTCAACTCTATTATCAATGGGTTCGCTCTGAAAATCAAAGTTCAAATGCTGAATGGATCAATACGGCTTGTGATCTTTTATTGGAAAGGCTGATGTTGGGGTTGCGTTTGGCTGAAGGGGTGAGTCTGGGTTGTTTGTCTGAAGAATTTGGACAGCAAACGGTTCAACAAATTTTGCAATGCTTGTATCCTTACCAGCAACAGGGATGGGTGGAAATTGTAGCCGTTGACGGCAATGATCAATCTAGAGATTTACAAGGCTATTTGAGATTAACCGATCCCAATGGGTTTTTATTTTCTAATACGATTTTAGCCAGTTTATTCAGCTATTTTAGTGATGCTGAAATTTCTTTGCAGTACAGTTAAGTCATAATTTAACCAGAACAGTTGTTCGGTGTTGCTTGATTAATCTAATTAAAAAAAATTCCTAAAAAGAATAAACAGCAAAAGAAAAATTTTTGATTAGGCATGGTAATTTATACCGTTTCCCTGTAGAGAGGAAGGCTAATTCTTCATCTCAGACTTAAGATAGAAATTCAGCCCGATCATCTTGCAGAATTGCTGGAAAGAGCAGTAGAATTGAAGCAAGGATTGACCATTACACAAAGTCTAGATGCCAGGGATCAAGACAGCGAGACAGGTCAGCCCCCAGGTTGGCAACAAAAAATTAAGTCAAACCGGGTTCAAATAAAAGACGAGATTCAACCTTTACTCGGACAGACAGGCGGAAATGCTGTGAGTCTGTCCGTTTGAGTGCAAGGTGAGATCAATAAACAGCTTGGATTACTTTTTCAAGGTTGAGAAGCTCAGAAAATCTAAGCGATTTTCAAACATCTCAATTTTTTTGAAATTATTTGGGAACACTCCTCAGTCAAATGAGGATATGGTGTGTCATAAAAACAACGTTTGAAATGAGGATTTCGACATGACATTAACATTGGATAAATTGCCGGCTAACTGTGAAACTAAGCTGCTTTGCTGCTACTCAAATAACAGTGATAAAGTGCAAGTCGTCCGAATTGGTAATATTCAAAATTGGTATTTAGAACGGGTTGTTTTTGCTGGAGAAGATTTTCTGTTTGAAGCCCCAACTGAAGGCGAATTAGAAGTTTACCAAGGTGACAGCGACGGCGTGAAATTACTCCAAAAGCATTTGTGCGAGGGTTTGCAGGTAGAAGAAGGGCTAGGATCAAAAGCCGCAAACGCTTAATATCCAAGCCCAAGAGTTGAAAAAAATGCGATCGCGCCTGTCGTGGTGTATTGGGTGGATACAGAAAAAGCGCGATCGCTCAAAGGGCTTACAGTATTAAAGTTGAGGAAAACTTGAGAAAAATATTTGATTGAGGGGTTGTCAATTCGTTATAGGTTGGGTTATAGTTATAGATATGCGACGCGGGGTAGAGCAGCCTGGTAGCTCGTCGGGCTCATAACCCGAAGGTCAGTGGTTCAAATCCGCTCCCCGCCACCAACAAGAAGACTGTCAAGAAAGCCCTAAAGCCAAACTGTGCTGAGGGCTTTTTGCGTCTGAGGTTGAGGTCTAGGGAAGTCAATTCTGGGAACGCGCGATCTTGTTGAGTCTAGAAACTTTGGCAGTGAGAAACGATCACGATAAACTGGATGTAATTCTGTTGCTGTCTAAGTTAAAGCTATGCCCGGAGCCGATCTTCCACCCAACTTCAATTCATCTGATCCAACTCCTCCAACAGATTCTCAGCTTTTAGAGTCTAATGAGACTTCAGCACCTTTGAGTCATTTGAGCCAGACGAGTGATGAGTATTACTCAGAAGATGAAGAATGGGAGACTGTTAATTTACCCGATGCTATCAGCGTTGATCAGCTTCCTGTTAGAGAGACTTCCGAGGAAGAAAGAAGCACTCCAGAAGTGATCGACGAGAGGCTCGCTTCTCGGGGAATAGAAGTAAGAGTAGGTGAAAGCGAAAATCTATCTCAATTGATTCAAGCCTTACACCAGTGTAATCAGGATTTAATTAATCGAGTCACTTCACTCGAAACCGAACTTGATGAATGCAAAAAGCAATTAAACGATCAAAATCATTTACTCAATCAACGCAATCAAGACTTAGTTTTTGCTCAAGATCAAGTCAGTCGTCTGTTTGGGAAGCTAGAACTGTCCAACCAAGTGATTCGACGCCAACAAGTGTTGGTTGAAACCCTAAGCGAACAATGGGAAACAAGCCAAACTCGTATGGCTCAGATGGAACGGGAATGTGCGATCGCTCAACAGCGCTACAATGAACAGTTCCATGAGTTAGTACAAGCTCAAAATGTCGGTCGAGAATTGCGATCGCGTTTGCATCGTCAGCAGCGTCATACCCTTCAGTTTAAAGCAGCGCTGGAGCGGTGTCTAGAAATGCAACCGCGATTAGACCAGGCTACCCAGACTGAACCCAAGACGACTTTAAATTTACCGAAGATTGAGAGTGTCAATCAAGCCGATAGTTCTAATCAGTCTCCTACAATGGAACTGTCCGCTTATCCAATTGCCGTTTCGAGATCTCAACCCGTTAAACCTTGGTCAGCCGATACTCAAACCGATAGTGATAGTGTAGAACGCCTAGATGAAATTGTCAGACAAGAACAAGAGTATGATGATTTTGATGAGGAACTCGTCGATGAATGGCTTGAGTTAGACGAAGCTGATTCAGCACAACCAGATGATTCAAGTCACTATCAACAGGATTTTCAAAATCCTCAGTTTTCAGAACGAGCCGATTTAGGGGAATTAGAAAGCTATTGGCATCTGAAAAATCCCAGCGATCCCACCTTAACATCAAATCCCTTTGAGGAAGCCGATGATCCATCTTCCCAACTTGATCAACTGTCTGGAATAGAACCTTCACCTCGGTTTGTAGAGGAGGAGTTAGATCGGATTCGGATTGAATACGCTTCCTCAACTATACCGAGTTTTGATCTACAAATGGGGAAATCCGGGTTTATCCCTTCACCCAATCAACCTCTTGATCAATTGCATCGCGGTTCCGACAAACAACAAGAAAGCGTTTCATCAACTCGCCGAACCGCCAACTCGCCAGCACCGTTAATTCAGCCGACTCGTCATCAAAAATTGCGATCGCTGGCTGCAATTGAACTCCCCAAATTTCCCCAATATAAGCCTGTTGAAAGAGTGGTGATCGCTTCTAACTATGAAGCTGAACCCTTTTAAAAAGAAGAAAAACCACGCTCGACACGAAGACACTAAGAATAAATCTTTGTGACGAGCGTGTCGAGCCTGGTGAGTTTCCCCATCACCTAAATGTCCTTACAGTTACAAAAAACCGTCAGAACGAATAATTGCTGTTGCATCAACTTCAAGTAAAGTGGCAATCAGTTGATTATTAACAGTAATTATGGTATTATTAGCATCTGGGTTAATTTGCAATTGGGAAAGGGTTAAACCTTCTGCTAAGACTAAGCGATCCTGTCCCACTTGAAAATCAGTAATCAGGTCTGAACCTGCATTTAATTCTAGGACAAAATAGTTATTTCCTTCGCCGCCTGTGAGGGTATCATTACCGTTACCTCCAACTAAGCTGTCATTGCCCATTTCTCCCAACAGCAAATCATCCCCACTACATCCTTTTAACAGGTCGTCATCTTTACCGCCATGTAAGATATCATTATCCTCCCCACCACAGAGGGTATCTTGACCTTCATCTCCGAATAGCAGGTCATTTCCCGCCCCGCCAGAGAGTTTATCCTGTTGACCATTCGCCCCGACAGAGGGAGAATCGCCATCATCGATTTGATCACCCCGCATGGTATCATTACCTTCACCGCCACAGAGGCTATCATTACCCAGATCGCCGAACATCAGATCATTTCCGGCTTCACCCCACAGCCAATCATGTTCTTTACCGCCGTGAACGGTATCGTCTCCTTCCCCTGCAACGAGGGTATCGTTGGCTTCGTTACCGTCCATGAAGTCATTTCCCTCGCCGCCAAATAACCAGTCTTCGCCGAAGATATCGCGGGTGAGGTGATCGGGGAGGTTGTTGGTTCCACCGAGAATGGTATCATTTCCCATATCCCCCACAACAGTATCATTACCCTGTTCACCCATCACCCAGTCATCATCTTTACCCCCGAAGGCTTCGTCATCGTTTTCACCCGTGTAAAGGGTATCTTGACCAAAACTTCCGACTAACCAATCATTATTTTCATTTCCATACAGAACATCTTGGTCGCCGCTATCACCAATAGGTTCTAAACCGCTAGGCCCAGCAATCAGGGTATCTTTACCGAGTTCACCCTTTAGGGTATCATTTCCTGTGGAAGTGAAGGCTAAATCATCTCCCAAGCCAGTGTAAATTAGATTATTTCCTTCTCCAGAAACGAGGGTATCGTTCCCCGCAGAAGCGGTAATGATATCATCGCTAAGAGTCCCCACTAACAGGTCAGCATTATCGGTACTGTTTAAATTGCTAGCTGTGACTTCTGGAGGAGTCGGGAGAATTTTTTCACCCAGTTGGGGCGGTTCGGGACAGTGACAACATTCGGTGTTGATAGTACCTCGTGGGTTAACAGTAATGGTAACGGTGGCAATATTGGATAAGTTGCCGTCTTGGTCTTCAACGGTGTAAGAAATAGTATCTGAACCAATGTATTCAGAATTGGGAGTATAGGTGAGTGTACCGTCTTGGTTGTTAACGACATTACCTTGGTTGGGTTCAGTGACAACAACAACACTACCGGGGTTTAAAGGGCTATCAGGATCTTGGTCGTTTTCGATAACATCAATAACAACGGTCGTATCTTGGGGTGTGTTGGGGGTATCATCGACTGCAACGGGGGCGTTACCCGGAGTGGGAGGTTCAGTTGGGGTAGGAACTGTAGGATTATCTTGAGGAACAGGTGGAATTTGGGGTGTATCCGTATCTCGGAAGTCTGGGATACCATCGTTATCGGTATCGGGAGTTGGAGTTCCGCCACTATTACCAAAACCGCCATTATTATTATCAACGGTATCGGGAATTCCGTCATTATCCGTATCATCTCCATTGATAACCCCATCGCCGTCGGGGTCTTCTAAACCGACTTCTTCGATATCGTTTAACCCGTCGTTATCGCTATCGAGGTCTTGATAGTCGGGAGTTCCGTCGTTGTCAGTATCAGGAGTCGGAGTTCCGCCAGTATTACCAAAACCGCCATCATTATTATCAACAATATCGGGAATACCATCACTATCAGTATCATCCCCCCCTATAACGCCATCGCCATCGGGGTCGGGTGAACCGCCTTCAATGACATCGTTTATTCCGTCGTTATCGCTATCGAGGTCACGGAAGTCGGGAACGTTATCACTATCGGTATCCGGTGGAATATTGGCTGTTCCTCCGTTGTCTGGGTCAACGCTATCAGCTAACCCATCGCCGTCTGTATCGGTATTCGCCCCATCTACTAAGCCATCGTTATCGGTGTCTGTTCCTCCCGCTTCAATGACATCGTTTATTCCGTCGTTGTCGCTGTCGAGGTCTTCAAAGTCGGAGGTATTATCGCTATCGGTATCAACCGGAGTATCGGTTTCACCGTCGCCATCATAGTCTACTTGACCGGACTCGGGAGGGTTTTCTAAGCTATCAGCAAAACCATTATTGCCAAAATCGTTTGTAGGGTCAATAACGCCATCGCCATCGGTATCCAGTTGGTTAATTTGGTCGAGAGGAAGTCCGCTTTCGTAGAGGTCGGGAATACTATCGTTATCGCTGTCGAGGTCGAGAACATTGGGAATATTATCGCCGTCTTTGTCTCCCTCGCCTTCATCAACATCGAGAACACCATCGTTATCATCGTCTAAGTCGTTAATATCGGGAATACCATCCCCATCACTATCAATATCTGGCGTAACAACGGTAATTTCAACTGTACCCGAAACTGTATTCACGCCATCACTGACATCGTAACTAAAGTTTCCTAAGTCATCGCTACCGTTGTAGTTGTCGGGGGCGCTATAAACCAGTCCTTGCAGTTCTTCGGGAGTTAGGCTATCCCCAATATTAACAACTGTTCCGTCTGTTTTGGAGATGGTTCCCAGTGTCGGTATTGAAGAAATGGTAATGGTTAAATTGTCGTTTTCATCGTCCGTTGGGGCGCTGAGTCCGAGGTTGTTATTATCGCTGGTGACATCAACTCGAATACTGTTACTTGAAACGGTTGGGGGTTGGTTAGTCGGTTGAGTTGGCGTTTCAAAACCACCGTCGCCATCAGGAAGGGTATCAATACTATCGGGAACACCATCCCCATCGGTATCTGTCGGGTCATCAATTTGACCATCTCCGTTAACATCGGGGGTTCCTTCTCCGGTGGGGAGTCCCGCTTCTACTCGGTCAGGAGTTCCATCGTTATTGCTGTCAATTTCTTGATAGTCGGGAGTTCCGTCTTGGTCAGCATCGGGTAAGGGGTCGTTGTTGGCGTCGCTGAAGCCGTTGTTATCATCAATGACATCAAGAATACCATCCCCATCACTATCGGAACCGTCAACAATACCGTTTCCATCTGTATCTACAACTGCGGGGTTTTGTCCGCCTTCGATGAGGTCGGAAATACCGTCGTTATCGCTATCGAGGTCACGGAAGTCCGCGACGCCATCGTTATCAATATCGGGAATAGTAACCGCAGTCCCACCGTTATCGGGGTCAACCGCATCTGCTAACCCATCCCCGTCTGTATCAATATTCGCCCCATCTATTAACCCATCACCATCGTTGTCTGTTCCTCCCGCTTCTAACACATCGGGAATACCATCGTTATCGCTATCGAGGTCTTGGAAGTCGGGAACCCCATCTTTGTCGGTATCAAGGGGGTCATCGGGTTGACCGTCGCCGTTGAGGTCAAGTTCACCGGAGTCTGGGGTCGTTTCCAAACTGTCAATAACGCCATTGTCCCCAAAAGTGTTAGTCGGGTCGATAACGCCGTCGCCATCGGTATCGACTTGGTTAATTTGGTCGGGGGTGAGTCCGCTTTCGTTGAGGTCAGGAATACCATCGTTATCGCTATCGAGGTCTAGACTGTCTGGGATACCGTCTCCGTCTGTGTCTCCGTCGCCTTCGTTGCTATCGAAAATTCCGTCGTTATCATCATCGAGGTCATTAATATCAGGAATTCCATCCCCATCGGTATCCGTATCGGGGCTAATAATGTCAATATTTACACTACCGGGAACGGTATTAACCCCATCGCTGACATTATAAGTAAAGCTTCCTAATTCATCGCTCCCGTTGTAGTTTTCAGGCGTGTTATAAAGCAGTCCGGCGAGTTCTTCGGAAGTGAGAGTATCACCAACTTTAATAACAGTACCGTCTGCTTTTGTAATGGTTCCTTTCGGTAAGGTTTGAACGGTGATGGTGAAAATATCGCCATCCTCATCAGTTGGGGCGGTTATTCCTAATTCGTTATCTTGGCTATTATTATTAACCCGAATACCGTTATCATAAACTTCAGGGGGATTGTTGGTCGTTGTACCAATACTAATATTAACAGTTGCGGGTGTATCTGCATAGTTGGTTCCATCAAACCCATTCCAACTAAAACTGGTATCTCCGTTAAAGTTTGCGTCGGGTGTAAAGACGATATTTCCTAACTGGCTGACATCTATTTCATCGTTAAGATTAACCTAATTTCCATTCAGAGTTAGGCTTCCATTTTCTGGGCGTGAAGTGATTTTAATTTTCGTTAGACTATCACCATCATCGTCAGTAAATTGATTGGTAAAGTCATCCGCAGTAAAGGGAATTGTATTGTCTTCTGTTCCCGTTTTAGCAATGTTGTTAACTATCGGAACATCATTAACACTGCTAACATTTATATTAACAGTTGCGGGTGTATCGGCGTAGCTGGTTCCATCAAACCCATTCCAGCCAAAACTGGTATCTCCGTTAAAGTTTGCGTCGGGTGTAAAGACGATATTTCCTAACTGGCTGACATCTATTTCATCATTAATACTAACCGAATTTCCATTCAGAGTTAGGCTTCCATTTTCTGGGCGTGAAGTGATTTTAATTTTCGTTAGACTATCACCATCATCGTCAGTAAATTGATTGGTAAAGTCATCCGCAGTAAAGGGAATTGTATTGTCTTCTGTCCCCGTTTTAGGAATGTTGTTAACTGTGGGAATATCATTGACACTACTGACATTTATATTAACAGTTCCGGGTGTATCAGCATAGCTATTTCCATCAAACCCATTCCAGCCAAAACTGGTATTTCCGTTAAAGTTGGCGTTGGGTGTAAAGACGAGATTTCCTAAGTCGTTAACATTGATTTCATCATCGATATTAACGGCAGTTCCATTCAGAGTTAGGGTTCCATTTTCTGGGCGTGAAGTGATTTGAATTTTCGTTAGACTCTCGCCATCTATATCAGAAAATTGACTGGTAAAGTCATCCGCAGTAAAAGGAATTATGTTGTCTTCTGTTCCCGTTTTAGCAATGTTGTTAACTGTGGGAACATCATTAACACTACTGACATTTATATTAACGGTTCCGGGAGTATCAGCATAGCTAGTTCCATCAAACCCATTCCAACCAAAACTGGTATCTCCGTTAAAGTTAGCGTTGGGTGTAAATACCAGATTTCCTAACTGTGTAACCTCTATTTCATCCTCAGCATTTACTGGATTTCCATTCAGAGTTAGAGTTCCATTATTTGGTAATGAGGTGATTTGAATTTTCGTTAGACTATCACCATCATCGTCAGTAAATTGACTGGTAAAGTCCGTCGCCGTAAAGGGAATTGTATTGTCTTCTGTCCCCGTTTTAGCAATGTTGCTAACCGTCGGAGTATTGTTAATATTAACCCTAATAAAACCATTTCCTATTAAAAGATTACCCGTACCTTGATCACCTGTATTCCCATCATTAATTGTATAATCAATCTGAACAGTAGTTTGTGAAGTTGCACTGTTATTTGAATAGGTGATTTGTTGGAGAACTTGATCAACTAAGTCACCTGTTGCACTATCATTAAAAGTTAGCGTTAAAGTTCCGCCACTATTCGTTGTAACCGTTCCAACTGTAACACCATCAACAACAAGATTTCCTCCTTCTGTTAAAGCATTTAATGTTCCACTATTACCAAAAACATCCTCACTATTTGCTCCGCCATTTCGTTCTAAAGTAAGAGTAGCTTCATTATAGTTAGTATTATCAAGTTCAGGGTCAGTAATGGTTGCATCGCTATCAAGAACTACAGCATCTCCACCTGTGCTAAAAGTAGGAGTAGCATCAAGTCCGTCGAAACTGGGTTCATCATTAATCGTAACAATATTAATCGTTGTTGTTGCAGTATTTCCCTGATTACCATCAACATCAGTCAGAAATATCTCTATTTTTTTAGATCCTGTATCGGGTGCATTGCTGGTATTATTAAACTGAATTGCTTCTAATGCTAACTCCCAATTTTCTGGGGTAATGTCAGCAGTTGCACTTAACGTTAGGACAATATTACCCGCAGCATCTGTAGTTTGAGTTGAGGTTATTCCGGTTGGTAAAGTCCCGATGACAAACTCATCGCCATCTTGTGTATTTGTAATGGTAATTGTTGCGCTTCTAATCTGATTTGGTGTATCAAAATCTTTAATCAGAATATCTGCGGTTTCATCTGTTGAATTATTCGCTTCTACAATACCAATACCACCGTTATCTTCGGTGAATTCTGTTTCGTAGTTAGGACTACCTGCACCAGAATTATTATCACCATCTAAATCAATTAATGGAATAACAAAAGGCGATAATTGAGTGGGATCACTCACACCATCATTATTAAATGTTGGTTGGTTATTATTGGTATTTGTGATTTCTGTAGCAACTGGATTATTTTGATTATAGTTATTTATTTTATACAGTTTCGCTTGAGCATTGCTACTAACATATAGCTCTCCACCAGAAGCTGTCCAAGCAGCACCATAACCACCCGAATTATTTGCTAAACCAGATATAGTTTTTTGCGTAACTGTATTAGTGTTGATATCCCAAATATATAAATTGTTATCTCTGACTCCATAGAGAAAGTTATCGATGAGAACAAGATCGGCAACATTGACATTATCTGGTACGTTATTATTTGGATCTGCAAAAGTGATAGTTGAAGCTGTGTTATTTGTCAGATTTACTCTTGTTAAATTTGGGGATTGATCTTGAATCCATAAGTAGCTTATATTATTAACACTATCATACTGAAATTCACCTGCATTATTTTGTGTCCCGGTTACTGTTATATTGAGATCCTCAATAGAACCATCAGAATTAATCCGAATAATTTTGTTGAGAATACTTCCCTCAGTACCGACTCCATAAATAAAGTTATCTTGTGTATTAAAACCCGTACCATTATAAGATTCTTGATCTGCTCCAATATTCTCATATAGACCTGTCAACGGGTTTAAGAGTTTGAGTTGACCTGAAATAACCTGATAAAAAGCTGGATATTCCGCAAAAGGTGTAGGGGCAAGAACCTGATTCCATTGCGTTTTAATCTGAGAATTAAAAGCTAAATTAATGTTAAATTCAGAGGTTTTAACGTCTAATTCCCAAGTTCCTCCTAATGCTGAATGTCCGATTTTATGAGTAGATGCAGCAATTTCTGCGCCTGTAATTTTGTGTAATTTTTCAATCAATTCTAGACCGGCATCTCCCTCGGCAACGTTACACCCATAAATAAAAATTGATTTGACTGACCAAATTTTAAGTTGATCTGTATAATATTGGAGAGTATCTAGACTTAACTGACGATTTCCCAGATATAAACAACCCGGTGAACCATGAGCAACAATATTAACTTCTGAATAGTTTTTTTGGGCTATATATTGAGTGATTTGCTGAATTCCATCCTGTTCTGAATTGAGAACTTTAACTGTAGCGTTGCAAGTAACAGCTTGAACTAAGTAATGATAATCCTGAACGTTTGAGTCTATAAAAATGATGCTTTTCATGGATTTAAATGTTTGAGATGCACATAGATCAGAAGCTTCAGAAGAAACTGAATTAGCAGTTTTATTTGATAGATACATGGTAGATACTCCTGGAAATTGAGTTGATTTATTTTCTTTTTAAATCAAAATCTCTTGCTTTAACCCGTCGTGGGTTGCAGAGTTTCTTTGAATGCTAAAACACAATCATAAATAACTGTAGATGCAGATGTTTTTAGGATTAATGAGCTGCTCGCCTTTTAAATCAACACCTGAAAAAGAATCCCTAATTAAAGTTAACCTTAAGTTACAGAAAAATCTAAACTGAGAACTTTATCCTTTACCAACTTCCCTCTATCTCAATCTAACATTTTAACTTAAGTTCGTCCTCTGTAAATTTACAGAATTTTACGGGTTTAAACTTTTTGAGTTTATCCGTAAATTTACGGAGTATGAGTCTTTTTTGACAAACCGTTAATTTTTGGATTATTATTTTTACTGATGATATAACTGAAGTTTTGGATAATGAATTTACTTTAGGGCTATAAATTACTGAAAGTTACTACAATTGACTAGAACCCCAGGTAATCAATTTTACCGTAGAACAAGTTCAAAAAAGTTTACAGTTTATCCCCGAGAAAGTTTAAGTATCATTAAGGTAATTATTGAATTTGCCCTCGGAGTAAATGCTGACTAAACTCACGCCTTCTAGTTCGAGAAAAAGATCACAACTGACTAAAAAAGTTTGCTTTTCATTAATTTTCGGTAAAATTGACACTGTATTCTCATATTTCTCGATTTTCTGCATACATTTTGTCTATTGTAGCAATCAAGTGAACCAAGACTCAACCTATGACCTTTATCTCAGTTACCTACGCTCTATTTTTACTCATTTTGTTTGGAGTTTACTGGATTGTCCCTTGGCAATCTTGGCGACTCCTGACGTTGTTAGCTGCTAGTCTAATTTTTTATGGGACTTTACAGATTCAATATATTCCATTGCTACTCCTGTCTATTCTGTTTAATTTTGGCTTGGCTTTAGCAATTGGTGAACCGCTTGACTGGCGAATTGCTAATGAAGCTTGGAATAGTCGGCGTTTGATTTTACTATGGATTGGTATTATTGTTAATGTCTTTCTTCTGTTGGGCTTTAAATATTTACCGTTTATTTTTAATATTGTAGGAGAAACTTTTCAACTTCCTCTATTTCTTGACCGTGCAAGTTGGTTAGATAATAATCTGATTGCACCACTCGGATTAAGTTTTTTCTGTTTTGAAATTATCGCTTATTTAATTGATGTTTATCGAGGCGCACCCGCAGCAACTTCTTTTCTATCCTTTACCTCTTATAAATTCTTTTTTCCCAAACTGATTTCCGGGCCAATTACCCGCTATCATCATCTCGAACATCAACTCAAAAACCTAAAGTTTCCCCTGACCGAACAAATCGCCGATGGACTCTGGTTAATTGCCCGAGGTGCGGTTAAAAAAGGCTTATTTGCTGACCGAATTGGGATTTTAGTTGACTTGAGTTTTAGTAATTTACAACGGGCTGGAAGTGTAGATTTATGGTTAGCAACCTTTGCCTATGGATTACAACTTTATCTCGATTTTAGCGGTTATATTGACTTAGCGAGAGGAAGTGCATTATTACTCGGTTTAAGTCTGCCTGAAAATTTTGACGCACCTTATTTTACCACAAGTATAGCTGACTTTTGGCGACGTTGGCATATGACGTTAGGAGACTGGTTGCGAAATTATTTATACTTTCCCTTGGGAGGCTCTAGAGTCGGATTAATTCGTACTTGTCTCAATTTATTAATTGTAATGTTAATCGCTGGAATTTGGCATGGTGCGGCTTGGGGTTTTATTGTTTGGGGAATTTTACATGGTTTAGCATTAATTATTCATCGCCTGACAGATGTGTTGTCAAAACAATTTGATATTGCCTGGATTTGGAAAAGGTTTCCGGGTATGATTTTTGCTTGGTTTTTAACCCAATTTATGGTCTTTTTTACTTGGATATTTTTTAGAGTTCCCAATTTGAAAGACGCTATGTTTGTTGTTAACAATTTATGGAATCATCCGGCTGACATCCAATTTTCCCATAAAGTTTATGTAGAATCTTTAGGACTCGAACGAAGTAATGTTGTTTTTTTACTCTTATCCGTTTTTGTTTTAATGGGATTATCTACTTTGTTGAACCGAGGATTAAAATTACAGCTTAATTGGCCTCTAAAACTTTTACTTGCACCCCTTTGTTTTCTGGCTGTTTGGTTACTTGCACCTGAAGGAGTATTACCTTATATTTACTTTGATTTTTAGCCGCTAAGGGTG
>NZ_LATL02000332.1:0-20523 GCF_000972705.2 Limnoraphis robusta CS-951 | reverse complement strand
GGACACTGTTTTTCTGTCAAATCCTTTTATGATAAAGGTTTCAATTCTGTCTCCTGTCTCGGTGTCTCCTGATTTCTGCTATATGATTATTGATATCAGTTTAGGGCGCAATTTATATCAGTTGATATCACATCCGATTAATTAATGATCATTGTGTAGGGGCGGGTTCTGCCTCGTTCTCTGTCTGTGAGGAAAAATGTAGATAAACCCGCCCTCCTACTACCCCCATAACGCAATTAATCAACCGGACATGATATTAGGGCGCTGTTTTTATCAATTTAGGGCGCAAGCAAGAGCGCCCCTGCGAAGTGATTTTTGATTAAAATTCACCGTGACTAACACAGCGAAAACCGGCTAATATTTCTCGGACTCCTGGATAATACCAATTGCGAAAACTACACCGCATCGCCCAAGGACGAGTCGCCCAACTTCCCCCTCTTAAAACCCGATGTTGCTGATCAAAATAACTCTGAGAATATCCAACATAAGGATAATATTCAAATCTCGAATATCCAGCAAACCAACTCCCTGTCCACTCCCAAACATTCCCTAATAAATCTCGCACTCCGTAAGCACTTTCTCCTTGAGGATAACCATTAACAGACGTTGTTCCCTGTAGCATTTTTTCGCTATCATTACAATTACATCGGTTAGAATTTGGCAATTCTTCTCCCCAAGGATAAGTCCGTTTGCTTTGAGTTTCTTCATCCCAACTAGCGGCTTTTTCCCATTCTGCTTCTGTCGGTAAACGTTTCCCGACAAACTTACAATAGGCTTCGGCTTCGTACCAACTCACGCCACAAACAGGATGATCATCAAAGATTGCATCATCTAGCCAATATAACGGTTTAGAAACCGGATTTTGTTGTAACCATTGCCATCCTTGAGTTGACCACCATTGGCGGTTTTGATATCCTCCAGCCTGCATAAATATGCGATATTGACCACAAGTAACCGGATAACGATCAATCCAATAGGTGTCTAAATAAAGACGATGTAAAGGCTTTTCATTATCCATCGCTTCGACTGAATTATTCCCCATTTCAAACTCACCTGCGGGAATTTTTATTGTTTGGGGAGAATGAGAAATTTTCGAGGAAGACTGAGAGATTAGTTGTTGATTTTTTGAACAGTTGAGACGGTGTAACTGCAAAACCAAAGCAATGGTTTCGCTGTGTTGGCTTTCATGTTGTAAAATAAACCGCCATAACCGTTCTTGTTCTTCGATAGGTGCCGTCTCGAAATAACGCCAAACTTGACTTCTAACCGCTTCTAAATAACAATTAATTGTCGAAATGACGGGTAATTGAGTCCGTTCATGTTTCGGTAAACCATCAGCCCGAAACAGTTGATCATATTCAGGAAATAGAGGTTTTAAACCCGCACAGTTTTCGAGTAACCAATAAGCTTCTGTAAAAGCAATATGTCCGAAATGCCAACCAACCGGACTAAAATCAGGATGAGGTTGAGCGCCAAATGCAGTTTCATCGACAGCTTCCAATTGTTTTAAAGTGCCAAGACGACAGCGATGAAAGGCATAATAAAGGCTGTCTTTAAGCGAGTTTTTCGATGTGGATATCAAGGTTTTCTCCAACAGTAATAATGCTTTGTTCAGGACAAGAATGCCAATTCCCCGGAAATAAAGGTTCAGACGCAATAATCACAGACTGGGGGAATTTTGGATCGTTTTGCAGGTAATATAAACTGGGTGGAATTCCGGCAACTGCAAATCGAGAAGCAACCATTTGCTGCCCGTCACAGATGATCACATTAACTAACGCTTTGACATCTGCTAATTCGACAAGTTCTTCTAAGATCATTAATGTCGTGCGTAAGGCTTCAGTCAGCGTGGGTTGCGCGGCAGAAGTCAGTTCATTAATCAGTAACCCAAAAATATGTTCAGAGTCAGTTGTGCCTTCAATATTCTGGTAAACTGAATCTCGGAGACGGTTGCGAATCAGTCGATAGAGACTGGTGCGAAATTCTTTGATGTAGCCATTATGAACAAATAGCAAACGTTCAAACTGAAACGGTTGACAATTGGTTAAATTAACCGCTTGACCTGGAGTTGCACTGCGAACATAAGCCAAAATTCGTTCCGACTCAATATAACGACCTAAACTTTTGAGATTTAGATCGCTCCAGGCGGGAAAAATATTTTTGTAGGTAAAGGGATCAGTTTGTTGAGTGGGATGATACCAGCCTAACCCAAAGCCATCAGCATTGAGTAAGGCTTCTCTCATTTCGCGAGGTTGATAGCTTTGAACGATCAAAGAGTGGGGAGGATCAGATAAAATTCGCTCTAGAGGAATTGTGCAGCCAAGATAGCCAAGTAAACGACACATACAACTGTGAAAACTTTTAAAGCTTCTATTTTACCAGCCTTTCAACTCAACCTATCCGTTTTGATCAACCCATCTATTAGAGTATCCGCTTTCAACACAGCATTAAACCGAAAAACTCAAAATTCATCCCTCCGTTGAAATCTCTGTTTCCCGGTGAATAACTGCGGTGTCAATGTTCTACAATGCTTGATGGTTGCCTGCGATCGCTATGCAAACGTTTAGATACAACTGGAATTGACCTGAATGATTATTCCAACCTCAAGCTTTACATCTCCTCGAGTCTGTCAACACAGTCTAACCGTCTATCCGTTCAGTTTTATCTCACTGTCTCAGGTTATCGTTTCTATCTGTGTGCTTGCCGTAACACCCGCTCAGGCGAATACTCAACAAGAGTTTAACCCCACTTTGGAAGTCGGAGTGGTTCAGCAATTTGGGAAAAAACCGACGGACACACTCATTCTCAAAGCCAAACCCGATGATCACCTAACGCTACGGTTTCAGTCAGAAGAAGGTGAAAAGGTTCTTCAAACCCTGAGTGTCATTCTCAAAATAGAAACCCAACCCTTGGCTGAACCGTTGGTGGATGAACGAATCGTTCTCAGTAGCCATCGTAGCTATGAAACCGCCGAGGAGGAAGCCCAAAAATGGCGGGAAATGGGAATTGCAGTTGAACTCGCTCAACCCGACTTGTGGCAAGTTTGGGCGAAACGCAGCGTTTATAATACGCCTTTATTGCGACGTTGGTTGATCGAAAGTATAAAAGCTCAAGGACATCAAAAGGTTCGTTTACAAACTCAAGTTCTCAAGCAGCAGCGAGTTCCCTATTGGGTATTGGGTGGTTTTCGTTACAACCGCCATGAACTTCTCTTGAGTGCGACTCAAAATGTGATCGAGGTTCACAAAAGTAGCAAAGATCCTCAACCGATGAGTTATGGCGGAAGTCTGGAACTTCAACCCGATGCTTATGGAACCTATACATTAGTCAATCATGTTCCGCTAGAAACTTATTTACGGGGTGTGGTTCCTCACGAAATGGGTGCTTGGCCCCCAGATGCTTCGATTGAAGCTCAAGCGATTTTATCGAGAACTTACGCCTTACGAAATTTACGACGCTTTGAGGCGGATAACTACCAAATCTGTGCCAATACCGACTGTCAGGTTTATAAGGGACTGACTGAAGTTTACCCGTCTACAGATCGAGGGGTTGCTGTGACTGAGGGATTAGTGCTGACTTATAATAATCAATTAGCCGATGCAGTTTATTTCTCGTTGAGTGGTGGAGTCACTGCAAATTTCCACGATATTTGGGATGGGCCTGAACGTTCCTATCTGCGCCCCGTTGTCGATGCACAAGGTCAAGTCTGGGATTTATCTGCCAATAGTTTAGCCGACGAGCAGAATTTTCGACGGTTTATGAGTTTGCAGAAGGGGTTTAATGAGGAGGGTTGGGTCGATTTTCGTTGGCGAGAAGCAACGAGTTTGAAGGCGATGACGGCACATCTGAAGTATTATCTGGAGCGTAAATATAGTATTAAACCTGATTTTCAGACGATTAAACAAGTCAAGGTCACACAGCGATCGCCATCTGGACGAGTTCTACAAATGGAAGTCCAAACCGAAAAAGAGACGATCAAGATAGAAAAGGATGAAATTCAAAATGCCTTTTGGCCGCCTGTGAGTACCTTATTTTATATTGATCCGATTTACGACAAAGATCAAAAACTGGATGGTTATCTGTTTGTTGGGGGCGGCTTCGGTCATGGTGTCGGTTTAAGCCAAACCGGATCGTACAAACTCTCTGAGTTAGGTTGGTCTAGCGATCGCATTCTCCAGTTCTACTTTCCGGGTACTGAGCTGAAACGTCTGAGTGAATCTGTTGCGTTTTGGCAACCATTACAGATGATTGAGAACGAAAGCCGAGTAATAAGGGACTAGGTTAGAATAGAATTCAGAATCCTGTGCATGATTTGAACATCTTTTCAACTAGCTGGCTAGTTGATGGAATCATAACCTAGTCCCGAGCAATCATCGATTCCTGAGTTGAGGGATTGAGGCCGGGTTATTTCTAACTCCTTTTAGGATATCAGTGACCCGTTACAGCCATAACTGGTCGCTATTTTTTTTTATGTCCCATATCCCTGCAATTTTGAATCATTTGATTACTTAGGCATTTCGTCTTCTTGGTGAGTCAAAATCACGCAGTCCGAAGTTGCATAGGCGACGCAAGTCAGGACATATCCCGCGTCAATTTGATCATCATCTAAGAAAGACTGATCGCTCTGATCAACAGTACCGGATTCGAGCTTACCTCCACAAGTTGAGCAAGCGCCCGCACGGCAGGAATATGGCAGGTCTAAGCCTTTCTCTTCAGCAAAATCGAGAATATACTCATCATCGGGAACCTCAATGGTTTCTTCCTTCCCTTCCGGCATTTTCAGGGTCACTTTGTAAGTCGGCATTTTGCTTTCCTCAACAAATTTTAGTTAGGGCTTTATCAAGTTCCACACAAAAACCCAGTCTTGATCAGCCTTGGTTTTTGTACCGGAGACTTTCGCTTAATCTAGATATTCTCACAATCTGTGAGTAACTTCTAGTCTGTACTGTTTTAGTACAGTGCTTCTTCTTGGTGAGTTGTGATCACGCAATCAGAGGTCGGTTTAGCAACGCAAGTCAGGATATATCCCGCTTCAATTTGATCATCATCTAAGAAAGACTGATCAGACTGATCAACAGTACCAGATTCGAGTTTACCAGCACAGGTCGAGCAAGCGCCCGCACTACAGGAAAAGGGCAGATCTAGGCCTTCCTCATTAGCAATATCAAGGATCGACTTGTCATCGGGAACATCAATCACTTGTTCTGGGCCTTCCGGCATTTTCAGCGTCACCTTATAGCTTGCCATCTGATTTTCCTCTGAGTTCAACTTCAAGAAAGTATAAGCTAGCCTTATGCAAACACTAAGGGATGATTAGCCTGAGCAACGGCACTTCAGACTTTCTTTATCTTTTGATATTAAGGGAAAAAACCGACGTTTTACAACCGATCTTGGAGATAGTTTGAATGGTTTTTATTATAAATTTTTCTAATTACATCCTAATTGCTTATACCTGACCCCCAAAAAACACAACTAGGCAGCCAGAGCCTAGAGAGTACAGAGCAGTTTACAGGGGATTTTCAGAAGATCCACTCTAGGCACACTACGCGAACCCACTGATATGGCACACCCCTATAACTGGAAACACGGGTTATCCCCCTTCTCCTGATACCATTTCTTTCTAATCATGGAACTTTTGACCTTCGCGTAGCGTGCCGTCAGGCGTATCCCCCCGGCTATATCCTTCGGATAAGCTTCGCAAACGCCACCCCCCGAGCAATCCCCCTTTGATCCCCAGGGCTGTTTCATTCTCGGTTCAAAAATGCGATCGCCAAATCTTAAAAGCCTTTCTCTGTAAAGAAAAGGAGGATTATTTCAACAGTTTTGATATTTTCTGTTTAAATAGAGCCTAAAACTTGCCCCCCATCAAAGGTTTAGCGATACGCCTGACGGCACGCTGCGCGAACGCCAAAAATTAGAATGAAACAGCCCTGCCCTTGATCCCCCCTTTTTAAGGGGGGTTGGGGGGGATCAATTAGATGCAGCTTCATAAAGAATTGGTATGAATCATCCCACTTACTCCCCTTATTCTGAATTATTTTTAATAATTTTCCAGACCCTACCACAATAAATTTTATTTTCTGTAGACTCAGATACTTTTCTTCCCCATACAATCTCCTTATTATTGAGAATAACTTGCAATAAAATTGAACCTAACCCCTGACCCATTTAACCCTTTTCCTACCCCAGAACCATGACAGCATCAACTCTTCCGTCTACAGCTTCTCTATCGCCGCAACAAGTTCCCTCGAAGTTACAAGCTTGGTATCGCCCAACTTTCTCTCCAGAACAGGGTATTTTGCTAATTCTATTAGGAGCAGTTCTCACTGGATCTGCTTTAGCTCAACACTGGACAAGCTCAACTACCCTCGCCCTGATCTGTGCCTTCTTTGCCCTGCAAGCCGAATATCCTCTAATTTTACAAATTAAGCAACGGCGCAGTTGGAAGCCCCGCTTTGTGCTATGGACAGGACTCTATGGAACAATTGCTCTAGCGATCGCGATCAAACTCTATCTACAGACACCCGAGTTGGTGTGGATTTACCTGATGGGGAGCATCGCCTTGATCATAGATGCTCTTCATGTCTACTACCACAAACAAAAATCCATTGTCAACGAACTCAACGGGTTTACCGCCATCTGTTTAGCTGCACCTCTAGCTTATACCGCAACAACTGGACATTTATCCTTTGATGCGATCGCCCTGTGGATACTCAATACTCTGTTTTTCGGGAGTGCGGTATTTACCTTCAAGCTGCGAAAAAAGAAAACCATGTCCCTGAAAGCCGGAACCGTTTATCATACAGTCGCCAGTGTTATCGTGATCATCCTCTATGGCTTAAACTGTCTATCTCTAGTAACAGCGCTGGCTTTTGCCGTCGCATTGCTCAAATTTATGATGGTTTGTTGGCGGTTTGAGTGGTATCGCACGACAAAATTTCATTATGTTGCTATCTTTGAAACCCGATGGGCTTTGATGTATATTGCGATCGCAGCCATTAGTGTTCTTCCGGCTCATTTACCCACTTCGTGATCTGCCGAACACCTATGCGAAATCACGCTAAAGAGCGACAATGAAACTGCCGAAGATCAAAAAATAATTGTTTTATGGTGCAAAGCGCTCTTTTCTCTTATAGTCCTATCTCAACACCCATTCGAGTCGGTATTGTAGGGACGGGATATGCCGCTCAAACCCGAGCGGAGACATTAAAAACAGACTGGCGATCGCAACTGATAACCCTCACAGGCCATACTTCAGATAAGACGAAAGCCCTCTGTCAACGCTTGGGTGTGGAAGCCTCTGCGTCTTGGGAAGAATTAGTCAAACGCGAAGATCTAGACTTAGTGGTTATTTCGACTATTAACCGTGATCATGACATGATTGTACGAGCCGCGTTAGAAAATCATAAACACGTTATTGTCGAATATCCCCTCAGTTTAGATCCGATTGTTGCCCAAGAACTGATCACCCTCGCTCAACACCAGAATAAACTCCTACACGTCGAACATATAGAACTGTTGGGAGGGTTGCACACCGCTATTAAGAACTCTCTAGGCGATATTGGTCAGGTGTTTTATGCTCGTTATATTACGATCAGCCCTAAACACCCTGCTCCCGATAAATGGACTTATCAACACTCACTGTTTGGGTTTCCTTTTTCCGGTGCGCTGTCCCGCTTTCATCGTTTAACTGATTTGTTTGGTGAAGTTCAAACGGTTAACTGTCAAAGCCGCTTTTGGAATGAACAAGCAGAGGAAAAAATAGATTATTATAAAGCTTGTTTGTGTACCGCTCAACTGCAATTTAAAAAGGGAATTGTAGCCGAGTCAGTTTATGGTAAAGGAGAAGTTTTTTGGCAATCTGAAAATACATTTACGTTATATGGTGAGAATGGAACCTTAATTTTCACACCCGAACAAGGTCAACTCATTCAAGGGGAGAGTTCACAAACGATAGAAGTGGGTACTCGTCGGGGATTATTTGCTAAAGATACTCAGATTGTATTAGATCATCTATTACATAATACTCCTCTTTATGTTACGGCTTCAGAAAGTGCTTATACGCTAAAAGTTGCCGATGCAGCCAAACAGTCAGCCGAAACGGGTGAAACTATTGTGATGGAAAATTAGGTGTGTTTTGGCGCTCGTTGTTGGGCGAAGATCGCAAGTCTAATCGTTGGGTGCGATCGCCACACTTTTAACTCCTCTAAGTTCATGCAACTTCCAACTCATAACTTTGTTGAATTCGCTCTAGTTCAAGATCAGAGAAACAATCAACAGACCAATTTGCTACCCGTTGAAGCATATGAAAGGGATAAGTATGAGCGACTCCTACAACCGCAATTTTTGCTTGTTGAGCGGCTTTAATTCCTGGAAATGTATCTTCGATGGCTAAACATTCGGATGGATGTAAATTGAGTTCTGGGTATTTTTGATTGAGTCGTTCAACTGCTAATAAATAACCTTCGGGATCGGGTTTGCTGTTTGTAATCTCATCTCCGGCTACAATCACCGAGAAATATTCAGCAATATTAACACGATTTAAGATCAATTCTATTTCTGATCGTACCGCTCCACTGACAACCGCCATTTTCAACTCAGCCGCGTGAATTTTTAAAACAAACTCTTGAACTCCTGCATAAATGGGTAATTCTTCTATGGCTTCCATTTGTTGACAATAGGCTTGAGTTTTGCGATGAATTAACCGTTCAAGATATTCATCGGTAACAACTCTACCCCGACTGCTGAGTAAGTCTCTCAAGCAACCGCGATCGGTACGTCCCAAACAATATTGTCGAAATTCATCAGGTTTAGCACGTAAATTTTCTTCAATGAGTAACTGCTCAATTAGCCGTTCGTGAAGCGGCTCATCATTAATAATAATACCGTTGAAGTCAAACAAAATTGCTTTTAGAGTCATAGAAACTGAAGTCTATAAATGATTTTAAACAGCGAACATTCCGGGTTATATAGCAGAAGTCAGGAGACAGGAGACAGGAGACAGAATTGAAACCTTTATCATAAAAGGATTTGACAGAAAAACAGTGTCCTAATCTCGGCTTTGACTGCTATAAAAGAGAAATTTTTTCAAGTTAACCTCGAAAAAAAACATCATTATACTGATGATTTAAGCGGGTGCTGGTAGTCCAGCAGAATGATCAAATGTGGGATTATTGTAGCTTACTTGAGTCTGAGAATTCACTGATGTTGAGGTATTGTTCAGAATGGGTTTAATCCCCTGACTAATTTGATGAACCCACCACCACTGATCCGTTTGTACTTGAGCAAATTCGGCTTTTGTCATCCAAGCATCTACACTCGCCGCAGCATAGGCTTTAGTATAAGGATCCTCAAATATTTCGGTTAACCATTCTGTCTGACGCAATGTGTGTTGATTTGCGTCTAAAACAATCATTTCTCCACCAACGCGCAGTAAACGAAAACTCTCTTTTACAATGGTTTGAGCAATTTCTGGCGGTGTTTCATGGAATAAAAAAGACGCAGTGACGAGATCAAAAGATGCTTCATCAAACCCGGTTGTTTCAGCGTTAGCCTGTTTAAACTTAATGTCTAATTCGGCTTTTTTGGCTTTGACTTCAGCGACAACTAACAGATAAGGAGATAAATCTACACCGATCACTTCTGCTGAGGGAAAGGCTTGTTTCAAAAGTAATGTTGTTGAACCTGTACCACATCCTAAATCTAGAATTTTACGGGGTTTAACTCGAATTCTATCAATCAATCCTTGTCTGACAATGGGTTCAGCAGGAGGTAAAACATACTGGGTAATCGAATCGTAATAAACCGCAGCTTCTGGGTTTAGATATCCGCCTTTAATACCGTGAAAATCTTGAGATTGGTAATAGTCTGGATAGGTTAAACGAGGATTGGTGATGCGAGTGGTTTCTTTCTCCCAATTAATGCTTTGCTGAAATTGTTTTAGGGCTTCTCGATCAATGAGAATATTCTCAACAAGCGGGGCTAGAAACTGTTTGAAAATTGTATCTTGACGAACGGACATAGGAATTCGTTTTGAGTTAGATTAGGTGATGTTGAGGTTGATAGCCTGAGTCTACTGACATTTGACCTTTCAACCTGTGCAGTTTGAGTTGAGTCGGGTTTGAGTTTGGGTTGGACAACTCCACTCAATTTTTGGGTATCAGGGATATTCTAGACCATCAATCTTTAAGATTGCCAGATTCGGATCAATGATCAGTTTGAGTTGCCGGGAAAAACGATTTCACTCCTAAATATTAGTGACAGTCATCGGGATAAACAGGCTGTTCAGACAGGCAGTGCATGACTATCTGAATAGCTTCTTGAGGGGTGTCAACTCGATCAACTTGACGGGGAGATAAGTTTTGAAAAAAGACTTGACTTTCTGGATATTGATTGAGTAGAATGACAGTTTTATTATCTTTGATAGCTAGGGCAATTTCTGAGGCTGTTCCGGCTCCCATTCCACAGGCAATGACTACATCAGAGGAAAGAACATTAATCGCATTTCGAGCATTTCCTAAGTTGGTAAAAATAGCAATATCAACCGCTTCAGACATTCCCGATGAAGTTGATCCTGGCAAAATTCCCAGCGTTAAACCCTGGGCAGATTTGGCACCCTGACAGGCTGCTTCCATGACTCCAACGTTTCGTCCTCCTGTTAATAAAACCCATCCTTGTTGGGCAATCAGTTGACCAAGTTGATAGGCATTTTCGAGATCAACTGAGGTTGCTGTTTCACCTGGACCCATAACACCAATAATCGTTTTTTTCATAGGGAAAATTAAAACGGTTTTATCTTTAAAAAAAGTTGAAAAAATATCTAAAAGCTACAGTTGGTATGCTATTCTAGCTCTATTCTTTTTAATTAAACTTGCTGTTATGGCTAAAGTTCCTGCACCTGCCATTCTTCAGATGCACCAAGAGTTAATGGCAGAATCTAACCTGAATTCTAACTACATAGTTCTGGTTATTACCTCCTGTTTGATTGCCACATTTGGGTTACTGAGTAACAGCACGGCTGTGATTATTGGGGCGATGTTAGTTGCTCCTTTAATGTTACCGCTCAGAGGACTCGCTTTTGCCGCTTTAGAAGGGAATACAGATTTATTTCGCCGGAGTATTATTTCACTGTCGGCTGCTACTGTAGTTGCCTTACTATTATCCATTTTCTTAGGGCGTATAACAGGTTTTCAGTATTTTGGATCAGAAGTTCTGGCTCGGACTGAACCCACACTGATTGACTTAGGAATAGCAGTCGTAGCAGGGGGACTCAGTGGTTTTTCTAAAGTTCGACAAGGAATTAACGATGCCGTAGCAGGGACGGCGATTGCCGTCGCCTTAATGCCGCCTTTATGTGCAGTGGGTTTAACCCTATCTCAAGGAATTTGGAGTCAGAGTTATGGTGCTTTTTTACTGTATTTTACCAACCTGTTAGGGATTACCCTCGCCTGTATGATTGTTTTTATTGTGACAGGCTATAGTCGAGTCAATCTAGCATTCGGCTGGGCGATTATCCTGACGGGAATCTTATTTTTTCCCTTGGGATTAAGTTTAATTCGATTGATCATTCAAGGTCAAGTCGAATATAATCTTACGCGAATTTTCACCAGAAATACACTGACAGGTCAGCGAGTGGAACTCCTCGATACTGATATGATTTGGACAAAACAGCCTGCATCTGTTTATCTCAAAGTCCGCTCAGAAGAGCCAATTACTCCCAAACAAGTTCGTTTAGTTCAAGAATTTCTGATGGAAAGAATGGGGCGAGAGTTTGAACTGATTGTTTTATTAGACTCAGTGACAGAAGTCAGAGCAGAAAAACTGTTAGAGGATTTGCCGGAAGCGGATAATAAATCAATGAAGAAACAGGATATAAACTCAGAAATGAAGACCATTCATTTAGGAAAGAAGAAATTATTGCCTTGAACATTTAGGGTTTATTCCTACAACAAAGTTCCACTGATCATTCCGGCTAATAAAATGAAACCCACCCAAACATTCTGACGAAAAATTTCACCATAAACTGGTTTGGGAATTTCGGGTTGTCGTAATTGACGATATTGCTGAAACCAAATTCCAACAGCGATCGCCAAACTCACCCCATATTCCCAATGTAATTCCATCTGAATTCCCAGCGCTGCTAATAAACTAGCCGTAGCCAAAAAGAAAATACCAACTGCATCAGCCGCTTGATCGCCAAAAAATAACGCACTGGAATTAACCCCCATACGTTTGTCGTCTTCGCGATCGCTCATGGCATAGACTGTATCAAAGCCCAAAGTCCAAAGCACAGTTGCTCCCCAAAGTAACCAAGTTGCAGGTTCCAAATGTGAAACCGCCGCACTCCAACTAATTAAAACCGCAAAACCCCAAGCAATAGAAAGCACCAATTGCGGCACCGGGAAAAACCGTTTTGCGAGGGGATAGCCAATAATTACAGGTACGGCGGCGACACACAGCCAAAAACTCAGGGGATTGAGGTAAAAGGCTAACCCCGCAGCACAAGCAAAGGCAATAAAAGCAACAACAATACCCGTTTTTACCGTTAGCGCCCGAGAAGCGAGGGGACGGTTTCGAGTGCGTTCAACTTCTGGATCAATATCGCGATCCCACAAGTCGTTAATCACACATCCGGCGGCACTGGTGGCGACGCTGCCAAATATTATAACGAGAACCAAAATCCAGGGTGGTGTTGCTTGTGAGGCTAAAAACACCGCCCAAAGTGCAGGAATCATTAAGATGAGGCGTCCTGCGGGTTTATCCCATCTCAGCAATCGAACAATTTGGATTAAAGTTGATTCAGATTTAGGCTCAGATTGAATTAGCATCTCGATTGGTTTCAATTTGCGCTCAGTTTTCAGTTTTTATTCTATAGTTTCTGCGTTAGCCTGTCATGGGTAATCGCCCCTTGAGTTTTGATTACGATGAGTTGACTGTTTTCGGCAGCTTAGATCGAATCTCTCCAGATTTGAGTGGCAATTAATCGAAAAACTCATCGATTTGAATGCTGTTCTTAAGGGGAAAGTTCTGCTAGGATTTGAGTGAGAATCTCTATCGACCAAAAAACCGGATACTCCTTCGGGTTGATTGTATGAGATGATCGATATAATGAACGCTCTAATTTAAGTTTCATGGTTAATTCAGTTTCTACAACTAAAATTTCTGCTTCTTCCCCAGGCTTAGATCGAATGATTGCGGCTATCGATCTCGGTACAAACTCCTTTCATATGGTGATTGTCAAAATTGATCCGACATTGCCGAGTTTTACCATTATTGATCGAGAGAAAGACATGGTTCGGCTCGGTGATTTTGATCAAAAAGGTCGTTTAAAATCTGAAGTGATCGAACGAGGAATTATCTGTTTACGTCGTTTTCAAGAAATCGCTAAAACTTATAATGCTGAACAAATTGTTGCCGTCGCAACCAGTGCAGTCCGAGAAGCGCCCAATGGTCGAGATTTTATCAAACAAGTCTCTGATGAATTGAATCTAGATATTAGTGTCATCTCAGGTCAAGAGGAAGCCCGCAGAATTTATCTAGGGGTTCTATCCGCAATGGAGTTTAACAATCAACCTCACATTATTATTGATATTGGAGGGGGATCTACAGAGTTAATTCTAGGAGAAGGTCGAGAACCTATATTTTTAAGCAGTACGAAAGTCGGTGCCGTTCGTCTCACTCAAGACTATGTTAAAAGTGATCCGATTAGTCGGAATGAATTTTTATATTTACAGGCTTATATTCGCGGAATGTTAGAACGAACAGTTGATGAACTGGCGTCTAATCTCAAAAAAGGAGAACCTCTGCGTTTACTGGGAACATCGGGAACGATTGAAACTTTAGCTATTATTAATGCTCGCGAAAAATTAGGAACCGAACCCACTCCTTTAACGGGTTATGAACTGAAATTGAGTGATTTGCAAGATTTGGTCAATCGGTTTCGCAAAATGTCTTATGCTGAACGCTTGGAAATTCCGGGTATTTCTGATAAACGGGCTGAGATTATTTTAGCAGGAGCTTTGATATTACAAGAAGCAATGACCCTTCTAAAAATTGACTCTTTAACAGTTTGTGAACGGAGTCTCCGAGAAGGGGTAATTGTTGACTGGATGCTGACGCATGGATTAATTGAAGATCGATTACGCTATGGAAGTTCGATCCGTCAGCGCAGCATCCTGAAAATTGCTCAAAAATATCAAGTAGACTTAGATCATGGTGAACGAGTCGCCGCTTTTGCACTGAATTTGTTTGACCAAACTCAACGCATTCTTCACGATTTTGGCCCAGAAGAACGTGAGTTTTTATGGGCCGCTGGAATCTTACATAATAGTGGTTTGTACATTAGTCATTCCGCTCTTCATAAGCATTCTTATTACTTAATTCGACATGGAGAACTTCTAGGATATACAGAGACGGAAATTGAAACCATTGCTAATTTAGCGCGTTATCATCGGAAAAGCCCACCTAAGAAAAAACACGAGAATTATCAAAGTCTTTCTAAAAAACACCGCCAAATTGTAGATAAGTTAAGCCCTATACTGCGGTTGGCGGTTGCTTTAGATCGACGACAAATTGGTGCAGTCGCTCAGGTGAACTGTCAGTGTCATTGGGAAGCTGGAGAATTTCTGATCAGCCTAAAACCTGCTGATCCTCAAGATGATTGTGCTTTGGAGTTATGGAGTTTGAATTTTGAAAAAGAAGCTTTTGAGATCGAGTATGGATTGAAAGTGGTTGCATCTTTAGAATCCTTAGCCGTTGTGGTGTGATTCAAGTTCAATGTTGTAAATAAGGTCAGTTTGATCAAGTTTAGCGACTAGAGTTGTGATTAACCTACTCTAGTTTTTTGTTCGTTACGGTTACGCAAAAAAGGTAGTTTTAACAGCGTTTTAACTATCAAGAATAATGAGTAGAGTTCTCCGGGTGCTTGTCGCTCTTTCCACTGACCTGGACGGCAAAAGAGCATTTTTACTAACTGTCGATGTTGAGAAAGACTTACTCGTTTAAACTTGACTTTTAGGGTCAGATATGAATCCACCAAAGTGGAACTTATAATTTCTGCGGTTAGCTTTACTTGTTCATCTATTATATCTAGCTGAACAGGTAAAGACTGAGCGGAAAGTAGAAAGTTTTGATATTGAGTTTTGTCAATAAATTCTCGGGTAATCTCAATTTCTGCTCCGACTTCAGACAGTTTGCTTGTGATTCCCCAAAACGTTTGGTTTGCTAGTTCTAACCGGATAATTTTTCGGAGTTCAAACTGATCATCATTCTCGGATTTGGGAGCGTCGATTAAAGCGAAAATGGCGGCAGCAATACTCAACAAATTGTACGCACTCCAAAGTAAAGCGAGATGGGAATTTTGAGACAGTTCAGCAACTTCAGTAGTTATTGGTACTGTTCCCCAAACTCCTAATATTCTTAACAGTCCGATCACGGTCGCAATGAATAACAGAATCAAAGGTAAAGCAAGATTCCAATTGAATGTAAATTGATCACTAGCAAGACCTTTTTCAGTCACTTTAAATTTCTGTTTAAAGGGATTAATCAATGCTAAAAGAACCGCTAAAGACAGGGGAAAACAGAGAATCACTTCATAAATTCCTGAAATGATGACCGAACGACTCTGATAGTTTAGCCATCTAAAAACGACCAATTGAACCAGATAATAGGGGACAAAGAAATACAACCATTCTTCCAAGGTTGCTTTGATCGGAAAAACTCCTAAAAAGGCATAAACTAATGGCATACTTAAGAAGTAAGCATAAGCCCAACTGGCTAACCAACTAATTAATCCTTCTAAATGTGCTAATCTCTGAGACAATGTTAGACCTGGAATGGTCAAAGGATTAGAGTTAATAAAGAAAGCTTGCAGTGTTCCTCTACCCCATCGCTCCCGTTGCACAAAATAGTTGGTCATATCTTCTGCTGCGAGTCCAGCACTTAGTTTTTCCTTCAGGTAAATGAGTTGATAGCCACTCGCAGATAAACGAATCCCTGTGAAATAATCTTCGCTCGTAGATTCTGTTACAAATCCACCAATTTCTTCTAAGGCATGACGCTGAACAACAAACGATGTTCCAGCACAAACTGCACTATTTACTCCATCTTTTAGTAACTCAATTTGTCGATAAAAGACTTCTTCATCCGATGTCAAAATCTTTTCTAAGCCTAGATTTCGAGCAATCGGATCGGGGTTGTAAAAGCTTTGTGGTGTTTGAACTAGAGCCACTTTTTTGTCCTGGAAAAAGCCAATAGTTCGATGGAGAAAATTCCGGGTTGGAATAAAATCTGCATCGAAAACGGCTATCAGTTCACCCCGAGTTAAAGGAAGTGCATGATTTAAGTTACCTGCTTTAGCGTCAATATTTTCGGATCTAGCAATATATTTGCATCCTAATTCTTGAGCGAGTTGTTTTATTTCTGGACGCTGACTATCATCAAGTAAATAAACTGTTTTTTGAGGATAATCTATCCCTTGACAACCGATAATCGTGCGCTTTAAAATGAAAGCGGGTTCTTGATAGGTGGGAATTAAAATGTCAACTGTTGGGGTGTATTTTTCCTCTCTGACATCAATTTCCATTTGATTGGCTTGCTGAGTTCGATCTTTGATTTTCAGCATTAACCACAGTCGAATAATAGCTGAAGTCCAGATTAAGACTTCAAATAAGAGTAACCCTACACTGAATGTTCCATTCAACGGATCACTTAAATTTAAACTAGATAGCGATCGCCATAAAATATAGCGAATCATTAAAGCTAACACAATTGCGACAATAATTACCCGTGACCATAACTTAGGGTAAGGAGAAATTTTGATGACCGCTAGAGCAGTTGTTGTTAATACAATTGTGGGCAATAATAGATATTTTGGTGAAATCTGTGGTGCTTGTATCCAAATCGGAGGATTTTGTTGTCCAAGATGAATATGAGCAAAAAAATGGCTAATTGTTTCTTCTCCAGAAAACCATCCCCATGCAACGGTTGCAAACAAAGTAATCAGACTCAGCAAAATTAATGTGGCGATGCGGGGACGACTGAGACTCAAAATAAGGCGTTGTCTCAAGCTTTGATTATACCCAGATGTCATACTATTAAAACTCCTAAATTGACGGATATTGACTCGCTCTAGCAGCCGAGTGGCTGTAAAAGTCAGACTTCAACAAAGTTACTCTGTTAGATTATTTAACATTTTTATTCAACTTGAATGAGAAAATTTCAGTGAAATCATCTGTTCACTGTAAAAGTCAACCTTTGAGCTTGAAAACTTTTGCTCAACATAGAATATTAAACAACACTTTGCTTAATATTTCATAAGTTTGAACTGAGAATCCCGTGAAATTCTGACTCGGCAATTCCCAAACCAATCAGGGTAAGCAATGCCTACCCCATTTTTCGCTACCACTTTTTTAAGATTCCTATCCTCCCCCTGTTGTTTGATCAAAGTGATTCCTATTGAGGAAACGCTCAATATTTTTGATTTATCCTTGACAATAGTCAATCAACTCAATATCTATACTTTTTCTGATTGATTCTGCTCACAAAAGCAAACCGACTTAGATTACTATCTGTCAAGGTTAAAAGTTGTCAATTTTTATTGTTACTCTTGAGTTGAGTTTGCCAGCTAGCGATCGCTTTTTGTGCTGCTGCGTGTGAGGATGTATCCACAGGAACTAACTGAGCGGCTTGGATAGCACTCTCAAACTGTTTGTTCTGAGCGCGGGACTGAGCAACTTTTAAAATTTCTGCACTCCATTGTGAAATTGACTGTTGGGCTTGCTGATAAGCTGCTTCGTCTGGTTTGATTTTACGAGCTTCGTTAATCGCATCACTATAGGACGAAGCTTGTCCTGGTTTAATTCGAGTTTGTGCTGCTTTTAAGCGAGCAAAACTTTGCTGAATCTGTTGTTCCTTTGGTTGCCATTTCTGAATTTGCAGTTGCGCCTGTTGATAAATTTGGCGATTCGTCTGAGGGACAAGTTTAGCCGCAGCTAGTGCATCGGAGAAGTTGCCTGTTTGCGCTCGTGCCTCAGCAATATCTAAAATAGTTTGACTCCAACGTTCTATGTTTTCTTGAGCAGATGGATAGAGGGGATCTCGTTGGGGAATTTGACTAGCAATAACGATTGCATTGCTAAAGCTAGATGCTGAAGCATTTTGTAAAGAGGCTTTGGAACGCTCCAGCAAAGTTTGACTATCAAGCTGATTTTCTGGCGCTGTTGTTCCCTGATTAGCAGAGGAAGAGCTACTAGAGTTGGGTTTTGACGGGGAAGCTTGCTGAGATGGATTATCGATCAGTTCTATAGGACTGGTTGATGAAATCCCTGTCGTTTTTTGACCGAGAAAGATGGACTTGTTCGTGTAGAAGACACCCAGTAGTAGTAATAGTGCAGTCGCTCCACTCCAGAGAATGAGTTGCTGTAAAAATGATCTATCCGACATAGTTTCTTTGGTAGAAGTTTTTTGAGCCGGGGGGTCGATCTGAGCTGGTGTTGAATTGGGAGACTGATGAGCGGTTGTCGTTGGAGTCGGCTTGACGGAGGAATGTTCAGGCGTTTTATTGGAATGGGGACTGCCAAACCTTAAAGGAAATTTGACTCGGCTATCAGTTGTTTTAGGGGCAGCTCCATTTTGCTTGTGTTCTGAAGCTGAATTGAGAATACTACTTCCATTATGGCTTGCCATTGTCACAGTGGCAGGCAACTGATCGGGTAGTATGATTTGATCAATTTTGCCTGCTGGATTGAGTACAAACACAGGGTTCTGTTTGGGTCGCAGGTGTTGATCTGTTAACTGGGGTAGGCGATTGCTCAGGAAATGACACAAACTTTGAATCGTTTTGCATTCTCCAGAGTTTAGTGCCTCTAAAATGGCTGCGGTAAAAAATCCATGACGTAAAGCCGAGGTTTCTCGAGAAACTTGGTCAGGGCGACAGGAGAGTAACGTGGGAATTGCCATTTGGTTGGCGAGTTCCATTGTGGTTGCTCCGACAGCAGTCCCAGCACGCGCCCCTTGACTACGGTTTATATCCAGCAAAACCAGTAGTTCTGAGGTAGGAGCTTGTTTGAGTTTCTCAAATAGTGACTTTATAGATAGTCCTGTCGCTTCTATATTTGCAGGATTGCCGTCAATGGGCATCAGGTAATCCTGTCCTTCATGGGTGAGAGCATAGCCACTAAAAAAACACCAAAGCTGATCACCAGAATGCAACTGTTCTTTACAGAGGGCGTCGATCCAATCGTCGAGGTTATCGCGATTGGGATAAGTGGGAATTCCCCAGACTTCGGGTGAGGTGTCACTCATTAATAAACTTTGGTCGGGTGAAAACCCTGCCTTTTCAACCAGGAAGCTATGTAGAGCCTCAGCATCTCTCTGGGCATAGCTGAGGGGTTGTAGATATTGATACTGGTTAATTCCAATTGTGATGCAAGCGTGATGTTTCATCACGAGAAACCTCCGGGAGTTTGGAAGCCCCGTGTCTTTAGACCGGGGAGGAAAAACGACACGAGCGGTTAAAACCGCCTGTATAAAAAAATTAATCGGGGTATGGTTGCCCCCAACACCCATTTCTGGGGTAATGTTTGCCGAGCCAATGTTATCGGTCGGTACTTTCGACAACACACTGTCTTACCCCTCGTAGGACTGTTTAATGCTGTGGTTCATGAGCCGGCGACGCCCCAAGCATCTCAGGGTAGGAACGTTAACTCTCACCGATAACGTAGTCCTCAAGGGACTTAGGCTGGTCAGCTACCTAAAAAGAGAAGCATGATGCCCCGTCTCTTTAGAGCGGGGTGCTGACTGACACCTTTTAGATATAGGTCTGAATCTCTGCAAAAACGATAGCACACTCAATGTGCCGACTCTAAAACTTCTTATATAAGGACTGGGTATCTGGAACGCGGGTATTGTCCCAAAAAGCTAGAGTGAATCCTCTCGGGGGAGAAGCACCTAGACCGTCATAAGTTGGACAATTACAAGAGTCTAAGTAACTGCCCCAGATCTTCAGCCTTGACCAAAATCCCTGAAACCTTCTCTGTGCTTGGGATTAAAGTTTTTCCTAGTCCTCTCCCAAAAAAACTTTCAAAAAAGTGTTGACAAACCCAGAAGACTCAGCTACATTAGTAAATGCGCTCGAGAAAAGACAACTGACTCGAAAGCAGCCGAACCTAGATAATACAATAGTTTGAAAGCCTAAGTACAGCTCCTCGTTAATACATTTTGAGGGTTCTTGGGAAACCGAGAATCAGCTTTGACAGATAGAAATTAGCCGGAGAGTCAGCCCAAGTTCAGAAAAGCAGTTTTGTCGATTCTGAAGCAAGCTAACTTAACTCAAGTGGTGAAATCAACACGGAGAGTTTGATCCTGGCTCAGGATGAACGCTGGCGGTCTGCTTAACACATGCAAGTCGAACGGACTCTTCGGAGTTAGTGGCGGACGGGTGAGTAACGCGTGAGAATCTGCCTCTAGGACTGGGACAACAGAAGGAAACTTCTGCTAATCCCGGATGAGCCGCAAGGTGAAAGA
>NZ_LATL02000331.1 GCF_000972705.2 Limnoraphis robusta CS-951 | reverse complement strand
AATCTTCTCGTTATCAAGAGTTACTGAATCAACTTCAACAAACAGAAATCCTTTTAGCTCAACAACGAACAATTTTTACTGATGCAGACCCAGAAGTTCAAAAGTCACTTGAACAACGTCAAAGTTTGCTAGCATTATTGAGGCAAGAAATAGTTAGAATTTTAGGAGAAATTCCAGCAGAACTGAATGTGACGGCGGAAGACATACTCAAAACAGGGCAGCTTAGTGAAATCGATCAAATGTTAGTCCGTCAACTGGCTGAAACTCAAACGGAGTTGCAAACTTTACAAGCTCGTGTCCAAAGTTTAGCTGAAACAGAAGAAGAACTACGCGCTAAATTGAATCGGTTTCCCAGTGTCATTGCTAATTATAACCGCTTACAGCCGGAAGTCGAAATTCAGCGAATGACGATTAATCAGTTATTGGAAAAAAGACAGGATCTGAGTCTGGAAATTACTCGGGGAGGCTTTAGCTGGCAAGTTGTAGAACCTCCTCAGTTGGGTGAACAAATTGCACCCAGCCTGAAAAAAAATCTAGCTTTGGGTGGAGTTTTGGGATTATTCCTGGGAGGAATTGTTGCTTTCTTGCGAGAAAGCTTAGACGATACCGTTCATAGTTCTGATGAACTCAAACAAAAGGTCACTTTACCCTTGTTAGGAATTATCCCTAAAATTCCGCAGGCTCAAGCCAACACTTCGATTTTAAATCTATCCTTCCGTAGATCTTCTCCGGCTTATTCTGTAATTTTACAAACCATTTATTGGCTGCCTTTTCGAGAAGCTCTTGACCTAATTTATAAGAATATTCAGCTTTTAACTTCTCCCAATCCCGTCAAATCGCTGTTAGTAACCTCCGCATTAAATGAGGCAGGTAAATCAACTTTAGTTTTGGGTTTAGCCTTGAGTGCAGCTCGCTTACATCAAAGGGTTTTACTGATTGATGCAAACTTACGTTCTCCGGCGCTCCATGAACAACTTAATCTGCCGAATGAACAAGGATTATCAACATTTTTGTCCAGTGAAGTTTCTGCGCCTTATTTGCATCAAATCTCCCCACTAGGTTTGAGTATTGATGTCTTAACAGGAGGGCCAATTCCTGATGATCCAGTTAAGCTTTTGAGTTCTAATAAGATGCGGAAGCTAATGAAAATTTTTGAAATAAATTACGATCTCGTTTTATTAGATACCTCTCCAATTCTCGGAACAGTAGATGTGCTGGAAACAGCATCCTTCTGTGATGGAGTTGTCATGGTTGAACGGATTGAACAAATTACTCAGTCTGAACTGAATCAAGCAATCGCAATGCTCAATCAATTAAAAGTAATTGGAATCGTCGCTAATGGAGCAACTCATTCTAAAAATAGTTCTATAACTTACAGTGAACGAAATGGCAATTATTTAGTTCGCTCAGACAAATCTGCTATCGATTTTCGAGATTACACGCAAAATTAAAGCCGATCAAGGTTTTAATCTTTTCGGATAGTTTTCTGATTCTCTGTTGTTCCAACTNATGCTCAATCAATTAAAAGTAATTGGAATCGTCGCTAATGGAGCAACTCATTCTAAAAATAGTTCTATAACTTACAGTGAACGAAATGGCAATTATTTAGTTCGCTCAGACAAATCTGCTATCGATTTTCGAGATTACACGCAAAATTAAAGCCGATCAAGGTTTTAATCTTTTCGGATAGTTTTCTGATTCTCTGTTGTTCCAACTTAATTGACTAATCATTAAATTATGATGTTATTTAAATTCCCTTATTACCTAAAAAATGTTTTTAAAAAAACACAGTTTTGGAAAGATAATTATTTAATTTTTCAAGAATTGAAGTCTGTGTCAAATATCGCTTTATTAGCATTGCTGTTTACCTTCCTGGCTGCTATTTTTGAAGGGTTTGGAGTTGGATTTCTGTTAACATTCTTACAAAGTCTCACTGAGCCAGATTACCAACCTATTCAAACAGGGATTGACTGGTTTGACGTTTGGATACTTGGAGTCAAAGCATCAGCAAATGAGCGAATTTATCGGATATCTATTCTGATTTTGATTGTCACTTTGCTGCGAACGGGTATGACCTACTTGAGCGAAGTTTACAGTGGACTTACTCAAAGTTATTTGGCTTATCAGTTAAGAGTCCGTCTATTTGAACAGTTTCAAAGTCTCAGTTTAAGCTACTTTACAAAAGTTAGATCGGGAGAATTAATTAACAGCATAACAGCCGAAATAGGACAGCTCATGCAAGCTTTTTCGCTGTTTTCTTTTATGCTAGTTAGAGGATCAACATTATTAGTCTATGTTGTTTCTATGATGTTGCTATCTTTGCAGCTTACCATTCTTTCTATCTTATTGTTTACCTTGCTGACTATCGGTGTATCAACACTGATTAAAAAAGTCCGAGAAATAAGCTTTGAGAGAACTAAAGCTAGAGGTTGGTATACTTCAATTGCCATTGAATTTATCAATGGGATTAATACAGTTCAGGCTTNCAACATTATTAGTCTATGTTGTTTCTATGATGTTGCTATCTTTGCAGCTTACCATTCTTTCTATCTTATTGTTTACCTTGCTGACTATCGGTGTATCAACACTGATTAAAAAAGTCCGAGAAATAAGCTTTGAGAGAACTAAAGCTAGAGGTTGGTATACTTCAATTGCCATTGAATTTATCAATGGGATTAATACAGTTCAGGCTTCGGCGGCTGAAAATTTTGAGCGCCAACGCTTCTATAAAGCGAGTGAAAATTTACTGAAATCTGATAATAAGTCTTTTGTTTTTAGTGCTTCAGTTGTTCCGATTTCTGAAGCCGTAGCAACCATAATTTTGATTGGAATGTTGCTCTTTTCTTTTGCCTTTTTAATTCCAACAGAGCAGCTCAAAATAGCTTCTTTACTCACCTTTATCTTTATTTTATTTCGTTTAATACCGATTACTCGTCAGCTTAATGGCNAATTTACTGAAATCTGATAATAAGTCTTTTGTTTTTAGTGCTTCAGTTGTTCCGATTTCTGAAGCCGTAGCAACCATAATTTTGATTGGAATGTTGCTCTTTTCTTTTGCCTTTTTAATTCCAACAGAGCAGCTCAAAATAGCTTCTTTACTCACCTTTATCTTTATTTTATTTCGTTTAATACCGATTACTCGTCAGCTTAATGGCGCTCGGACACAAATCAGTAGCTTCCAAGGTTCAATTAACAATATCAATGAACTGCTGAGAACGGATAACAAAACTTACCTCAAAAATGGGACTTCTCCCTATACTCACTTACAACAAAAAATAGTATTTCAATCCGTCAGTTTTGGGTACGATCAGGAAGATGTGATTTTACATGATATTAATTTGATCATTAAACGAGGTGAAATGACAGCTTTGGTGGGAGCATCGGGAGCCGGAAAAACAACATTAGCAAACTTGATTCCCCGCTTTTATGATGTCACTCAAGGTCAAATTTTAATTGATGATTTAGATCTTCGAGAATTTGATGTATACTCTTTGCGTCGAAGAATGGCGGTTGTCAGTCAAGATACCTTTATCTTCAATACTTCAGTTCGAGATAATATTGCTTATGCCTTAGAAAATGTAGAAGAAGAAGCAGTCGTAGAAGCGGCTCGTTTTGCGAATGCTTTAGATTTTATTCAAGAACTCCCCCAAGGGATGGATACAATCTTAGGAGATCGAGGTGTACGATTATCAGGAGGTCAACGTCAGCGAATTGCGATCGCACGCGCTATTTTACGTGATCCAGATATACTAATTTTGGATGAAGCAACCAGTGCTTTAGACTCAGTATCAGAGCGATTAATTCAAGAATCAATGGAAAAACTTTCTGTGGGTCGAACAGTGATTGCGATCGCTCATCGCTTGTCTACAATTGTTCGGGCTGATAAAGTTGTGGTACTGGAGCAAGGCAAAATTATTGAACAAGGAGGTTATCAAGATCTATTAGAACAGCGTGGAAAACTTTGGAAATATCATCAAATGCAACATGATATAAGTCAAGTTAGCTAAAATGGAGGTTATTCAATGAAATATCCATGNGGTCGAACAGTGATTGCGATCGCTCATCGCTTGTCTACAATTGTTCGGGCTGATAAAGTTGTGGTACTGGAGCAAGGCAAAATTATTGAACAAGGAGGTTATCAAGATCTATTAGAACAGCGTGGAAAACTTTGGAAATATCATCAAATGCAACATGATATAAGTCAAGTTAGCTAAAATGGAGGTTATTCAATGAAATATCCATGTGTGTCAGTTATTATTCCAACTTACAATCGAATTTTAATGCTACAAGAGGCACTAGACAGTGTTTTTTCTCAGCAATTTGATGAAGTTGTTGAAGTTATTGTGGTTGATGACAATTCTCAAGACAAAACCTCTGAAATGGTTAGTCAGAAGTATCCACAAGTTCACTTGCTCAGCCTCAAGCAAAATGTTGGAGTTGCTGCGGCACGAAATCAGGCTTTATCTATAGCGAAGGGTAGATATATAGCTTTTCTAGATTCCGATGATCTTTGGGAAAAAGATTATCTCAAAATCCAAATTTCCGCCTTAGAGGGTCAAGAGAAATGTTTCACTGTGAGTAATATTTTGGTGTGGAATACTGTAAACAATGAAAAACAGATTCGAGTATTGAAGCCTGACTTAGAAAAATATAATTCACCCCTTCATCATTTGATGGTTGGAAACTTTATTCACATTCCCTCCTGTGTTGTTTTTCCTCGTCAAGTGTTGCAAGAGGTTGGTTTATTTGATGAAAGAATTAAGCGAGGTGAGGATGCGGACTTTTATGCTCGATGTTTAATAGCAGACTATACTCCTGTTTTTACCAATCAACCTCTAGCCATTCAACGTAAACATAACCAAGGACAGTCAACAGATGTCAAAAATCAAGAGGAGAGAATACAAAATCGGTTATTTATGATTCAAAAAAATTATCCCATCATTTCACTGAAAGGTGANATGAAAGAATTAAGCGAGGTGAGGATGCGGACTTTTATGCTCGATGTTTAATAGCAGACTATACTCCTGTTTTTACCAATCAACCTCTAGCCATTCAACGTAAACATAACCAAGGACAGTCAACAGATGTCAAAAATCAAGAGGAGAGAATACAAAATCGGTTATTTATGATTCAAAAAAATTATCCCATCATTTCACTGAAAGGTGACTTCAAGGTTTCGCAAAATCAACTTTATGCTGATGTGTATCAAAAGTATTCCCGGTTGTATCTCAAGCAAAAAAAGATTTTTAAGTCCTTGAAATATTCCAAAAAACTAGCTGATTATACTTCTCTTAACTATGCTTTCTCTAACATAAAAAATGAATTTAAAGAAATATTATTCAATCGTTTCTCTCGTCTTCATAGCAAAATCAGACCAATTTTGAGCATAAAATGAAGATTTTCGAGAAAATGTTTAGACGTATCAGACTCAAATGATCAGACCCAAAAAACTATGATTAAAAATCACATTGAGATTTCGGTCATCATTCCAACTTACAATCGTCTTCCAATGCTTAAAGAAGCCTTAACTAGCGTATTTTCCCAAGATTACCAGGGAAACATAGAAGTTATTGTTGTTGATGATAACTCCCAAGATGGAACTTCAAAATTTATACTCCAAGAGTATCCCAATATTCATTTAATAAGTCTCGAACAAAATGTAGGATGTCCTACTGCTCGTAATCTAGGAATAAGTCAAGCCAAAGGACAATATATTGCCTTTCTTGACTCTGACGATCTTTGGGAGACGAATTATTTATCATCCCAGATTTTAGCTTTAGAAGGGAAAGAAAGATGTTTTTGTGTCAGTCATCTAGTTAGCTGGTATGTGATGAACAATCGAAAAAAAGTGGAGATTCAAAAACCAGATCTAAAAACCTATACATCACCCATCCATCATTTATTGATTGAGACTTTTATTCTGACACCTTCATCCGTTATTTTTCCTATCGAAATTTTTTATAAAGTTGGTTTTTTTGATGAAAACTTAAAATTAGGTTCCGATACTGATTTATATATTCGCTGTCTTTTAAAAGGTTATTCACCCCTCTTTTCAGAACAGTTTAGTGTAATCCGACGGGTACACAATGAAGGTCAAATGACCGATGCTAAAAATTTAAGAAGCAGAAAGAAAAGTCGAATTGATCGAATTCATAAATTTTATCCATTGCTTGATGAAAATCATAAAACGGTGTCTCTAAATCGAATCTATGCAGAACTGAATACGAACTTTGCCAGTTTATTTTTCCGGCGCAAGTATTTTGTAGACTGGTTAGTATGCTCTGTTCTTTCAGCGTATTATAGTTCTCCTCAGTATGCACTTAATAATATGAGGCTTGACTTTGCTCAAACAAAAGCCTTTAAAAGAATCCAGAAAAAATTGAAAGTTGAACAAAATCCTCAAACCTAAAAATGTTTACATCCTGACCCATTCTTGCCAAGCCTCAGCCGATTGAAGGAGAACAGTTAAAATGAAAGATTCAGTATCTATTATTATCCCCTGTTATAATGCAGAAAAATGGCTAAGAGAAGCTATTGATAGCTGTCTTCAGCAAACCTATTCTCCAATTGAAATTATTGTTATTGACGATGGTTCAACCGATAACTCCCTAGAAATTATCAAAAGCTATGGAGATAAGCTGATTTGGGAAACGGGAAAAAATAGAGGCGGAAACTACGCTAGAAATCGAGGGTTTGCACTTTCTAAAGGCAAATATATTCAATATTTAGATGCGGATGACTATATATTACCTGAAAAAATAGAAAAGCAAGTTTATTACTTAGAAGAAACAGGAGCAGATGTTGTTTATGGAGATTGGAGATTTCAATATCACTTACCCAAAGGAAAAATTTCACTGAGTGAGATTAATATTTGTGGCCCCCATGAAGATTTTCTAGAATTTTTGATTTCCGGTCAATACCCTTGGCTTACCACTATTGTTCCACTTTTTAGAAGAGCTGTTGTTGCTAATAGTCAGGGATGGGATGAGAATATTAAAAGCGGACAAGATAGAGATTTTTTTATATCAATAGCCCTAAAAAACGCTAAAATTTTTTATCAACCTGGTTGCTACTCAATACATCGAAAATATGGGAATATTACTGTTTCTACGTCAAACAAAGCCAGATGGCTAGAGCAGAACTTGTTGATTATGGCAAAAACAGAAAAAAAGTTAGCTGATTCCCATCGATTATCCTTGAAGTATCGAAAAGCTTTGGCTCGTTCCTACTTTACTTTGATAACTTACTGGTGTTCCTATTTAGGTTACTCAAACTATACTCAAATATTGTATAAAGTTAGGTCTTTAGATCAAGATTTTGAACCCAGTTACTCGAAAATATATCGCTTATTTTATCCGATTTTTAAATTTTATATTGCTGGAGTTTTGTTTAAGTTTTTGAAAGATTTTAAATATGTGTTTACAGGTCAAGAACTGAAATATTTTTTGCAACTCAATTCCATCAAAGTATAAAGTCAACTCATTTAAAATGATTACTACCTGCAAAGTCTAACGACTCTCCTAAATACCACCCATGATGACAATTACTGTTCTCATTCCTACCTACCGACGTCCTCAAGACTTAGCAAATTGTCTGGAGGGCTTGAAAAAACAAACTCGACAAGTCGATGAAATATTAGTCGTTGTGCGTGATATTGATACTGAAACTTGGGCATTTTTCCGCTCTTTTAATCAAGAGGATTTACCCCTACGAATCCTAACGGCGATCGCTCCCGGACAAGTCGCCGCTCTCAACCTCGGCTTAGAAGCCGCTCAAGGAGATATTATCGCCATTACTGATGATGATGCAATTCCTCATTTTGACTGGTTAGAACGCATAGAAACTCACTTCATTTCTAACCCCAAAATTGCTGGTGTTGGTGGGAGAGACTGGACGTATCGCAATGGAAAGTTAGAAGATAATCCTAAACAAAATGTTGGTCAAATTCAGTGGTTTGGGCGAGTCATTCCCCATCATAATTTAGGAGTAGGTGAAGCCCGTTCAGTAGACTGGCTGAAAGGCGCAAACATGAGCTATCGACGTAGCACCATTGGGGAACATCGATTTGATGAACGCCTCAAAGGCAAAGGCGCACAGGGGCGCAATGATTTAGCTTTTTCTGTGCAGCTTAAAAAAGCAGGTTGGATATTAATATATGACCCAAAAGTTGCAGTCGATCACTATCCCGGACAACAATTTGATGACAATCGTCGAGAGGGATTTAATCCCACCATTTATACTTATGAAGTTCACAATGAAACATTGGCTTTGTTAGAATATTTACAACCTTTACGAATAACAATTTATTTAATTTGGGCGGTATTTATAGGAACAAGAAGTCGATTTGGATTGGTACAATGTTTAAGATTTTTACCTCAGCAAAAAGGCTTAGTCTGGAAAAAATGGCAAGCTGCATTACAAGGACATCAACAAGCATGGCAAACCTGGAAAAATACTGCAAACAACCTAAATCCTGAAAAATCCTTAATCGGAATGAATCAATCAGAAAGTATTTAAATAATAGCTAATTTTAGAGAGGAAAAAATTATGATTAATAATGAACAGAAAGTTCAGGGTCATCTCTCAGCGACAAATGTTAGATTTAGGCTACAGCCTGCACTCGCTTGGACTGCAATACTGAGTTTGGTTTTCATATCGTTTGTCTGTATCCTAGCCGCCGCTAAAATAATGAATTTATTTTTTCCGACTGGATGTTTTGCCGTAGGTTTATTGCTTTATTTACGATATCCTTTACTCTATATTGGTTTTACTTGGTGGGTGTGGTTTCTTACCCCATTAATACGTCGCTTAGTTGATTACCAAAGTAGCTTTACAGAACCGAGTCCGATTCTCCTTTCACCACTTCTTGTTACTTTTATTTCCGGTATTTCATTTTTAAAATATTTTCCGCAATCCATTCAAAGAGGAGGTATTCCTTTTATCCTTTGTTTTTTTAGCATATTCTATAGCTTTCTCATTGGAATTATTCAAAATCCCATCAAAGGAGCAGTGATTGATTTTCTTGGATGGATGGCTCCTTTACTTTTTTCTTTTCATCTATTTGTTAATTGGAGAGAATATCCTCAGTATCGCCAAAATATACAACGCACATTTTTTTGGGGTGTTTTAGTTATGGGAAGTTATGGAGTTTGGCAATATTTAGTGGCTCCTGAATGGGATCGGTTCTGGCTAAGAAACGCCTCTGTAGTCTCCTTTGGAAACCCTGAACCTTTAGGAATTCGAGTCTGGAGTACCCTGAATGCACCCCAAGCTTTTGCAGGAGTTATGGTTGCTGGTTTATTGCTATTATTTAGCCAAAAAGGAAGTCTACGTTTTCCCGCAGCCGCATTAGGTTATCTCTCTTTTCTTCTGTCTTTAGCCCGTTCAGCTTGGTTAAGTTGGATAGCAGGTTTATTGCTTTTCTTTCCTTCTCTTAAATCGAATTTACAAATGCGCCTTATAATTACAATTACTATTGGCTTACTGTTTGTTATTCCCTTAACAACTATTGAGCCATTTTCAACAGNTCTACGTTTTCCCGCAGCCGCATTAGGTTATCTCTCTTTTCTTCTGTCTTTAGCCCGTTCAGCTTGGTTAAGTTGGATAGCAGGTTTATTGCTTTTCTTTCCTTCTCTTAAATCGAATTTACAAATGCGCCTTATAATTACAATTACTATTGGCTTACTGTTTGTTATTCCCTTAACAACTATTGAGCCATTTTCAACAGTAATCAATTCTAGAATTGAGTCTTTTTCAAACACAAAAACAGATGGAAGCTATCAAGATCGGACGAGAGGCTATAATGAATTAATTGGGTTAGCTCTTTCAGAATCGATGGGAAAAGGATTAGGGTATACAATTAAACATCAGAGCATTGGAGGTCGAGATAGTGGAATTTTACCTTTACTTTTCTCCTTTGGCTGGTTAGGAATGATACCCTATTTCGGAGGAATATTATTGCTTTTCTTTAAGATTCTTCAATCGCCTGAAGGAAAATTTGATACCTTTGCCAGTGTTAGTCGTGCGATTGCTTTGGGAACTTTTGCTCAGATTCCTCTAAATATCGTAACTACAGGTATAATTGGTATGGTTTTTTGGGGATTTCTAGGAATAACCATTGCTTCCCATAAATATTTTCGGAGTTTTTTTGAAGGAAAAATTATAGCTATTAGCGGCCACATTCGTACAAGCAAGTTAGGGAATCAATCTTCAGTAAAAGCACATTTTCGTCGCAAAGCATCTTAATTGATTCAAGTCAATTTTTAAAACAGCTTCACATCAAATAATGAGTCATAAAGTCAAACTCTATTCAACAGGAAAACAATGGAATCACA
>NZ_LATL02000330.1 GCF_000972705.2 Limnoraphis robusta CS-951 | reverse complement strand
TTTATGGGGTGACGGTGATTGCTGTTGAACCCGCATATACTTCTCAAAACTGCTCAAATTGCGGTGAGAAGGTTGTCAAAACTCTCAGCACCCGGACTCACAAATGTCCTCACTGTGGGTATGTAGCAGACCGGGATGAAAACGCCGCCAAAAACATTCTAAAATCTGCATTAAAACAGCTATCAAATCAAGAAACGGATAAGAAATAGATTAACGGATTAACTTGACTGTAAAACGCATAAATCTAGGCTTCTCACACGTAGCTTAATCCGTTTTTCCGCTTAATATCTGTTTTGAAAATACCGTCGGGCAGATGGAAATCAACGCCTCCCGAGAGACTGATCTCTGCTTAAGTGGGGAAACCCAGTTGAGTAAGTCAACTCATAGAAAGAGGAAACCCAAACAGTGATGTTTGGAATCTCCGTCGTTTACGGCGGAGAGGATGTCAAAGTAAATTTATCAGTCAAGGGATAGACTGAAAAGCCAATTTGAGGGGATGTTAATCATGGCAAATTTTACCAATGTTTCCGACCGATATCGCCTAGAAAGGTTGTGGTATCAACAACAAAAAGACTTTCGGATTTCTGCACAGCTTAGAGAACTTATTCGCCAAGCTTTTTATTGGCTGATCACAGGTCTAAGCGCCGCAGATGAGATTCAAGTTTGGACTTGTTCAGATCGCTTGGGTAATACTTACTGGAATGCTTACGATCCGATTTATGATCGCTTTCTCTCACGGGCTTCTGAAACGGAACTGCGACTTTGGTTAGAGCAACGATACAACCGATAATTTTCCCATATAGCAATCATAAATCATTGGTGAATACTCACAGCCTCTGAAAAGTAGGGGCTATTGATAAATTGCCCTTACGCCGGTTCTATATCTTCTATTTTAAAGTTAATTAAGTTGGAGTTTTACGGATGATTAGGATCACCTCTCAATTCAATTCTAAGCAGAAAACAGAGTTCCCTTTAAATTCTCGTTTTAGCAATAAATCGCTCAAAATCTATGATGATGTCAGGGGATTTTTGAGAAGATTTTGGCAGTTTAGCCTGTATTACGGAGAATATATTGCCAAAAGTTCCCATTCCCCAACCCCCTCTCAAGACAAGCCCAGTCAGGAATAGTCAGCAAAGTATGGAATGAAGCCTGTTAATTCTCCTGTACGAAGAACCCCCCTCAGATCAGCAAGCCGTGAATTAGGCGTTCTATCTTGAGGGGGGTGTTGTATTAGTGCTAGAATGTTAAACTACCGAGAAACAGATGTGTAGTTCGATCCAGAAGCATCGCTGCCGGAGTACACCCATCAGTTTTTCGTCTTTTTCCGTGAAACTTGGCAAGAATAAGTCTTGTAGGGATGATCCCCTTCTGGTAAAATCTAAAGCAAAAGTTAGTATAAAATACCTAGCTTGCTACTTCTTGAGGCCATCTGTCAGTCAGGAGTCAGCCAACAGCCTTGTGTTGCTTATTGCTCCACTTTCGGGCATGGCTGTCAATAAACTGTCCTGATGTTGGTCTGATTTCATATGCTCAAAATAAAGCTATTGAGCTTGTAAACAGTTTTTGATGGTTAGAGGGAACCTATGGTGAGTAAGCCGGATCGTGTCGTACTTATTGGCGTTGCTGGAGATTCTGGATGTGGAAAATCTACATTTTTACGTCGTATAACAGACATTTTTGGGGAAGATTTTGTTACCGTTATTTGTTTGGATGATTATCACAGTTTAGATCGCAAACAGCGTAAAGAAACTGGAATTACAGCTCTTGATCCGAGAGCCAACAACTTTGATCTGATGGCTGAACAGATCAAGGCGCTGAAAAACGGTCAGTCAATTATGAAGCCAATTTATAACCACGAAACGGGGATGATTGATCCGCCTGAGCGGATTGATCCCAATCATATTGTTGTGGTTGAAGGGTTACATCCCTTATATGATGAACGGGTGCGCGAACTTCTCGATTTTAGCGTCTATCTTGACATCAGTGATGAGGTCAAAATTGCTTGGAAGATTCAGCGCGACATGGCAGAACGGGGTCATCGTTATGAAGATGTTTTAGCCTCAATTAATGCCCGTCGTCCTGATTTTGAAGCCTACATCGATCCTCAAAAACAATACGCCAACGTTGTTATTCAGATTTTACCGACTCAATTAATTCCCGATCATAAAGAGCATAAAGTCTTGCGAATTCGCTTGATTCAACGAGAAGGAATTGAAGGTTTTGAACCCGCTTATCTATTTGATGAAGGATCAACCATTTACTGGACTCCTTGCGGACGTAAGCTAACCTGTTCCTATCCCGGTATCAAGATGTACTACGGGCCTGATGCTTACTACGGTAACGAAGTCTCAGTTCTAGAAGTTGATGGTAAGTTTGATAACTTAGATGAGATGATTTACGTTGAGGGACACCTGAGCAATATCTCAACTAAGTATTATGGCGAACTGACTCACATGATGCGTGAACATCGAGAGTATCCTGGCTCTAATGATGGTAGCGGATTGTTCCAAGTGTTGGTGGGCTTAAAAATGCGAGCCACCTATGAACGCTTGGTTGGAAGTGGAGAAAAAGTGGCGGCGGCTGTCTAAAACACCAACGTTGCTATCTTTTAATCTAAAACAAACGCGGGAGATCTAGATCATCTCGCGTTGTTTTTTTCCTAGATTTGTATTTACCAAGGACTGCCAATCATTGTAAACCCCGACCAGTAATAAGGGTGATATCATGTCCGACTAATCAATAATGATTCTGTAGGGGCGGGGTTCAGTCAATATCTTTAGCACTACTGAGAGATTGAGATAAACCCGCCCCACCCCATAACAGAATTAATCAACCGGACATAATATGAGATGGCTTCGCTGTAAGCTGTGGCGAGTTCTGCGGGAAGGGTGATATTTTCAGGCGAACGACTTGAAGCTTTTAACTGTCCATCTTTAATTGTAACTTGACCATGAATCATGGCTAATTGTGCTTGTCGCAACGCCTCTGCTTTAATATTAACGTCCCTCAAATGAGAATAAAATTCAATCATTAAGCCTAATGTTCCTTCATCGCTTTACGCAATAACGCTTCCTTTAATTGTCGGTAATATTAACATCGAAACTCAATCCTTGCAACTTTTTAATAACTCTCAAATAACGGTTAGCAGTCAAGGCGAAGGTTCGGCGGTAAACTTAACAATAAATGCCAATTCTGTTGAATTAAACCAAAGCAATTTACAAGCTGAAACTGTTGCAGGAAATGGTAATATTATTATTAATACTCAAGACTTGCGATCGCGTGGCAATAGCCAAATTACTACGAATGCGACTGGAGAAGCAACAGGAGGTAATATAGAAATCAATACAAACCTGTTAATTTCGTTAGAAAATAGTGATATTTCTGCTAATGCTCAACAAGCTTTTGGAGGACGAGTTATTATTAATGCTAATGCTGTTTTTGGAACGCAATTTCGCACTGTTCAAACCTCAGCCAGCGATATCACCGCCACGTCTGAATTAGGCGCCCAATTTAGCGGTACTGTTGAACTCAACAGTGAAATTGATCCCAGTCAAGGGTTAGTGGAATTTCCCCAAACCTTGGTTGATCCAGCCGCTTTAATTGCTCAAGATCCCTGTCTAAAAGCTCGAGAAAGCCAGTTTATTATCACCCTACGGGGGGGATTCCAAACACTCCAAGCGACCCGTTAAACGGCAATAGAGTAGAGGTTGATTTGGTTAATCCTTCAGTCACTTCAACCCAAAATAACCCAACCGTTAGACGGTCTTCAAACAAACAGAATCAACCTGTTTCTAGTCTTAATATTATTCCCGCTAGAGGATGGATCAGAACTCAAAATGGTGATGTGATTCTCGTCGGTTATGACCCCAAAAATACAGGAGTTAAACGTTTACCAACGACGTCTAAACAGTGTAATTATGATTAAATTCGACCTGTACGAATCAGTTTAAACCCTGCCGTCATGGACACAAAAGCCACGAAAAAAGACCATAAACTGGTGGGTCTGAGTAAAACACGACTGTTGATAAAAACTAAAGCCACTCCTGCAACAACGAATACCCAACCGAAGTTTCCCGTTTCCCGAGGAAAGAAAACCAAAGAAACAATCCCTAAAATGAGTAAAATCACTGAACTTGCAGCCGACATATCCTGCCACCAATAGCGTAAAATACTAGAGGTAAAGACAATATTTTGACCGAGAAAATAAACCCCGAGAAGAACTAAGGCTAATCCCGCGAGTGAAATTAGAATTCGCATGGTTTTTTGATTTGAAGTTAATGACGGTTCATTTTATTATTTTACTCTAACCTTGAGTAAAATAGAAGCCAATAATACAAAGATAAGTTGAAACAAAAAAAGTTAATATATAGCAATATTAAATGAGTTATGAACTTGAAGCGGTCGCTCCATATCGAGCGGGTAAGGGCAGTTTATGAATTGCCCCTACTGTTCCTCTGTCGTGATCATTCACAAATAATTTCTGATTGCTATATATTGTTATAATATATCAGAAATGACCACAACTAATTTTTAGTCAATCATACTCTAACTTTCTGTAAAATGCAACTACATTCAAGTTCTGGAAAATGGCGTGTAGGGTTAGCCCTAACGCTAACAACCTGCTTTCTCTGGGGTATTCTTCCTCTAGCTTTAAGCGTCACTTTAAACGTTCTTGATGTCTATACAATAACCGGATTTCGTTTTATAGCCGCCTTTCTAACACTAGGAATTTATCTAGCTTGGAAACGCCAACTTCCCTCCTGGAAAAAATTACAACAAGTGTCTTGGAAATTGTGGGGAATTGCCACTTTATTCTTAGCTGGAAATTATCTATTATTTGTTTCCGGTTTAGCCAAGACTTCAGCTACAACAGCAGAAGTTTTAATTCAAATTGCCCCGGTGTTCATGGGCTTAGGTGCAATCATCATTTTCAAAGAACGTTATAGCCGTCTTCAGTGGTGTGGTTTAGGAATACTTACACTGGGTTTTATTCTGTTTTTTAATGAAAAACTCCAAGTTCTGATTGTTTCCCCAACTCAATATTTATTGGGGAGTTTTTTAATCTTCTTTGCCGCTATTTGTTGGGCAATTTATGCGTTAACCCAAAAGCAACTTTTATTGCAACTTCCCTCCTCTAATATTATGCTGGGAATCTATGGAGGTTCAACCCTATTATTCGCCCCAATTTCTAGCCCTCAAACCCTTCTCAATCTCAATCTTTTAGAATTCGCCATTTTACTATTTTGTGGCTTAAATACTTTACTCGCTTACGGGGCTTTTGCTGAAGCATTAGAACACTGGGAAGCCTCACGAGTCAGTGCTGTTTTAGCCATTACACCGATTGTAACCCTGGTGTGTGTTGAGGTTTTTTCCTCCATTTTTCCGGCATTCGTTACACCCGAACACCATACCCCTGTGGCAATTCTGGGCGCCTTTTTAGTGGTTGTCGGTTCAGCAACCATTGCCTTAGGACAAACCCAGAAATTGCTTTAAAAAGCCCCCTATTTTGAGGACAAATCAATTAACCCTATTGTCGTTTTTCTCGCTCTTGTCGTCGGCGATCGCGCCATTCCATCGCCGTGAGATAAAGAATTCCTCCCGTGACAATGATCATCAGAACTGAAGCCGTTAATGCCAAAATATTAATCACAGAAAATTCCATAATTTCCTCCTTTTTAGGACAATGTACCCAAACTGATCCTCAGTTTAATTCTAATCTGCGGGTAATTCTTCGAGAATCATAAACCGGACATGATTAATGGCTAAATTTCCGACAGAAGCCTCCTCCTTATTAACAGGTAAACCTTGGTTTCTCAGTTGTTGGAACCTAATCCCTTTTCCAATTTCAACATGATACCAAGCCAATCCCATAAAAAACCGTAAGGGATAGGGGCCATTATCTTGAATATCATCAGGATTAGACTCCATCGGCACCCAACCAAAGCCCGGAATATAAAACTCCAACCAAACATGATTATACTCGGCTTGTAGAGGAATATTTTTCTGTTCAGGAAAAGGCGGACATTTATAACGCCCAACAGTACGACAAGCAATTCCATTCAACCGCCCTAAAGCCAGTAAAGCCCCAACATATTCTCCACAGGAACCAACCCCTCGTTTTAAAACAACATCAGGAGTTTCGATTTTTGAAGTCAGACTGTAGGAAAGTTGATCATAAACATAATCGCGAATACTCCTTAATTTTCGCAGAATATTCGTCTCATTACGAACAGCCTCATGTGCTGCATTTAGAACCGTCGCCGACTCCATCGCCAAGTTATCATCATCAACTAAATACTTCGCTCTAAAATCCGGCGTTAGGGGTTGAATATCCTCCACATCCCAAGGGTTTAGTTGATATTTAATTGCCCGTACTTCTAACAACGCTTTCCAGCCAAAAATCCGCCGTTCTTTAGAATTAAAAGGCTTAAACTTGAAGACAGCAACCCGTTCTCCATCTTGAATTTCTTCCGTAAAAGGCACTCCAATCGGCGTAATTTCTCGAATTTTTTGTCGGTTTGTTTCCGAGGGCAAAGCAATCCGCCATTCTACATCTTCAAGAATTACCTCATCGAGCGGTTCGAGTTCTTCGATATAAGACATCTCAATCAAATAACCATTAGAAGTTGCATAACGTTCCTGTTGGTTATAGTGATAATACAAGGGATGAATAAACGTGCGATCGCGTCGGGCGAGTTGATATTGCTCCTCCGAATTGGGATCATCGCGAATATATAACTCATCACCTGAGTAGGCGACATAAAGCACCTTTTCTCCGGTATTTTCATCCCGATAAAAACCTAATCCACAGGGAAATTCAAAGGGAGTTAATACACTAAATTTAGTCTTTCCCGTTCCCCGTTCCAAGCAATAAACCGTTTGTTCTATTTGATCACAAACCCAAAGTTCTTCATCGTAAACCGTCAAATTTTCTCGACCGATACCGGGAGCATAAAACCGAGTAATTTCTCGACCTGTTTCCCGATTAAACACAAAAATATATCCCAATTTAGCACAGCTTACATAAACCGTTGATTGCCAAACTGCGATGCCCTCCGCCTCATAAGGAAGAGTCGCAAAAAGTTCAGGTGCTAAATTAACAACCCGATCTTCTTGTAGAGCATTTTCACAAAAATAAACTCGTTCATCGCGAGTATACCACAGCGTATTTTCCCAAATGGCTAAACCCGTAACATCTGTAAACTCGGAAACCAGATAAGGATTAACAATCGTTGTATTATCCGTTTTCGGATCAACTTTAAGCAAAAACCCCCGTAAGCGATCAATTGCAAACAGAGTCTCTCCTAAAAACGCTATCCCGTGTAGCGCTGAAACTCCGATGGGTCGGATTGTTCGGGCGATCAAACGAGAGTTTTTATCAAGATTAGGGCTAACTGTCATAAGCTGAAATGAAGATTAAATGAATGGTCTCACGAAGAGAGTATTGATCATTGTAGAGTTAGAGAGTATTGGGATTCGTTTTCATCCCAATTTCTTAAAAGGCTTGGGAATTCTCACTCACGACTTGAAAATTAACAGCAGATTTTCCTATGCTTCCCAGAAACATTGGATAGAATAGAACTGTTATTCATCTTGGCTAGGTTTACCTGCAAGCAAGCTCATCATGGTTTGGACAGCCTCTCCTCGACACATCATTACAACGTTTTCCCTAGCTTTATTCTTGGAAATCGTTACCCCTAGCTTAATGCTAGCAGCACAGGCCCGTTCCATTCATCTTGTTCCCTCAGATCATGCTTCTAGGATACAATCGTCTGATTCGCGATTCGCGGTGGAAATTGTCCAAACTGATGAAACCAAAGCCCCAAACACCCCGCTTTCTCAAACCGAGTGGAATAATTTTACACCACCGAGTCGGGGAACTCCCGGAAGACGAGAAGGCGCCGGAACACGCGGAAGATGCCCTGGAGGCGTTACCGCTCTGATTCCTACCTCAACTTTAGGTCGTACCGCATCAGAAAAACCGACAATTTATTACTATATTCCCACATCCTTAGAAGCAGTTTGGGTGAAGTTTGAACTGTTGGACGAAGAAAATAAACCCCTCTACGAAACCAACTTCCAGATGAAACAGACCAAAGCTGGAGTGATTGGTTTAGATCTGTCTGAACTCAAAGATGCACCTTCTTTAGAAGTCAATACAAACTATCATTGGTATCTGACAATTCGATGTGAACCCGACACCCTAGACCCTTCCGGTGATATCGTTATCAATGGATGGATTAATCGAGTCGCTCTCAGTCCAAGTCAGCTTAAACAGTTTGAGCAAACAGAACCCCGTGAACGCCTCAACCTCTACGCCGAAGAAGCCCTGTGGTATGAAACCGTCAGAACTTTAGCTCAGTTGCGCCTATCTAATCCGGAAGATACAATCATTTTGCAGCGCTGGTCAGAACTCCTCAACTCCGTCGGTTTGGGTAATATTGCTCCTCAACCTCTGGTTAAGAGTGAGTTAGGTGACAGTTTACAGTGAACAGTCAGGAGAGAGAAAAAGTTTTTGCATGAGTGCATGAGTGCATGATTGCATGAGTGCCTTATCATTGTTGAGTTCGGAACTCCTGACTGCTGTTGTAGGAACTGCTATCTTAACGGGGGGGCTGGGGGGCTATAGCACTACCCCCATAATCTTTGATTTGGGGGTAGGTACATGGACACCCCAGGTAAAAAGCGAGGCATTCGACCTGTCCGCTTTTTACAATCTCCGTATCAATTGTTAAACTTAATGACATAGAATTAAAACCACCATGTGTTAGTATTCGAGGCTAAATTACGAGGGACAGACGAGCAGTACGCCATCTTAGATGAGATGATTCGTACTGCCCGTTTCGTGCGTAATAGTTGCCTGAGGCACTGGATGGATAACAAAGGGGTCAACAGGTATGACCTGAATAAATACTGCAAGGTACTCAGAGAACAATTTGAATGGTG
>NZ_LATL02000329.1 GCF_000972705.2 Limnoraphis robusta CS-951 | reverse complement strand
AGATATCTAGGCCTCACCCGCCCCAACTCCCAACTCCCAACTCCCAACTCCCAATTTCCTATGCCTGAATTGAATTTAACTGAATTATCGACTAATTTTGTTCATGTTCCCGTTTTGAGTCGAGAATTGATCACGGGGTTATCTGTGGTTGCGGGGGGACATTATCTGGATGCGACGGTGGGTGGTGGCGGTCATAGTTTGTTGATTTTACAAGCGGCGGCGGATGTGCATTTAACAGCCCTTGATCAAGATGAAGTGGCGATCGCAGCAACTCAAGCTAGATTAGCAGAAGTTGAACCGAGTTTTGTCGAGCGAGTGCAGTTTTGGCGGGGAAATTTTGCGGAGTATCAACCCAAAGGCATGGAGTTTGATGGCATTATTGCAGATTTAGGCGTCAATTCCTACCAACTCGATACCCCAACTCGCGGGTTTAGCTTTCGTCATAGCGCCCCGTTAGATATGCGAATGAATCAACAACAATTGTTGAGTGCTGCTGATATTATTAATACTTACGATGAGGTTGAGTTAGCCGATATCTTTTTTGATTATGGCGAAGAACGATTGTCTCGTCGGATTGCCAGAAAGATTGTCCAACAGCGTCCGTTTGAGACAACCACTCAACTGGCGGATGTGATTGCCTCTTGTTACCCACCCAAGTCCCGTTATGGTCGCATTCATCCGGCGACTCGTGTATTTCAAGCCCTCAGAATTGCGGTTAACCAAGAACTAACAGCCCTGGAAACCTTTCTCAGCAAAGCACCGCAATGGTTAAAATTGGGGGGTAGAATTGGAGTGATTAGTTTTCACAGTTTAGAAGATCGCAGAGTTAAACAGAGTTTTAAAAGTGATTCTCATTTGCAGGTGTTAACCAAAAAGCCCATTCAACCGCTAGCTGATGAAATCGCTGATAATCCTCGCGCTCGATCTGCTAAACTCAGACTGGCTGAACGAATAACGATCTGATGACTCACCAGTAGATTGAAATATTATTGATAAACACGGGAAACAGTCCGGTAGAGTGGTAGCCCATTGAATTTATTCAGGGGCGGAAACTTGCCACGAGCGACTAAAGGTCGCCTAAATACTACCAGTTATCAAACTGAATTCAGGAGTCAGGAGCAGTAACTTAGTTGACAATTTATGGTACAACACGGTACTATCTGTAAGATAACAGAATACATCTATGCAACGAGCCTTCAAGACCCAACTCAAACTTAATAACCGTCAAAAGACCTTAATGGCTAAACACGCGGGATATTCTAGATGGGTCTGGAATTGGGCCTTAGCGATGTGGAACGAGGCTTATAAAGAAGGACTAAAACCTTCAACAAACAAGCTTAAAAAATTATACACCAATCACATTAAACCTCAATACTCCTGGCAGTCAACGCTAAGTTCTAGAGTTTATCAATTTGCTTTTATGCACTTGGGAGAAGCATTTAGCCGATTTTTTCAAGGCATTGCCAAACATCCTAAGTTCAAGAAAAAAGGCAGAAATGATAGCTTTACTCTCGATAATTGCGGTAAGGTAATGAAGTTTTCGGGGAAGAGATTGAAGCTTCCTTTTATTGGATGGGTTAACACTTACGAACCCCTAACCGGAATCCAGACTAAACGAGTTACAATTAGTCGAGTCGCCGATTCTTGGTATATCTCTGTAGGCTATGAGTTTGAACCAGAACAGACTGTTAAATCAAGAGTTTATCTGGGTGTTGATGTTGGGGTTAAGGCATTGGCGACCTGTTCAGATGGTACTGTTTTTGCCAATCCAGCAGCTCACAAAAAAGCACAGAAAAATCTGGCCAAACTTCAGCGCGAACTTTCTAGAAAACAGAAGGGTTCCAATAACAGGAATAAAGCCAAACTTAAATTAGCGAAAGCTTATCAGCGAGTCACAAACATCCGAAAAGATGCAATTCATAAACTTACCTCATGGCTATGCAAAAATCACGCAGTCATCGGGTTAGAAGACTTGAATGTTTCTCGGATGTTAAAAAATCATAAGTTAGCGGGTGCTATTGCCGATTCTGCTCTTTATGAAATTCGCCGCCAAGTCGAGTATAAGTCCGAGTGGTACGGCTCAGTAGTAGTTTTTGCTGATAGATTTTACCCGTCAACTAAGACCTGTTCAAGTTGCGGTCACGTTCAACAAATAGCACTGAAAGAACGAGTTTTTAACTGTAATAATTGCGGTGTAAGCGTTGACCGCGATTTGAATACCAGCCTGAATTTAGAAGGTTATGCCGAGGGCTTCTCGGTAAAAAGCCTGTCTGACCGGGTGCTGCCGACAGTCCGGGGTGATGCAGGAACGAAACATTAATACGGTTTATACCGTGTTATATCAGTTTTCGATAGCAGTAGAAACCTAATCCATTCACCTGGGAGTAACCAATCGCATGAGTCGGGGAGAGCAGTCCAAGCTAAAACTAATGGTAGTTGATGACGAACCAGATAACTTGGATTTGTTGTACCGGACGTTTCGGCGTGAGTTCAGAGTATATAAAGCAGATAGCGCCCGAGGCGCTCTTTCCATTCTGGAAAAAGAAGGAGAGATGGCGATTATTATCTCAGATCAGCGAATGCCTGAAATGTACGGTACTGAGTTTTTAAGTCAGACGGTTGATCGTTTTCCGGATACGATCCGCATTCTGCTAACGGGGTATACTGATGTCGAAGATTTGGTCGAAGCGATAAACTCCGGTCAAGTCTTCAAATATATTACCAAGCCTTGGAGTCCAGAAGCGCTCAAATCAGTGGTTCAGCAAGCCTCAGAAACTTACAACTTTTCAAAACAGCGTACCCTGTCGTTGCGTCGTGCTTTACGTCGAGAGTCTCTTTACAATGATGTAATGAGCGCTCTACGGGAATCGTTAGACTATTCAAGTATGCTGCAAACGATAGCACAAACGATTGGAGAAACGTTTGAGGCGAAAGGCTGTCACATCCGAGCGGTCGAAGATGGACATCTGTCGCCGGAAGTGTTTTCTTATACACCAACCCAGGGGGAGTCGCCCGAGTGGTTGTCTGATAGTGAATCGTTAATGCTGGCGGTTTTAGAAACTCGTGAAACGAAAATTCTACAAACTCTTGACCAGAATAATCTGATTCAAATTATTATTCCTCTAAGCTATCAATTTAATCTTCTAGCTGTGTTGGCTCTCTATCAAGAAAGTGATGCTAATACTTGGTCTGATAATGATATTCAACTCTTAGAAGCGGTCAGTGAACAAGCCGCTTTGGCTTTGTCTCAGGCTCGACTTTATCAGCGTACCGTTCAACTAGCTGAACAGATGCGCTCGGAGTTAGAAGTCGCTCGTCAAATTCAAACGAATTTACTGCGACAAAGCTGGCCGGATTTACAAACCGTCAAGGTGCAAGCTTGTTGCTATCCCGCGCGAGAAGTTGGAGGTGATTTTTTTGAGGTTTATGTTCATTCTCAGGGTGATGTTTGGGTGGCTGTAGGAGATGTTTCGGGTAAAGGCGTTCCGGCGGCTTTGTTTATGGCGAGTGCGATGTCAGTCATTCGTCGAGAACTTTCTCAAGATGCTTCCCCTGACCCCGAACAAGTGATGCACAATCTTAATAGGATTTTGGCTGATGATCTGATTGGCAATAATTACTTTATTACAATGGTGCTGGCTCGTTATACTCCGACGACCGGAGAGTTAATTTATGCCAATGCCGGACATATTTATCCTCTTGTTTGGTCTCAAAAAATGCTGATGGAACAGGCGGTTGATCCTGACTCCTCTATTACGGTAGAACCCTTATTTCTCAAAGCGCGAGGTATTCCTCTGGGGATTCTTCCGGCTTGGCGAGGGAAGATTGGGAATTTGATCCTGTCTCCTGGAGATATTTTTCTGCTTACCAGCGACGGGATTACAGAAGTGATGGTCGCTCAACCCAGTACAAATGAGGGACAAACTCATCGCACGATGCTTCATCAAGAGGGATTATGGAAGCTTTTGATGCAGCAAACTGAGCCGTTAAACTTGGAAAATTTACTGGCCTCTGTCCGAGAGCATAGTTCCGTTCAGGAAGATGACCAAACAATACTTGCGCTGGAGGTCTTGTTGACAGATGAAAACTGAGCTTCATGTGCCGAGCGACATTCGATTTTTAACGGTTGTCGAAAATTGGCTGTTGAGTAGTTTGGAGGTGGAATTGGGTCATCACATTGATTGGCCCCGTCAATCCAATCGCTTTCGTTTGGTACTGGCGGAAGCCTACTCAAACGTGATTCGCCACGCTCACAAAGACCAGCCCCATCTACCGATTATCATCCGTCTCGAATTGCAGGAGCGAGATATTGCTCTGGAAGTTTGGGATTGTGGAAGTGGTTATGAAGTGGGTGAATATAGCCCTCCCAACCCGGAAGATCGGCAAGAAAGCGGCTATGGCTGGCTGATTATGAATCGATTGATGGATAGAGTTGACTACTGTTTACAGATTAATGGTCATAACTGTCTGCGTCTAGAAGCCAGTCTGGGAGAAAAAGTCGATGAGTCTGAACAACTCCAAGCTTGAAGATTTACCCGGTTTTTCGGATGAAGCTTAAACCGTTATGCTGTCATATTCTTAACAAAACTTAACTGAAATCTACACAATTTTAATTTTTGTAAATTTTAGTTGCAATATTTTCGAGGGGTAAGTCAATAATATCTGAAATCAGTTTTGATGATATCTCAAGGACAGGAGACGCTCAGTGAATCAGCTTTTTCCACTTGCCCCCCGCTATCGCTTAGATGACGAAACTCCTTGGTTAAAAGGAATTGATCCGTCTCGCCATTATTGGATTAATATCAATGGAGATCAACAACTCACCGTTATTATACCGGGATTAATGGTATCTTCTGCCAGTGAGTTTAAACAAGCCATTCTGTATTGGCGATCGCTGCAACCGGGAGATCAGATGACGATTGAGCGAGCCGCCGGAAGCTGTATTCTCTATTGTATTAGTGAAAACTGCTACGCCATTGAAGATCAAAATGCACCGATCAAAGTTTGGCATTTATTTGATCAAGAAACCATTGAAAGCTTATTGATGACGAGCCATCCCGACTGGAAATGTTCGGCGAAAGATCTAGAACTCGGACGAGAATTACTCACTCGTTCTCTACAACTTCCCAGTAAAGCTTAGATTTAAACGGCTTTCAATCCGAATTTTCAGATGGGTTTTGAGAGGGGTTTTTGAAATTCAACAACTCCTGCAAAGAAGCCAAAAGTTTAACCGTGACAACGGCAATTTCCCCATTGGGATTTAAAATAAATTGCCAAGCGACATTCACCCAAAATAAAGGCGTTTTCACTTTCCCAAACACTTGCACTTGTTGTTGACCATTCTCTAAGGTTTGGCTGACTCCCTCTTGGGGTTTAAGCTGCATTCCTTGAGCTTCTGCTGTTAGGTAGATGGCGATCGCTTCTTTTCCGTGCAGGGAATCTTCAAAGGGTGCTTCTAAGATGCCATCTTCTGCAAATAAAGCCGCAGTTGCTTGAAAATTGCCAGCGTTGAGGGTTTCAAAATATTGGAGAACTTGGGGTTCTGTAATTCCTTCGATTTGCAGTAGACTATCTGAATTTGATAAGGTTCTTGTCGGCATAACGTTCAATTCAAAACAGCAAATAAAACAAGAGAACAGCGATCATTTATGTATTTAGATCGCTGCTCTAGATCAATTATATAGCAGAAGTCAGGAGACAGGAGACAGGAGACAGAATTGAAACCTTTATCATAAAAGGATTTGACAGAAAAACAGTGTCCTAATCAACTCTTTCTCTGCTATAGATTAACTAGGCGAGGGGATCGATTCCCATCCCTGAAACGACATTCCGCAGTACCGTAATTTGTTGACTGAATTCTAACTGCTCAATGGCAGCTAAAACTTGACTTGAAGCGCGAGAAACGGGATAACCTGCGGGTACTCCAATGACAGAGCCTTCTTTCATCCATTCTGCTAACTGATACCAAAACGCCAGTTTAGTGTTAGCGCCAAGAACACCGTAGGCGCGACTGACTGGGGTGTTAACAGAAGCCGCAATGTCACGCATTGCTTTGAGTTGATCTTGGGGAGGCATCTGCTTGATATCATTGAGCAGACCTTCTGCAAATTGGAGACGAGCTGCACCGGGAGCCGCAGGGGTAACAGTCCGACCCATTTTGGTATAGAGGAACCAAAGCACTCCAAGCTGCTGATCGACATTGAGAGCTTTAAAGCTGGCAGTGACACGAGCAACAGCGTTTTGATCGCTGGAAACGAATACTTGGCTAAAACTTGTAGTTGAGGACTCAGTGGTAAAAGTCATAGTAGGTATTGAGACTCCTCTGGTAAATAACCGTTTTTAGGAGCTGACCTTGAGTCTTGCTTCCTTTGGTTCCTATTATGTAACGTTTTTTAAAGTTTTGCAAATAAAACTTGCAAATTGCTTTTATTTGTAATAATAATATATTTTTATGGCAAAATGTAAACGCGATCGCTACATTGAAAGCAACACCTGTGCTATAGCAGAAATCAGGAGACACCGAGACTGGAGACAGAATTGAAACCTTTATCATAAAAGGATTTGACAGAAAAACAGTGTCCTAATCAACTCTTTCTCTGCTATATATAATCCCTACATCCGACGGTCATGTATCCCCCAGTCCAAGCGCATCAAGTCAAGCAGCAAGCCATCACCCTCGGATTTCACAAAGTTGGGATAGCGACTGTTGTTGAACCCAAAGCCGAAGTTGAACGGTTACAGGCTTGGCTGAATCAAGGCTATCAAGCAGAGATGGCTTGGATGGCAAACCCCAGGCGTCAGGATATTCGTCAAGTCATGCCAGAGGTACAGTCTGTTATCTGTGTGGCGTTGAACTATTACACCCCTGACGAACGTCGGGAAGGGGCTGAATATGGCAAGATTTCCCGTTATGGTTGGGGGCGAGACTATCATAAGGTGATGCACCAGAAGTTGAAAGCGTTTTCCAACTGGTTACAAGCCCAAGGAGAAGGCATTCAAGCGCGATATTACGCCGATACTGGCCCGATATCTGATAAAGTTTGGGCGCAACGGGCGGGTATCGGTTGGATTGCGAAAAATAGTAATGTAATTACACGAGAATATGGGTCTTGGGTGTTTTTGGGGGAAGTCTTAACGAATTTAGAATTAACCCCAGATTCTCCCCATACCGAACATTGTGGCACTTGTACGCGCTGTATTGAAGCTTGTCCGACGAATGCGATAACAGAACCGTTTGTGGTGGATGCGAATCGCTGTATTGCTTATCATACAATTGAAAATCGCGCCGAACAGTTACCGGAGAATATTGATTTAAACGGTTGGGTTGCGGGGTGTGATATTTGTCAGGATGTATGTCCTTGGAATCAACGCTTTGCTAAAGAAACTGATGTTGAGGCGTTTCAACCTTATCCGGGAAATATTGACCCAAAATTAAGTGAGTTGGCAGAACTTTCAGAAGAAGAATGGAACGAACAATTTACCGCTTCAGCGTTGCGACGAATTAAACCCCAAATGTGGCGACGTAATGCCAAAAAAAATTTACTGTAGGGGCGGGTTCGAGTTGATGTATGTTTTCCCTGCAAATCAGTTAAATAAACC
>NZ_LATL02000328.1 GCF_000972705.2 Limnoraphis robusta CS-951 | reverse complement strand
CAGTGAGGACAAGTCCACTCTCTAATATCAAGGGGTAACTCATCAATCTGGTAATAGCAATTAGAGCAGAGTTTAGAACTGGGGAACCATCGGTCAATCTCTACCAACTTCCCGCCTTTCTGTTCTAGCTTATAGGCTAAAAAGTTGGTAAATATTCCCCATCCTGCATCAGAAATAGCTTTAGCTAAATTGTGATTGCGTACCATGCCTTTGACATTAAGATTTTCTACTACGACAACTTGGTTCTCGTTGACGAGTTTTCTTGATAACTTATGTAGAAAATCCTGACGGGATTTTGTTACCCGTTCGTACACTTTAGCTACAGTTCTTTTAGCTTTGTTTCTTGAATTACTTCCTTTTTGTTTTTTGGCTAACTTCTGTTGCTTACGTTTGAGGTTTTTCTCATGTTTAGCTAAATGTCTAGGATTATTGTACTTAGACACTTTATTACCATCACTGGTGATAGCAAAATGAGTCAAACCTAAGTCGATTCCAATTACTCTACCCTCAGTTGAAACCGTTGGATTTTTACCCTCGGTTTCGGTCAGTATTGATGCAAAGTATTTTCCTGATGGGTCTAAACTGACTGTTACGGTTTTTATTTTTCCTTCTATATCCCTGTGTAGTTTAGCTTTAACTTTGCCAAGTTTACCTGGAAACTGAACGAAATTCTCAAGTACCTTAACATTCTGAGGATACTGAATCGACTGCTTACCATGCTTCGACTTATAACGAGGAAACCTAGCACGTCCTGCAAAAAAGTTCTTGTAGGCTGTTGTTAGATTGAGCGTCGTTGCGTGGCATACTTGGCTGTAGCACTCAGATAACCATAAGGTTTCTTCCGCTTTTTTGAGTTTTGGTAAGAAGGCATTAAGTGCTGACTGACCAAGGCTTTTCCCCGTTTCTTTATAGGTCTCGATTGACTTATTTAGACCGTAATTCCACCACCATCTAGCACAACCAAAGTGCTGAGACAGTAATACCTGCTGGTTTGGTGTTGGATAGAGTCGAACCTTGACCGCTTTGTGTAGCATCTTAATACCTCCTTACCGCATTATACATAAAACAGTAACGATATCGGAAGATTTGGAAAACTACGTCCCTCCGTTTTCCCCGACTTTCATCCCACCACCAAACTGAGTACAGCTATGGTGGGGGACTTCCCGTCGGCTTAGTTAAAGTTGTGATTCCAATTCTGTAAAAGTCAGGCATTCTCTGACAACTCGCTTATGCTTACCGATTTAAATCTTCCTCTCCGGAAAATTGACTGATCAATCGACAGACGGGTAACTGGACTTGGGTTAAAGAGGGAGCTTATTTTCTAGAGAGTCCCCATCCTCTCTATTGTATTCTCTCAAATCTTTTTAGGCATCCCAACTTGACTGTACAGACTGTTCCTCCTGAATCTATAGACTATTGCCTATAATAATCATACTGCTTCTATGTTCATCTTTCAACTCAAGTGACAAGAATGCTTAACTTTTTCTATCTATCAAGGGTATAGAACCCCCTAAAATGAAGCCGATCTATAAGCTTGGTGGGTCTAAGCAAGGGGTGAGACGCATCCAAAAATAATGATTAAATCAACGAGAGCGATCGCTTTTTCTTGATTAAATTTATAGCCAGAGAATAGCTTTGGGATTGCCTTTTTTGACGAGGCGATTTAATCCCCCTCCAACGCGACTAACAAGCACAAAAGAAAGGTTTCTGTCCACTCGACAACCGCCCCGTAAGTATCGCCCGTATGTCCGCCAAGTCGAGTATTAAACCAAGCGCCAATCAGAATCGCAACTGCACCTCCGCCTAAAGCCATTCCGACGGCAACCAGCCAACGACTCGGGTTCAGTATAATTTGTAAACCGCTTAAACTCAAGAGCAACAGAATTCCGGGAATAAAGTCAAAGGGAGTATAAGTCGAATCTTTGTGAAAAGCCCCTTTTCCCACGGCTTTGAGATAGGGATAACGGGCAATTGCCACTAACTGTCCCCACCGTCCCCAACCCGCAATAGCCATCAACGCCAAAGCGCGATATTCATCGAGATCCCTCAAGGCGGTGGTTTTGAGTAAAATAATCGAGATGGCTGCCATCACCCCAAAGGCACCGGTAACGCTATCCGCCATGACTTCGAGTCGGCGGTTCGGGTCAGTCACGGCTAACCCATCGGCTGTATCCATCGCCCCGTCAAGATGCAATCCCCCCGTAATGGCGATACCCCCCACGACGACTAAAGCCGAACGCAGGAGGGGTGGACACCCTAAGAGGTGTAACCCTGCATCCATCAGTCCGAGTAGGGCGCCTATCATTAAACCAATCAGAGGGGCGAGTCGGGCAATTCCGCGAAATTCTAGCGTCCAGGAGAGGGGTACAGGTAAGCAGGTATAAAAAGCGATCGCGGCGGCGAAGGCGGTACTCTGCTGTTGCCAAAATTGTTTGATAGACTCAATTTGTCTGTCGAGTGCCATAGAAACATCAGGGTCGGGTCGATTTTCTCTACTTTACCTGATATTTTTCCCGTCTCTGTGATGGGTTTTGAGGGAGTCTCCAGCATTTTCTCAGAAGATCGGATGAATATTTTCTCAGCTATGCCACAATTTAAATAATACCCCTCTATCGTTTGCTCTCGTTTGGGAGTTGTCAGATTTTCCTCTCTCCAAAGGGTGCTAATTCGATCAATTTTGTGAAATTCTATCCCGATTTTCTCATTAGCATGGAAGTTGTTGCGATCACCGCAGCCAAAGCAGAGTAATCCAATTCATTGATTAGATTTCTCTGTCTGACCTTTGCTAGAATTAGGGCGTTGGCTGTACTGTTATCACCAGTAACACCCAGTCAAACTCTCTAAGCCTAAATTCTGTATAGATTTTAGGCAGCGCTCTAAAGGAGGAAGGGATGACTATTTCTCGGACTGAAAAAAATAAATTCAGTCTGAAGTAAAGATAACTTCCGTAACAATGACCTACAAAAGCAGTATTTTGCAACTGCGACTCAAGATAGACAACTTCTATCTCAATTCGGATATACTTAAGTGTGGGAAAAAATTTCATGTTAAATATTTTTCCACAATGCTGAATTGGACTAGATAGAGTTGCCACAAGGGGAACTTATCACACCAGAGGCTTTTGCTCCATGAGTTACGATCATTTGAATTGCAGGGTGTCTGCTCCGTGTATCATTGATACAGGCATAGTTGTTAACAAGCTTGATATGCAAAAACTGCTTGTTGATCTCGGCCGCGTCCGTTATCTTCATATCCAAGATGGACAGGTGTGTAGCGAGGCAGAAGGCTATGTCTTAGAGGTGTTCTCCTCGGAGCAGCAAGCAACTTTAGTGGCAAATCATGCCCTCTACTTAAATGTCAACAGTTTCGACTACCTCGAACTGAAACAATCTCCTGAGAAAGAAACCTATTTCGATCTCGTGGAAGATGGCCGTTTACTCCGCTTAATTCCGCTTTCTAGCCCCCTAGAAGAACACGCCAGTCGCACGTTCAATGCCGCCGCACTTGATGCCGTCATGGATCAAGTATTGTCGGGAAGCTGGGATAGTCAGCTTGATGATGACTGCCCTTTTTAGAGACAATGAGGAATGAGAAATTAGAAGGAAACCCGGAAAAGAAAGGCAAATTTTAGTTTTTTTGACCCTCCATCCTCTCTAATTGCTAGTCCCTCATCTGTTATTCGATGTCAGAACCTTTCTCTTTTCAGATTCAAGCTCGCTGTAGTCAAACGCAAGCGCGAGCTGGTGTTTTCTCGACTCCACACGGATTAGTCGAAACGCCGCGATTTATGCCAGTCGGGACGTTAGCCAACGTTAAAACCCTGACTCCAGCTCACTTGGAAGCGGCAGGCGCTCAAATGGTGTTGTCAAACACCTATCACCTGCATCTGCAACCGGGCGAGAAAATTGTTGCCAACGCAGGCGGGTTGCATCGATTTATGGCATGGAACGGGCCGATTTTAACTGATTCTGGTGGATTTCAAGTTTTTAGTCTCAGCGAAATTCGCACCATTAACGAGGAGGGCGTGATCTTCCGTTCGCCTCACGATGGTCTAATGATTAACTTCACGCCCGAGCGCTCCATTCACATTCAAAATGAATTGGGCGCTGATGTGATCATGGCGTTTGATGAATGTCCTCCCTACCCCGCTAGTCGAGAACAGGTACTCAACGCCACAGAACGCACTTATCGCTGGCTAGAACGCTGTATAACGGCTCATCAACGCTCTGATCAAGCTTTATTTGGCATTGTGCAAGGGGGTGTTTATCCTGACTTGCGACAAAACGCTGCAAAACAACTCGTGAAACTCGATCTCCCCGGTTACGCTATCGGGGGGGTGAGTGTGGGAGAACCCTCCGAACTCATTGAAAAAATCGTTCAAGTGACGACGCCTTTTCTTCCTCCCGATAAACCCCGCTATTTGATGGGGGTGGGAACTTATCGGGAAATGGCGCAAGCGATCGCTTCGGGAGTAGACTTATTTGATTGTGTGATACCGACTCGTTTGGCGCGTCATGGGGCGGCGCTAGTTCAAGGAGAACGTTGGAACCTGAAAAATGCACAGTTTCGAGAAGATTTTCAACCCCTTGACGAAACTTGTCCGTGCTACACTTGTCAAAACTTTAGTCGTGCTTACCTGAGTCATTTAGTTCGAGCAAAAGAACTCTTAGCTTATACATTGCTTTCCATTCATAACGTGACTGAATTAATTCGGTTTACTCAACGCATTCGAGATGCTATTTTTCGCGATCGCTTTTCTGAAGAATTTGCCGAATGGATAAAGCCTTCTGAATCCTCTACTCACACTTTAGAAGAAGTGGGTTTTTCTCGTCAAGATGATCCGTAATTTGGAAACACGATGACTCTAACAACTCCAACTTTAACAACTCCTCCCCTCGAAAGCGGTGACTCTCTGACTCGTGCAGAATTTGAACGGCGTTATCGGGCGATGTCGGATATTAAGAAAGCGGAATTAATAGAAGGAGTTGTTTACATGGCTTCACCTTTACGGTATCGTAATCATGGTCAACCTCATGCTCAAATTATGGGTTGGCTACTTACCTATGTCGCAAATACGCCTGGTGTTGGTATTGCTGATAATACAACAGTTCGCCTCGATGCGGATAACGAACCCCAACCCGATGCACTACTTAGAATTGAAGTTGGGGGACAGTCGAGAATTAGCGAAGATGACTATGTAGAAGGTGCGCCGGAATTAATTGTAGAAATAGCCGCCAGTAGTGCATCAATTGATTTACATGATAAACTCAAAGCGTACCGTCGCAATCAAGTTCAAGAGTATTTAGTTTGGCGAGTGTATGACGGTGAATTTGATTGGTATCGTTTAACGGAGGGAGAATACAAACTTCTAAACGTTAATGCTGACGGGATTTTGTGTAGTCAAGTTTTTCCGGGGTTATGGTTAGATGTTTCGGCGTTGTTGTCGGGAGATTTGGCGAAAGTTTTGGCAGTTTGTCAACAGGGCTTAACAACAGTTGAACATCAGCAGTTTATTGAACAGTTATCTGATTAATTTCTGCTTGCAATAGACTTTTTTTGCTCATAATAATCGGTGTCTTCTAACTTAAACAAAGACAATTCAACTCCATAATATTCATTCGTTAAGCCTAACGGTTTCATTCCCAGTCGTTGGGTAACGTTAATTGAACGTCTATTTTCAGGCTTAACAACCGCATAAATAACAGGTAAACGTAAAATCGTAAAGCCATAACCCAGAATTTTTTGAGCGGCTTCGGTGGCGTAACCTTTTCCCCAACTGGCTTTGCGAAAATGCCAACCAATCTCGTAATTTGTGGTAGGAATTCCATCATTATCCGGGAGAGAAACCAGCAAAATAGCGCCCACAATTTCTTCTGTTTCTTTGTCAATAACAGCCCAAGAACCTGTTCCATTTTTGCGAATATTATCCTGTTCAACTCTTTCTTGTAGGCGAGAACGAACCATTTCTACCGTTTCTAAAGGCGGGCTAATAAAATACATAACCTCTGGATCACCATAAATTTCAAAAGCTTGAGAGGCGTCTTGTTCCGGTTCCCAGTTGCGGATAATTAAACGATCAGTTTGAAATAAAATACTCATGTTATCTTAAGCAGAAAAACAACTAGATTCTGACCTCTCCCCGTCCTATCGGACACCCCTCTCCTAGCAGGAGAGGGGAAGGGGGAGAGGTTTTTGATGCTGATAGAAAATATTTGATTTTTAAACATAATGACTGGCTTGACGGTTGAACATTTGATAATATTGTTGACCGAGTTCCATGAGTTGAGCATGAGTTCCAGTTTCTATAATTTTACCTTGTTCTAACACAATAATCACATCTGCATTTCTAGCGAGGGCGAGTCGATGGGTTACAACAACTGCGGTTTTATTTTGAGAAATATCGGCAAATAGTTTATAAATTTCATCTTCTGTTTTGGGATCGAGGGCGGCTGTCGGTTCATCGAAAATCAATAATTCTGCTTGGGGTTGACGTATCAATGAACGTGCGATCGCAATTCTTTGCCATTGTCCACCTGAGAGATCAACACCTCCTTCTAACTGCTTTCCGAGGGGAGTATCGAGTTGTTTAGGTAGACTGTGAATTTTACGAGTCATTCCTGCTTTTTCAATGGCTGTTAAAAGTGCGCTATCGCAGTTTAATTGTTCTAAGTTTCCAAAGGCGATGTTTTCACGAACCGTTAGAGGAAAACGAGCGTAATCTTGTAAAACAACAGCAATTTTTTGACGTAAATCATCTAATTCAAAACCTCGTAAATCTTCACCATTCCAAAGTATTTTACCACAATCAGGATCATAAAGCCGACATAAGAGTTTAGCAAGGGTGGTTTTTCCGGCTCCATTTTCACCGACTAATGCTACAGTTTGACCGGGATAAAGGGTTAGATTGACCCTATTTAAACTGGTAAAGTTGCTGTTAGGATAGGTAAACGAAACATTTTCAAGTTGAATTTTTGCGGAGGTTTTAGGAGAAGATAAAGTTAGAGGAGATGAAGAGTTTGATAAAGATTGAATTGTATTTAATTGCAGTTTAGATTCTAATTCTAAGAGTTGAAAGAGGGGAACCGTTCCTAAAGCAACATCATACAGTTGAGATAAGTTACCCATGAGAAAATTTAGACCTCGACGTAACTGTATGACTAATCCTGCATAAAGGGCTAAATCACCAATGGTGTAGGTTCGATCTAGAGTACCAAGAATTACATAAATGTAAGGAATAGCGGCTCCAAATTCACCAAAAATAGACCAAAATAAAACTTGGCTTGTTCCTTTGATTCGCATTTTTTCCATCTGCTTAAAAGTGTTATGAAATAAATTAAACCACCGACCCAGTAATAAATTTTGCAACCCAAATAAACGTAACTCTTTGGCATATTCAGGAGCGATTAGCATTTCTTTATAGAGTTGCATTTCTCGATGAGCAGAGGCTTGAGTTTTTTCAATATCCCAACTTTTGCGAACATAATAAAGCTTGACATAAATCGCAGGTGCGGATGCGAATAAAACAATTAATGGAACCCACCAAACAATCGTAAAAGAAACAGCAACCGCAGGAATCAGCATAAAAATTCCCATCAAACCGATGCCCAAAAGCATCGTCAGAGTTTGCAACCGTTCAACGGCTTTTTCTGCCAGTTGAACAAGATTGAGAAGTTCGGGGTTTTCAAACAGAGAAATATCGGCGAATGTAGCGACTTTATTAAAAAATTTATGCTGAAAATAACCTTTAACTCGTTGTTCTAACCCTGAAAAAATAATATTGGTAATCGTAGAAAGGGCATCAATAGACAAATTTAAAACAATGACACTGATGATACTCCCTAAAAGTAGGGTATTTGAGAGTAATGCTGTTAAAACTTGCTCGGTTGAAATCGTTCCCGTTTGTAATAAACGAGTAATTTCATCAATGATCGTTTTATCAAGAAATAAAACCAGTGTTGGGCTGCCATTTTGTAGTAAACTGAGTAGAATAAAGAAAAAAATCGCTTTCGGTGCCGCTTGTACGACAGACCAACTACTGCGTAAGATTGCTTGCAAAGGTGAAAGCTGAAGCGTTGTCATGGTGTCACCCTGGCTGAAAGGATCAGTGTTTATAGGTTAACCGGGAAGTAGACCCTGTGAATAGTCCCATATTTGAGTGACATTGAATTGCCAAAGCTGAAGTCGATATTGCCGCCAGCCAAGTGAGAGAAAAAGTTCCAAGCAACTGCATGATCAAACTATATCTAGACACCAGTGTTTATAACCGTCCATTTGATGATCAAACTCAGCCTAAAATTTTTCTAGAGTCACAAGCTGTTGTCATCATTTTGCAAATGGTAGAGGCAAAGATAATTGATTTGGTTAGTTCGTCAGTGCTGGACTATGAAAACAGTCGTAATCCCTATTTTATAAAGCAGGAAGCCATGACTTTTTATCTTCAGATGGCTAAATCAAAACAAACAGTAGATGAAGCAATCCGACAGAGAGCCGAGCAATTGGAACATAATGGACTTAAGGCAATTGATGCGTTACACGTTGCTTGTGCTGAAGCAGCGAATAGCGACTATTTCATTACCTGTGACAAACGGCTAATCAATCAATGTTCAGGGTTAGTGTTGAAAGTGGTGAATCCAGTCGATTTCGTGTTGGAGATAAACAGTGATGATTCAAGTCAAGAGTGAGCAAGAAGTTTTACATGAAGGGTTGCGGATTCTTTTGTCGAACATGGAACCGTCGAAGGTTGCTCGATTCTGGGCGGCTTGTAACTTGGGTAGCGGAGATTACCTGAAACTTAAAGATCAGCTTTTTGAGCAAGAATCGGTGGCAAGTTTATACTCTGAGGTTTTAGAGTTTCAGGAGTCAAAGCGTAAAACCTAAGCATCGCATGGGAACAGAGGATGTTAAGACGTTGTTGAGCATGACAGTTCCAAAACGGGGTTGAGGGGTCAAGTCCTGTTCGCTAGAGAAAATTCAGTGAGAAGATGATCCTCATGTTAAAATACGTGAAAATTATGAAAATAAAGTTAGTGAGGTAGACTGATTCATGGAAGCAGCGTTGCTGTTGGCTAAACTGCCGGAAGCTTATTCAATCTTTAGCCCGGTTGTTGACATTTTGCCTGTGATCCCCGTGTTTTTCCTGCTGTTGGCTTTTGTTTGGCAAGCGTCAGTCGGATTTAGATAGAGACAAAAAAGCTATCAGCGTGATTATTCAGGTGACTGGCTGATTGACTCGCTTCGGCTGAGGATAACCAGTTGTTTGAATAAAACGCTGATAGCTCAAGTTAGATTTTTGAGATTTTAGGTGTTGCGAGCGCCAATTGTTTTTTGGAAGGCGGGTCGTTCACAAACGCGCTTTGTGTAGTCGATAACAGCCGGGTACGCGCTTAAATCAAGCTTTAACATCATCGGAATATAGGCTAAAATCGACCCAACAGCCACATCCGCGACATTAAACTCATCTCCCATAATATAGGGTTGTTTTTGGAAAATATCGTTAAGCGCAGTCATCAAACGAGGGGTTTCTTTTTCCCGGTTTGCTTCTAGAAAAATACCATTAGCAAGAGTGGAATTCGCAAACAAAACCCATTGATAAATTTCACCTCGTTTTTCGGCAGAATCAGGAATATTACCATATTTGTCTGCCAAATAGAGCAGAATTCCTCCTGATTCCCATAATTTAACGTCTCCATCGACAATAGCAGGAACCTTTCCGATGGGGTTAATGGTCAGATAATCGGGTTCAAGATGAGCGCCTGCTTTCATGTCCAGCATGACAAACTCATAGGGAACACTGATTTCTTCTAAGTACCATTGAACAATTGATGCGCGGCTAAAAGCGCCACCGTATAGTTTTAGCATCATTCGACTCCTGTAGTGATGTGTTTCATAAAACCCTCAAGAAATCAATTTCTCGGCTGATCGCCTAAATCGCCTGAAACCAACGGATACCTATTTTCTTTCTTGGCGTCCACAGAGCCGATTAATACTCTGCACTAGATTATCATAATCTATAATCGGCTTGGGATAAAAGTCATCTGCTTTAGAAAAATCAAGCAGAGATTGACGCTCACTTTCACCCGCATAAGCCGTGATTAAAATAATCGGAATTTTAGCGGTTTGAGGATTGCTCTTGAGGAAGCGAGAGATATCAACGCCACTCACATTTTTCTTCTCGTAATCAGCCTCCGGTAGATGAATATCCATGATAATCAAATCGACTTCTTTGCCCTGACAAAGTTGAAAAACCTCATCTAACTTGTCAGTAATGCTTACTCTGAAACCGCTCAGGCGTTGAATTAACTTCGCCATTCCCTTGGCTAAAAAGTAGTCATCTTCAACGATTAAAATTCTTAAATTATCCTTTTGAAAATTCACAATCTACCAATCTTGAGCAACATTGCTGACTCGATCATTGCTGATAAAAGCCGAGACATAGGTTATGTGTTAACACATACGACGGAGAACTTCAACTCACCTCGGCCATGAACAGACTGTTGTTCATCAGCTATTCTGTTGGGGAAGGGAGTGATTGCCCCTCTTGAATAATCGCCCAACTTTAGAAATTGAGACAGCCCCATGAAAGGCCCCCAGGTGTTGCAGCTTTATGCCCAAGGTCGTAGAGACTTTCGAGGTCAAAACCTCCGTCGTCAATCCTTACAAGGTCAAAATTTGTCCGGTGCAGACTTTAGCTATGCCGATATCCAAGGGACGAATTTCCAAGGCGCAACTTTGTCTGAAGTGAAGTTTCGAGGCGTGAAAGCTGGACTTCCTAAAGTTTGGATGATCATCGTTTCGGGGGTGGCCTGGTTGTTGTTGGTTCTGTTGGGACTGGCTTTGGTGCTAGTGGGTTATTTTGTCTTGGTGTTTTTCAATATGTCTACTCCCGAAGACTCTAACACGGGTTGGGCGGCTCTGGCCTTAATGCTGGTACTGGTTTTGATTGCGGGGCGTCGGGGAATTGAACGGGGTTGGGGAGCGTTTGTTGATGCGATCGAAATTGCCGTTGTCGGGATTATTATCGGGGTGGTGTCTGGACTAGCGAATGTCGTCACCTTGCTGGGTACATTGGCAATTGCGGGGGTGTTAGCGGGGTTTGCGGGGGCGATTCTGTTTGCGTCAGCCGTCGCTTTTGGGGTGATTTTTGTGATTGCTGAACGTATAGCCTGGGTGATGAGTGTGGCGAAAGTATTGATGGTGGCGGCGATTGCGAGTGCCATTGCGGGTTATATTTCGGGAGGGGTGAGTGCGATGGCGATCGCAATATCTGTTTTAGTAACGTTTTGGTTTGATTATATCGGTTGGCGGGGGATTCAAGGGGATCAAAAATATGTTTTAATTCACAACTTGGCGGTTAATTTAGCAGCGACGGGCGGAACAAATTTTCGCAATACGGATTTAACGGATGCTAGTTTTACCAATGCTATCTTGAAAAGTGCTGATTTTCGCCAAGCTAAATTGACGCGCACACGTTGGCGGGGGGCGAAGCAACTGGATCAGGTACGATGCGGAAATACTTATTTAGAAAATACTCAAATTCGGGAATTGTTGCAAACAGGTCTAGGCGAAAACCAGAATTTTGATTATCAAGATTTGCGGGGACTGAACTTACAAAATGCTAATTTAACAAAGGCGAGTTTTATTGGGGCTAATCTCAGTTCGACTAATTTAAAAGGGGTTGATTTATCCAAAGCTAAACTGGTGAGAACGAAATTAAGTCAAGCCAATCTGAATGGTTCAACGTTAACGGGGGCTTTTATTCAAGATTGGGGTATTACGTTAACGACTCAACTGAGAAATATTACTTGTGATTATTTGTTTTTGCGTCTTCCGGCTGAAAATAGTGATGATCCAAATCCCTATCGTCAACCAACTGATTGGAGTAAAACTTTAAAACCCCAGCAATTTACAGCTATTATTCGTTCGTTCTTGCAAAGTAAACAAAGTTGGTACTCGACGATTTTAGATTCCGAAGATAACCCTTCCGAATTTTCAGGAACAATTGTTCAAGTTTCTCTCAAAGGAGAAAGAGATATTCTAGAAGCTGAAAATCGCGACAATTCTCTCAATTCGACAAGGGTTGATCATTCACCAAAAGAAGCCCCGGAAACTCCTAATAAACTGCCTACTAATTTAGCGGCTATTGTGTCAGTGATTGAACAGTTTATCCAAGAAATAGAAGCGGTTTATCCGATTAATACAACGTCTGAACAGATGAAAGCGGCGGCGGAAATTGTCGAACAACTCGAAAGTGATCCGGTTTTAAAACAAAGTTTGATTGAGACTTTAACTTCAGAAAATTGTCAAAAGATTGAACAAGCAATTAATCGCCCGATTGGTCATTTTATTGTACAAGCGATTCACTCTTGGCAAACTTTTAATGTTAACAATTCTCCCAATTCTTCTAATTCTCCTCAGTAGTAGGGTGCATCAAA
>NZ_LATL02000327.1 GCF_000972705.2 Limnoraphis robusta CS-951 | reverse complement strand
CTAATAACACTGATATTATAAGTATTGGTTATGATTTATCTAAAGTTGGGGTTGTGGCCAGAGGTTTAGTTAGGTTCCCTGGGATGAACTGATTTCTTAAATTAAAAGATCGCTTTGATCCCTCCGCCTGCGGCACCTCCCTTTTTAAGGGAGGTTTGGGAGGTTAGGAGCGTATTGAAAGTCCCCCTTTTTAAGGGGGATTTAGGGGGATCTAACGCTTTTTAAGGGGGATTTAGGGGGATCTAACGCTTTTTAAGGGGGATTTAGGGGGATCGATTAACTTTTTTTCAATTTCATATTAGGATGGTCTAGAGTAGTTCAAGCTATCTAAACCGAGAACAAAGTCAACCTAACGGGAAGTCGAGCTAATATGAACCCGATCAAAGTGTTGTTCCTCGCCTCGAACCCCAAACAGACTCAGCCCTTAGATCTGGGTAAAGAAATACGAGAAATTAAGAATAAAATACAAGCTTCTCAAAATAGAGACTATCTTGAATTTGAACAAGCTTGGGCGGTACGCTTCGATGAACTCATCCAAAATTTGAACGAATACAAACCCCATATTGTTCATTTTAGTGGTCATGGAAGCAACACAGGTGAAATTATATTACTCGACAAATATGATCAACCCCAAGCGGTTAGTACAGAAGCAATTAAAGAATTATTTGCTACCGTTACTCAAGATAATATTAAAGTAGTTGTCTGGAATGCTTGTTATTCTAAAATAATAGCTGAAGCGATCGCAGAATATATTGATTGTGTGATCGGCATGAATACAGCGATTAACGATCAAGCTGCTATTGATTTTGCGGCAACTTTTTATGGTGCAATTGCTGCTAAACGTTCAGTTCAACAGGCTTTCACACAAGCAAAAGCTGTATTAATGGTTAGTCAAATCTCGGAAGCAAAGATTCCCGAACTCATACACCGAGAACAAATTAACCCCGAAGAAATTATCCTGGTTTCTGATAGAGAAGATAACAAAAATTCTACAATTGATTTCCCGCAAAATCTGCCCTATAGTGGAGTTGTCAAATTTGTTGGACGACAGAACGAACTCACCAATTTACACGAAAAACTGCAAGAAACCGAACGAATTGCCATTACTTCAATTACCGGAATGGGAGGAATTGGCAAAACAGAACTAGCCCTTCAATATAGTATCTATCATTGTCAACAAAAAACCTATTTAGGCGGGATTTGTTGGTTAAATGCACTCGATACCAATGTTGGGATTGAAATTGTTAACTTTGGGAAAGCCTATCTCAACCTCAACCCGCCCGATAATAGTAATTTAGAAACACAAGTTCAATACTGTTGGCGGAACTGGCAACCCCCAGAAGGAAACGTTCTGGTTATTTTTGATGATGTTGATAAATATGACAAGATTAAACCCTATCTTCCGCCCAATAATCCCAGATTTAAAGTGTTAATCACAACTCTAATTCAAGGGTTTATAGGTTTTCAAGAACTCGCACTCAACGTTTTAGATGAAGCCGCAGCTTTGGAGTTATTAACCTCATTGGTGGGAGACAGAATAGAAACCGAATTAGAAACCGCTAAAACCCTTTGTGCAGATTTAGGGTATTTACCATTAGGCTTAGAATTAATCGGACGCTACCTGAATAAAAAGCCGGATTTATCGCTGGCTAAAATGCGAGACAGACTCAAACTCGAACACCGTTCACTCAATCCCGAAAGTTCTCAAGAAATGACTGCAAAACGAGGAGTAAAAGCTGCCTTTGAGTTAAGCTGGAAAGAACTCAAACCCGAAGAACAACAATTAGCCTGTAGCTTGAGTTTATTTGCGTTGGCGCCGATTCCTTGGTCGCTGGTTGAGTCCTGCTTTCCCGAAATCGATGAAGAAGATTTAGAAGATTGGCGAGATTATAAACTGGTGAACCTGAGTCTGTTACAACGAGTCGAACAAAATACCTATCAATTTCATCCCCTGATTCAAGAATTTCTGAAAACCAAGTTAGAAGAATTTCCGTCACAAGTTGATGAATGGAAACGAAGTATTTGTCAGGCTATTGTAGCAGTCGCCAAAGAGATTCCAGAGACACCGACTCGGGATGATATTTTCAAGGTAACACTGACCATTTCCCATATCGAAGAAGTGGCAGAAAACCTCACAGATTACCTCACGGATGAAGATTTAATTCACCCGTTTGTTGGTTTAGGTCGATTTTATCAAGGTCAGGGATTCTACAGCCAAGCTGAACCTTGGTATGAAAACTGTCTTGATATTACTCAAAATCGTTTGGGACAACAGCATCCAGATGTGGCAAATAGCCTCCACAATTTGGCAAATCTCTACCGTTCCCAAGGCAAATACGAACAGGCCGAACCCCTCTTTATACAAGCATTGGAGATGAGACGGCAGTTACTCGGACAGCAGCATCCCGATGTGGCAAGCAGCCTCAACAATTTGGCATTACTCTACTATTTCCAAGGCAAATACGAAGAAGCCGAACCCATCTTTATACAAGCATTGGAGATGTTTCGGCAGTTACTCGGACAGCAGCATCCTCGTGTAGCAAGCAGCCTCAATTATTTGGCATCACTCTACCGTTCCCAAGGCAAATACGAAGAAGCCGAACCCATCTTTATACAAGCATTGGAGATGTTTCGGCAGTTACTCGGACAGCAGCATCCTCATGTTGCATTCAGCCTCAACGATTTGGCATTACTCTACAAATCCCAAGGCAAATACGAACAGGCTGAACCCCTCTTTCTACAAGCATTGGAGATGAGACGGCAGTTACTCGGACAGCAGCATCCTCGTGTAGCAAGCAGCCTCAACAATTTGGCATCACTCTACCGCGACCAAGGCAAATACGAAGAAGCCGAACCCCTCTATCAACAAGCATTGGAGATGTTTCGGCAGCTATTCGGACAGCAGCATCCTCGTGTGGCAATCACTCTCAACGATTTGGCATTACTCTACTCATCCCAAGGCAAATACGAACAGGCCGAACCTCTCCTTCTACAAGCTTTAGATATGACACAAAAGTTATTAGGACAACAGCATCCCGATGTGGCAAATAGCCTCCACAATTTGGCATATCTCTACTATTCCCAAGGCAAATACGAAGAAGCCGAACCCCTCTATCAACAAGCATTGGAGATGAGACGGCAGTTACTCGGACAGCAGCATCCTTATGTTGCAACCAGCCTCAACAATTTGGCATATCTCTACTATTCCCAAGGCAAATACGAAGAAGCCGAACCCCTCTATCGAGAAGCTTTAAGTATTGCAGAAACAGTTCTCGGTGTTGACCATCCTGATACAAAACAAACTCAGGAAAATTTAGACCGTTTGTTGGAGTTGAAGTCGGAAGGTTCTGGGGAGGTTGAGAATTCATCTGAGAATTAATTCCTAAGTTAATCGCTTAAATCCCCCTAAATCCCCCTTAAAAAGGGGGACTTTTTTACTTCTTATTTCTCTTGACCCTCTTAGAAAGAGAAACTTTCCAACTTCTTATTCCCCGTTATAAAAAGAGATTTCCAACTTCTTACTCCCCCCTTTCAAAGGGGGGCTAGGGGGGATAAAGAGGGGCTACACGGAAGATATTTCATTCTAAAAATTAGGAGGTTCGCGGAGGGGTTCTCTAGGAATAGTTGGGAGTTCAAACTCTCCAAAAGGGGCAAAACGTTGCTCAATCGCCGAAGCTAAATTTAAAGAAGGTTCTGTATTTTTCCCATCAGTTGTAAATTCAATCTGTCCGCTTAAATCCAGTAAATTTTTCCGCTTTTTACGGGTGCGGATTAATTCTTGCAAAGCAAACTCAATGACTTCTTTTTCGGTTGAAAATTGGGTTAATTGCAAGGCTTCCTTAACCAATTGTTCGTTGAGTTCAATATTCGTGTTCATAGTTTTTTCGTTTAGGCTAACTGTAGTGTTTGCGGCTGTGGTAAGGGTTTCTGAGTTTGTTGATAGGCATATACTAAATCTTCTAACACTTCTTGAGCGTTCTCAAGTGCTTCTTCGTAGGTTTCCCCGTGAGTTCGAGCGTATTTACCCCACTCAGGTAAACTTGCAACATAGACTTGATCTTCCTCTGACCATTGAATTAAAATACTATATTTCATAATTAATCCCCTAACCGTTTTACTTCTTCTAGTGCTGCTATTACATCTTTTTCTTGATAAGGTTTAGCATCTTTGCTATCTTTTCCTGACAGGACAATAGGATTTGATAAAAGAGGATGAATCCAGTAGGAATGACTACCTTTTCCCCGTTTAGGTAACAGCGTAAATCCCGCCTTTTGCAACATCTGTTTCAATTCTCTAACTTTTTTAGGCATATTAAGGAGTATAGCAAAATTAACCGACCTATAGGTTCTGCTGTAAACAGTTATTGCCAATAAAAACCCGGTACTAATTGTTTTAGTCTTCTTTATACTGAACACAGACCTATAGAGTAGGACGCAAGGACGCAGCGCCTCTACCGATGATTAATGTGTTACAAATATTGTTGGAAACGGTCGTATTTTCCCTATCAGTGGCAAATTCAATCTGTCCGCTTAAATCCAGTAAATTCTTCCGCTTTTTACGGGTGCGGATTAATTCTTGCAAAGCAAACTCAATGACTTCTTTTTCGGTTGAAAATTGGGTTAATTCCAAGGCTTCTTTAACCAATTGTTCGTTGAGTTCAATGTTCGTGTTCATGGGTTTTTCGTTTAAATTTAATCACTTCTATTAGACTTCCGGTTCAATTCCCGCAGCACGCAATTGAGCGGCTAATCGTTCAACTCGTTCGCTTCCCCACAATAATAAATTACCCTGTTCATCCCACCAACGCAACCAATAACCCAGGCGGTTTTCTCGGCTTCCTTCCCAAACTCCCAAAAAAAGCTGCATTTCCGGTATCCAAAAGCGATTTTGTTCGTTCGCCAACTCAAGCTGATACCGTCCGTTATCGCCAAAACGATACAATTCTAACGCGCCATTTTCCGGCTCAAAAATACCGTAATTCGGCACTTTTAAAACTTGTTCATAAAAGTAAAATTTACCCGGAGGATAGGTTTCTTTGATTGAATATTCTCCCCCTGGCGTATCCGATAAAAACTCTAGCACCAACGCCGGAATTTCGCCCTGTAATTGAGGGGTATAACTGCGAACAACTTCGGAGCGCTCAACCGTAATTCGAGGAATATAAGCCCAATCTGGAGCTTTGACCACAATTCTACCATTAATCGTGGCACAAATACCGTAGTTTGTGGGAGTAAGAGCCGTTTCTGGGAGTTTTTTTGCCAACTGCAAACTTTCGGTTAAAGCCGCAGCCAAAGCGGGTTGATTAATATTATCCACAGGGTCATCGGGAAGCACAAAGTCATCGGGCAACTTTTCCCAGGTAATATGATAAGTTGGGGAGGTGGCAAACATGACAATTCGTGCAAGTAAATTTGACTTTGATTACATTATTATAACTTGGGAGGATATCACTATTCTTGCTTTCCGCCTCCTATTAAATATAATAACGCCATCCTCACCGCAACACCGCTTGTAACTTGTTGGGAAATCAAACTAAATTGCGGATCATCCATTAACTCTGAACTTAATTCTACACCCCGATTAACCGGACCCGGATGTAATATTTTCACATCGGGTTTGCAGAGTTTGAGGCGATCGCGAGTAATGCCATAATATTGATGATATTCTCGCAAACTGGGTAATAAATGTTCGGTCATGCGTTCCCGTTGTAGTCGGAGTGTCATCACAAAATCAGCATCTTTTAACGCAGGTTCTAATTCCCAGTGTAAGAATAATTTACCCGGTCTTCCTTCCCCAAAAGATTGAAAATATTGGGGTAATAATGTCGGAGAACTTACTAAATGTAATTCGGCATCAATAGCGGTTAAACTCCAAATATTCGACCTTGCAACTCGGGAATGCAAAATATCGCCAACAATGGCAATTTTTTTCCCTTCTAATAATTCTATTCTCGGGTTATCCGGGTCTAATAATAGACAAATTGTTAATAAATCTAATAACGCTTGTGAGGGGTGTTCGTGTTGACCATCTCCCGCATTTAAAACAGCAACCTTTGTATTTAAACGATCCATTTCTGATGCGATCGCTTGGGGAACTCCTGCTTGTTGATGACGAATCACCATCATATCTGTTCCCATTGCTAAATAGGTTTTAGCAGTATCTAAAATCGTTTCTCCCTTCGATAAAGATGAAGTTCCCGGTGCAAAATTAAGCGTATCGGCTGATAATCGTTTAGCGGCGAGTTCAAAACTATTACGGGTTCGAGTCGAAGCTTCAAAAAATAAATTAGCCACTACTTGACCTTGCAAAGCAGGGACTTTTTTAGTACGACTATTTAAGACTTGTCGAAAACTTAAAGCTGTTTGTAAAATGGCGTTGTATTCAGCCGGAGAAAAATCAGCCAGGGACAGAATGTGGCGACGAGTCCAAGTTGCAGTAGCCATTTTTAGAAATCCATACCCATGAGAATAAACCGATTAACTGTACAGATATTCTTTGGGAACCTCTCCACAGCCAACCCAACACTTGATTTTACCAACAGTTGGCATCTTGTGTTTTAAATTCTCTAAAAATTCTGATTTTGTCCTGTTGAATGCGTAATTGCAAATACAGGTTTTCTGAGACTGAATTTGTGATGAACCATTTCCCTAAGATTTTAACCCTGGCGATCGCCAGCTTCATCCTGCTGAGTTTAAGCAGTTGTACTTCGACAGAGTTACAAGCTGAGTCTCCGGTATCATCAGAAGCATCACAACCCTCTGAACCCGCAGTCAATTTAGCGAGTCAAGCTTCAAATTCTCCCCCTGAAAAACCCCTCGAAACTTCTCCTGTTTTGAAAGCGCCCACCGCCCCTGCGAATACGATGCCTTTAACCCTTTATCGAGTCGATAGTCAATGTGAGAGTCTGATTTCTCAACAAGTGACTGTTCCCGTTGATCAAGCGCTAGAAATGGCTGTGGCGAAAACGTTAGAAATTCAACAGTTAGAGTTACCGTTGGGTTATCGAATGGAAGTTGATCATGACTATCAAATTGCGGTAATTGATCTACGAGTTCCGACGACTTCTCGTCGCACTTTGAATTCCCTTTCTGCTTGTGAACAATTGGCTTTGTTTGGCAGTTTACGAGAAACGTTAACCCAGAACCCCGATTTGCAAATTCAGGAGGTTTATTTTACCCATTTGGGTGAAGATTTGATTTTATGATCTAAACTGTTGCCATCGAGTTCTTAAATATAGAATTAGAGGAAATTGATAGGCTTCTGCCATTAGCCACAACACTAAAAATAGATGAGACAAAAAGGCAATTGCTGTCCAAATGAACGGAAATAAAGCCCAAAATCCACTGGAAATCGGAGGAAACAAAACAGCAGATAATCCAATTAATGTCGGCGGAAAAATCACAATTGCCAAAGCTGCTAGCCAATAAAACCAACTTAATTCTAGATTTCCAATATGTTCTCCTCGCCAATTTTGACCATTCCATCGCCAGGTGATCGGAGGTTCGCGATCAACCATTTTCAGCAGTTGTCTTTCGGGATGAATGGTAAAAATATGGCGACAGACATCACAACTAAAGGCATCCATTAAAGCCATGTTAGAAAGATGACCGCAGCGACACACCGGACAGGGATAAGTTTCTTGATCGTTTAAATCACTTCCCTTTTCTTTAAACATAGACATACATCAATCAGTCAATTCTTAATACTTTCCTTAGACTTTTATCAAGCGGTTTGTCCGAGCGAACTTTAACTAATGTAACACATTTGAGTTAACCCGTTAGGGGTTTTCGTATCATTAGTTACAGTCTCCTGACTCAAACACCCTCTATCGTAAGTAGAGAATTCTATATATAGCAATCAAGCATGAGTTGTAAACTACATTGCCCCCAAACCCCAAAATCTGGGGGCTTAAATTGATATACTTCTTACAAATCAAGTAACATTGCTATAGATGCCAGGAAGCGAGGACGCTTGCACTGTACTTCATACCTCCCATACTGCTATATTACCGAAGTTGAGCGGAAAGCCCCAGCCTTTAGGCATGGGGATGGATAGCGAACAATTAATATTGTTATTCGGGGAGTTGTGTGGTAAAATTATACCATGATTGTACGAGAAGCAAAGTTATTAAACGGTTCCAAGTCTCAATAC
>NZ_LATL02000326.1 GCF_000972705.2 Limnoraphis robusta CS-951 | reverse complement strand
ATCTCCCCACCTCCCGCGCCTCCCCCAACGGGATAGCCACTCCCCTCAACGCGGGGAACCCGCGCACAGGGGTGGACTCACCACCTCCCCACAAATCAAGTTTTAGGGGGAAAATGGGCGGGTTTATATCAATTTTCAGTTGAATGAAGTACAGTAGAGACTAAAAAAACCCGGTAACTTCTGCGAAACCGGGTTTTTGGCGTGGTACCTAACACGCTCGCACACCGCTATATATCAATTTTCTGTGGGACATGATCAATCTATTGAGAACCCGCCCCTACAGACCTGACCTCACGACTTCAATGATGAAGTTGTGCAACGATTACTTGAGATAAAGTCAGGATTCTGTAACTATAGATACAGAAAATAAAATTTTGGTCAGATTTTTAGAGAAAACTTGTGGTGAGAGCAAGGTCTCTGAGAACAGACTAGACGAGGAAAACACGATGTCACTTGACTTACACCCCCAAATCACACCGACTTCAGTCTCCGACTGGATGGCATCACAAACCGCATTCTCGAGCGAATATGAACCCGGAACATGGGTTGATCTGCGAGAACTGCCCAACCCCTACAGTCACGACGAAGCCCTTCTGTTGTGTCAGAGTGCTGAAAACCAGTGGATTGCTTGGATACCCGATCATGGCGAAACCATCCTCCACAGACATCAGTTTTTCCGCTAACTCTGGCACTGTCGTCAAATCCCACCTAATATGGAATAAAAGAAAAGCCCGGTTTAGAAATTCAGCCGGGTTTTTCCGCAACAGAAAACATTTAGACCTTTTAAACTCTCACCTGAACTAGATTCCATGACCTCTGTTGAGTCTCCTACCCCAAAATCTATTCAATATTCATCTGGCACCTTTAAACGGGCTGAACGGGCTATCCGTTGTTCTCCCTTTCAACTAAAACTAATGAGTTTGATGCGCTATGAAAGTGTTGAACTCAATGCGATCGCAGGATCGCGGGGCGTTGAACAAGGCTACACTCGCAAACGCCTCTCCGAACTGAGTGTTGAAAATCATTTGATGTGGCTGATTCAAGTCGGTATACTACGACGTGAAGTAGACGGACAAGGAATCACCGATAGTTTCCGACTCACACCCCTCGGTCGTCAACTGGTAGAAAACGCAGAACATCAACCCCAAGGACTCAGCGCTCCAACTTGGCGCGATCGCTGTTTAAATTTCCTGCATCGCCGCTTCCGATTTTCCTTGTCGGCTTGATTTTCTATTTTTTAACTTCTAAACAATGAAAGCAATTATGGTTGTGGGAACGACTTCCCACGCAGGTAAATCGATGATCACGACTGCTCTGTGTCGTCTGTTGTATCGTCGAGGAGTGAAGGTGACACCGTTTAAGGGTCAAAATATGGCGTTAAACTCCTATGTCACCCCGGCAGGAGCCGAGATGGGTTATGCTCAGGTTGTACAAGCTTGGGCGGCGGGAATCTCTCCTTCTGTGGCGATGAATCCCATTTTGCTCAAACCTCAAGGCGATATGACCTCTCAAGTCATTCTCAAAGGTAAACCTGTGGGTGTTGTTCACGCCGCAGAATATTATGAACAATATTTTGATATTGGTTGGGAAACGATTACCAAATGCCTCGAGCACCTCGCCTCAGAATATGAAATGATTGTCTGTGAAGGGGCGGGAAGTCCGGCGGAAATTAACCTCAAACACCGAGACTTAACGAATATGCGGGTGGCTGAGTATCTCCAGGCTAAAACGTTGCTGGTTGTTGATATTGATCGCGGCGGTGCTTTTGCTCATGTTGTCGGAACGTTGCAGCTTCTTGAACCTCAAGAACGAGAATTAGTCAAGGGGATTATTATTAATAAGTTTCGCGGTCAGCGATCGCTCTTAGAATCGGGGATTACATGGTTAGAAGAATATACTGGAATTCCTGTTGTTGGGGTGATTCCTTGGGTTGATTTGGCGTTTCCCGCCGAAGATTCTTTGAGTTTATTAGATCGTCGTCGAAGCAACAGTTCTCAAGGCGAAATTACGATAGCAGTCATTCGTCTCCCTCACATTTCTAATTTTACTGATTTTGATCCGCTTGATGCCGAAACCACTGTTAATTTAGAATATATTAGCCCGAAAGAAGCGTTAGGTCATCCCGATGCGGTGATTATTCCGGGTTCTAAAACCACCATTGCGGATATGTTGGTTCTTCAAGAGACAGGAATGGCAGAAGCCCTACAAAAATATGTCGCGGCGGGCGGTCAGGTGATGGGCATTTGTGGGGGATATCAGATGTTAGGTGAAAGTGTGATGGACCCCCAAGGACTTGAAGGGAAACGGGGTGAATTTCCCGGTTTTGGATTGTTACCTGTAAAAACGGTTATTGACCGTAATAAGGTGTCTTCTAAGCGGGTTGTTGCCTCTGAATATCCGCAAGTGGGTTTACCCGTTGAAGGATATGAAATTCATCAAGGTCGCACTCAAATTATCGATGCGGAAAATGCACTGCCTTTATTTAATGATCGCAATTTGGGGGTGACAAATAAACAATATTCGGTTTGGGGACATTATCTTCATGGTGCTTTTGATAATAGTCCCTGGCGACGCTCTTGGTTGAATCATTTGCGAATTCAACGAGGTTTAGGAACGTTAGCCACTGGAATTCCGAACTATCGAGAACAACGAGAAATGATGTTAGATGTTTTGGCGGATGTGGTTGAAGAATATTTAGATTTGAGTCGGATTTTTACTTGAATTAGATTCGTTCTCTAGCAGTGAGCGCTGGTATATTTATAAGCAGCAAGCTGAATTTAACCACGCTCGACCCAAAGAACACCAAGAAGTTGCAAACACGATCCCTGCTGATTGCTATATAATAGAAAGGGGATAAAGTAGCTCGGGTTTAACGTTTTTAATTTCAAGTTTTTTTGATAAATGTTTTGAGTTTTAACGAAAAAAATGACTCCATCTCAATCATTAGAAGTTCATTTTTTACCCGATGATGTCACGGTTTCCGCCCAACCCGGAGAACCTATATTAGAAGTAGCCAGTCGGGCTGGTGTTTCTATTCCTACAGGATGTTTGATGGGTTCCTGTCATGCTTGTGAGGTGGAAATAGACGGTGATGATGTTATTTGTGCTTGTATTAGTGCTGTTCCTCCTGGACGGGATCAAATTACGATTAATATTAGTGTAGATCCGACTTGGTAGATCGGGGACAGGTTGCAGGTTACTGTTCATTGTGTGCGGGAATTGAATCAGATTGCAGCAATTGTTCAACTAAATTGGGGGGTGTAGCTTGACGAAAAGCACCACAATAATACAGACTCAAAACTGCTTTGTAAGCCCAATGAGTGGGTTCAACATCGCTATAAGGATTGGGTAATGTTTCTGCTTGGTTGCGAACACAAGCATCAAGAATTTCGGCTTTTGTGGGGCTTGCAGAAATAACAGTTTGAGAGGGAATAAAAGGCTGAGGTTCAGCTTTAACGGGGTTGATATAGCCGAGAGAGGCTAATAAAAAGATGATCGCAAAGCTTGGGTATTTCATAAGCTTCAATCAATAATAGAGGTTTGTCTAACAGGTGTGTAAACAGTCAATTTTTATAACTTTTGGGTGGTGATATCATGTCCGATTAATCAATCCTAATTGTGTAGGGGCGGGTTCTATAATATCTATAATACTCGTAACAGAGTCAACTAAACCCGCCCTAACCCCATCACAGAATTAATCAACCGCACAGGGTATCACCCACCCTACAACCGGAATCAAAATTAATCGGTTCAGTTCCGAAATCGGGATAATTTTCTGATCAAAATGGCGATCGCACTTAAAAAAATCAATCCCGTTAAACCGGCTAACGGATTTTGATCAATCCCCACAACCCAATCTGGAACTCGTCCCGAATACTGAACTTTTCCACCTACACTTATGATATAATATCCCCAAACCAATCCGCCATGAAGCCCAATCGGTAAACCCAAATTTCCTCGAGGAACAGGTATTTTTTCCGATGGGGAACTGATCACAAATTTCGCCCAAACGAAGATCAACCCGAGTAAGATTAAACCCGGAAATTGCAGCCAAGTGCGGAGAATTTCAGCAACAGGTTTAATAAAATGAGCGATCGCATAAATTCCGCTACAAACCCAAGCTGAGATCGAAAACGAATAATCTCGGAGGAGTTCATCCAGTAGCCAACCTCGAAAGAACAATTCCTCAGCAAATCCGATCCCAAAAGCCACGAGAAGCCCTTCTAAAATAACTCGAGGAAACTGTTGAGAATTAGGATACCACGTTAACCAACCGAGTTGAGCTTCAAAGGCGAATAAACTCAATAAACTCAAACAACCCCAACTCAACCCAAGAATGAACAACCAAGCATTTTGAGAAGTGAGACGTAAACCGTAGTGTTGGAGAAGTTTCGGTTGATGATCAATCCATTTTCCCCAGAAACGCACCAATACAATAAATTCTAGATACAGTAAGAGCAGAGTAATAATACTAACCGTATTAGGATCATCTCCGAGTAAATAAATCGGAACCGCCAACGGTAGCCACAACCCCAACAACATCAGAATAAACAGCGTCAGTCTGAGGGGGGCGGAAAAGCTAGAAATCGGACTAAGATTTAACTTCAAAGGATGATAAAAAAGCACCTATAAATTAAATCACCCGGAAACATTTTCGGGAGATGAAAACAAATCCGGGTGTCAAAGATGAGATTTATTCATTATTCATCTGGCTCGATGGTACTAATCAAGCCATTATTTTTCAGGGTTTCACAGTAGAACTCGGCGTGTTCTTGGGCGCAAGTAATCACTAAAGCCAGACCATTCGTATGGGCTTCCATCATAATACTGACGGCTTGAGGCTGAGTTAAACTCGGTATAGTCTGAAGCAAGACTTGCACCACATACTCCATCCCGTTAAAGTCGTCATTATGCAGCAAGACGCGATAACGTGGTGCGAGCTTACGGACTGTGGAAAGCTTCTCAACTGTTTCGACAGACACGGCTCTATCTCCTTATATGGGGTTCCTAAGTTTAAAATTAGTTTTTCACTTTACATAGTGTAATAAATCCTGGCAATCCCGGCAAGGGTTTTACAGTTTACAGTTTACTGTTACCAGCTTTTACAGTTTACAGTTTACAGTTTACAGTTACCAGTTTTTACAGTTATCACTGGTCACTGGTAACAGGTCACTGGTAACAGGTCACTGGTTACTGGTAACAGGTCACTGGTTACTGGTAACAGGTCACTGGTAACAGGTCACTGGTCACTTAGGCGGGTGAATTGTTAAAATGACGGTAATAGAGTAAATCGACCGTTAATCTTGAAGTATAAGACTCTGTAACTGTTGTTCAATATAGTTTTTTCCTGACTGATAGCTGATATGAAACGTAAAACCCGCCCAACAACGACTTCTCCTCGGTCAACTTTTAACTATACGGCTTTAGCCGTCATTGCTGGTGCATTAATTTTGGGAATTGGGATTGGAATTGCGATTAGTTCGACAGCGACTTTTAGCCCGGAAAACGTGGCTTCTAGCCAATTTATTGACCGTAGCGCCCCCAGTACCGAAACCTGTATTAAATTCGGGGCGAGTGCGATGGTCACAGATATGCGGGTTTTCGTGACGCTGAACCCGTTTAGTGTGTTTGTATCCCGACCCCGAATGCAACCCGGTTGTGTGATGCGAACCAGTAACTGGACGATTCTCCGACAGCGAGATCTGATTACTTCCGAACAAGAACGAGACTGTAAACAGAGGATGAACACCTTTGGGTTTACGGGTGATTTGGATACCGGTACCCCTGAGATTAGTTGCATCTATCAAAACAATAGTGCAGAAAACCTATTTTTAAATCAACCCGGAGTCATCCCCGCCCGTCCAAGATCTGAAGCTGAACGGTTCTAGTCTTCGGAAATAAACACGGGAGGAAGTCCGGTAGGCTGGTAGCCCCTTGAATTTATTCAGGGGCGGAAAGACGACACGAGCCACTTTAGTTGCTGTAAGATAGTAAAGAAACGACAAGTAAAACTGTACCAACTGCGCGTTGAAGTTTTCCTAGTACGGAGAAACCCCGGCAATCCGAAAGCGTAATATTGCATTATGGCTCCGAGATACAGCAACGGCAGGAAACTGAGCGTACCGAATTGGCTCTGTGTTGGAAGTTAAGAAAGTCTTCAAGCTAAAAAAGTAAACTATCCAACTTGTTTGGTGTGTTAGAGGCGATTTGACTTGGCCTATGAGTCTGACAATTTTCGGCGTCAGAAGTTCAGAAATACCCTACGGGGATTCCCCCGAATTAATTCGGGGGAGTAGTCAAAAATTGCGATTGACGCAAATCTTCTACCAGACGCACTTCGATCACTTGATCGGGTTGTAATGTTGTAGGTTGGGGAGAGGTGGCGAAACCAACTGCTGCACCCCCAATCGCCCCCACCAATAAACCCACACCTGTAAACCCTGTTAGCAGAAATAGCCCTAACCCGCCAATTCCTGTATCACGAAGAATATTTTTGGGTTCCGCATCCAATGTTCCCGAAATCCAACCGGATTCGGCTTTTAGGGGAATGCTACGCCCTTCTAAATTAATCGCTTCCACTTGAAAGCGACTGCCTCTGGAACTGGTTTCAAAGTATCCTACAATCGGCGTATCGGGCGGAATGATATAGTTTCCTTGTTTGTCAGTAATTCCGCCTTGTAGCAATAAAACATCCTGTCGTTCCGGTTTATTTTTCAAACGCACTTCATTAGGATTAGGATAACGCAGCGTCAGTTGAGTCCCCGCCGGAAGCAGGACATTGGGAGGACGTTGATCAATGGTTCTCGAAGAAGTTGTACTTCGAGGTTGAGACGTTCTCGGTAACGGTTGACCAAAGGGAATTGTACCATCTTGGGTTGGCGGTTGAGGCGTTGGTTCTGTAGCAACAGTTTCAGGTGGGGGAGGTGGCGTTGTCTCCAAATTCGGAGAGGGCGCAGGTTGAGGGTTAGGGATAACGGTTTGATCAACCCTCTCGGGCGAAGGAAAGCCCGGTGTTTGCGGTGTGGGGGTTGGAGGGGTGACTTCTGCTTCTGTCGTTTCTGGTTGAGAAGTTTCTAAATCTGCTGCTGAGTCGGATGTTGTTTGATCAACTTGATCAACGGTTTGCGGGGCTTCTGGAGTTTGGGCAGTCGAAAATGTTGGTGCAGGGGCAGGACGGTCTATAATGGTTGGACGCAACACCCAAAGGTTTTCGATACCAACAGGCCTAAAATCGACTTCTCGTTCATCTAAAACGACACCCGGAACAAAATCAATGGTAATTCGGGTAACTTCGGGTTCAGACTGGGTAAAACTCACTTGACTGATGACTCCCGACTCAAACCGTTCAGTAATATTAATCCCAATTTCCGTATTCGGTAAATCAACCACTAAACGCGCAGGTTCGGTAGCGACTGATAAACGAGGCCTGACGCCTGCGGGAAGCAATACTTCTACTATACCTGTACTGGGGTCGATTTTCCAGTCTTCTAAAATGGCTGCGTAACCCGGTAAACTCAGGGTTGAACTGACAATTGCTGTCAAAGCGATCGCGCCGGACGTTCTCATTAACAGGCTACCATACAACACAGGTACAACAGAGGCGATCAATGACTGTATTTGCTGAAATTTCTGTCTTCGTTTTGGGCTTTGCATGGTTCCTGTGTAACGGTTAAAGTTTGAGCGGTTTTAGATGAGTCATTCTGAGCATTTCTTATCATGGTTAAGGTCAAAATGCAAGCGATAAACCGTCACCACTCTTGTAGGGGCGGGTTCTGTACAAATGTATGTTTCTCACAAATAACATTAATAACCCCGCCCTTCCCACCAAGGGTTCTGTACAAATGTATGTTTCTCACAAATAACATTAATAAACCCGCCCTTCCCACCAAGGGTTCTGTACAAATGTATGTTTCTCACAAATAACATTAATAAACCCGCCCTTCCCACCAAGGGTTC
>NZ_LATL02000325.1 GCF_000972705.2 Limnoraphis robusta CS-951 | reverse complement strand
CCTGTTTACTCCCGATAAACCTGTGATCTTTAACTTCCACGGTTATCCCTGGTTAATTCACAAATTGGCTTATCGTCGCACCAACCAAGAACGAATTCATGTTCGGGGTTACAAAGAAAAAGGCAACATCAACACCCCGTTAGAATTGGCGATCAGAAACCAAATTGACCGCTTTAGCCTGGTAATTGATGTAATTGATCGCGTTCCGAAACTCGGTTCTGCTGCGGCTCACGTTAAAGAACGCATGAAAAACGCCATTATCGAAAACCTTAACTACGCCGTTGAACACGGCAAAGACAAGGAAGACGTCGATAACTGGAAATGGCCCTATTAACAGTCACCAGTATTGTAGGGGCGGGTTCGATAATTATGTATGTCTCTAGCCGATAGCCTAGATAAACCCGCCCCCTCTCTGTGACAGTCACCAGTATTGTAGGGGCGGGTTCGATAATTATCTATGTTTCTAGCCGATAGCCTAGATAAACCCGCCCCCTCTGTGACAGTCACCCGTATTGTAGGGGCGGGTTCGACCGCGATCTTTACTACTTTTCGTATTCTTTTTATTAAATGGCTTTTCTCCTTTATGAACTGGCAAATAATCTATTTTATTCAGAGCTACGATTAGGCACAAAGATGGCTTAAATAATGG
>NZ_LATL02000324.1 GCF_000972705.2 Limnoraphis robusta CS-951 | reverse complement strand
TCTGCGTATTTCCTCAAAGTGTGGGGATGCAAGCCCAGAAATTCGACCGCCTTTCTGAGTGGTATATATGCCATGAGTAAACCGTAGCATATATAAGCAAATATAAGTAAATTATTTACTGTTGATTAACCCCCGATTAGTCTTCTCCTGGGGATTGGGAGTTTCAGGGGGTAATGGCCTACAGCTATCCGGGGTATAACCCCCCATTTGTTTTGGGGTTGGGATTTGGAGTTTAAAGATATTGTAAAGTTCAGAAGCCTGGAACCATATATCTTCTAATCAATTTTAAGACAACTTCAGAGCTTTTTTAAAGATTGTGTAAAGCTGGATTGATATCCTCGACATTTGATCAAACATATGTCAATCTTCTAGATAGCTGTGAAATCAAAGTGAAACCTGAGATCCTCTCAGGTGAAAAGAGTTAGGGCAGGTTGATTTAGAGTGGGCCTGTTAGACTAATTAAGTTTCTGTGTTGTTTCTGTCGGTCTAGCCTGATTTTTGGCCATTTGCAGTCAGGTTTAATAAAGGCAGGCAGAAAAAATTGAGGAAATCTAACTCAGTTAAAATGGCTGGAATTTAAGTTTAAAAATCTTTCATCTCATAAAAACCAGTTACACGTTTAGAACAGTGCAATTTTGTAGAGACTCCAGTAATTTTACCTCTGGAAGTTTACTGCAAATTTATATCTAAAAAAAGAGCAGATTAGCTTATGAGTTTAGAAGAGATTCACTGTTGTTAAATGCCTTTCTCAATCCGGGAAAGATAAAAAGATCAAAAAATCTATGCGTAATGAAGCTTTCAGCCTCAAAATTTTTTAAAAAATAGAGGACTGAATCAACACTTTCTGCGTTCAGAAATCGGCAAGCACAGATCTCCAACGCAAGACCAGACAATTTTGGGGTTAAGTGCAATCCTAAACCAAATTTCTAGCCTGGTTTTTCATAAATCAGAATAGCCCAAGTTACATTCGGAGTTACACTCCCTGAATATCTATGACCAACTCGAATTATCAGTTTCGGTATCCTACTGACAACCAGAGCCGAAAAAAGGGTGCATCAGAGAGTATTCCAGCCTTTGAAAAACTCTTAACCCTTATCCAGGTTGATAGTAGTCTGGCTGTTAATCTCAGTCAGGGAGCCGAAGTATATTGCTATGAGCTAGGAGATGAGATTGCCATTGCAGCGAGCAATCATTCTCCAGATGTAAACAATTATCAACTCAATCAGTCCCCAAATTCTGTTCAGGGCAAACATGATGATGCAATTTATCTGATTTGTGAAGGTCACGTTAGACTAATCGCTACTGACCCTAGCAAAGACCGGGAAGTTTCCGTTTCCCTGCTGGAAGCCGGAGAAATGTTTGGAGGCGATCGCCATTGGACAAGCCTCGAACCTTTACCCTATCAAGCGATCGCGGCGAGTCCCGTTACCGTTGCTCGTCTAACCCTTAACACCCTAAAACCCTGGCTTGAGAAATTTCCCCAATGGCGAGAGGAACTACAAACGACAACCCAACAACGCCAACGTCTGATTTTTTTCAAAACCCAAACCGAACTGCGGCGTTTAACCAGTTCTCAACTGCGAGAACTCTTACCCCAGATCAGCGAACGTCAAATTCCAGCCCAAACCAAACTCAAAACGGCAACACCCCAATCAAATGGGCGTTACTGGCTGTACCAAGGAGAAATCACGGGAACAGAGTCTCTTCCCCAACGGGGACAAAGTTGGGGCTATCCCGATACTACCCCGCCCGCGTGGGTAGCCCAAAGCCCTCTAGTGATTTATCACCTCTCAGTCGAAGATTGGCAAAATATTTCCCAAAACCCGACAACCGGCTCTAAATCCGTCTCTCGTCCCTCAATCTCCGTTCAACCCTCCGCCAAAAAAGCGACACCAATCCTGACGGCTGTTCCCTCACCTGCTGATGTCGAAATCGAACTTCCCAAGCCTCGAAAATACAAGGGAGGACCGGGACTTTGGCGGCGTTATCCCTGCATTGAACAGCAAAGTTCCTCCGACTGTGGCGCTGCTTGTCTGGCGACAATTGGACAATACTATGGCAAAACATGGAGTCTGAACCGCTTACGAAACCTAGCCGGGGTGGGACGTTCCGGTGCCTCTTTAAAAGGATTAGCACGGGCGGCTGAAAGTTTAGGATTTCAAGTTCGACCGGTACGAGCCAGTTTGGGACGGCTAGAAAACCAAAAAAATCCCTGGATTGCCCACTGGCAGGGGGATCACTTTGTTGTTGTCTGTTGGGTAAAACGGCGCAAAGTGTTAATTGCTGACCCCGCCGTTGGAAAACGGGAGTTATCTCGTCAAGAATTTATCGCCGGATGGACGGGTTATGCGTTGTTGGTTGACCCCACAGAACGACTAGAAGAGGTCGAGAGCGAAAAACGTTCTTTGGGCCGATTTATGGGGGTGTTATGGCCCTACAAAGGTTTAGGATTGCAAATCATTTTGGTTTCAATCTTGATCCAAGCTTTTGGTATGGTTTCGCCTCTGATTACCCAAATTATTCTTGATCGAGTCCTGGTCAACAAAAGCCTCACCAGCTTACACGTCTTTTGCTTGGGGAGTTTGCTATTTGCCGTTTGGGGTTTGGGATTATCTTCAATTCGACAGTATTTGTTGAGTTATCTCTCGAACCGCCTGGATTTAACCATGATTAGCGCTTTTATCCAACACACCCTCAAACTTCCCCTGAAATTTTTCGAGTCCCGGCGAGTTGGCGACATTATTACTCGGGTTCAGGAAAACCAAAAAATTCAACGATTTCTGATTAGTCAAATTTTGTTGGCGTGGCTGAATTTTGTCACGGGGTTTGTCTATTTGGGATTGATGCTGTACTACAACTGGCAGCTTACCGTCTTGATTCTGGGTTTGGTGCCGCCGATTATCATCTTAACTTTGGGTTCAAGCCCCTTTCTTCGCAAAATCTCTCGCCAAGTGTTTAATGCATCGGCCGATCAAAGTTCAAGCCTGGTGGAGATGCTGACAGGGATTGCGACGGTGAAATCAGTGGGGGCTGAACAGGAGTTGCGCTGGCGCTGGGAAGAACGCTTCACCGACCAGCTTAATATCAGATTCAAAGCCCAAAACTTCGCGATTAACCTGGGGGTTGTGAGTGGCTTAATTAACAGCGTTGGCGGAACAGCGGTACTCTGGTTTGGGGCGATGTTGGTGATTCAAGATCAATTAACCATTGGTCAATTTATGGCGTTTAATATGATGCAGGGTAAGGTGATTGCACCTGTGATTGCCTTGGCGGGTTTGTGGGATGAACTGCAAGAAGTGTTGATTTCGGTTGAACGTCTCAATGATGTTTTTGACACTGAACCGGAGGAAACTCCCCAAAAGCCTTTATTGGTTTTGCCTCCCCTGCAAGGTCATATTAAGTTCGATCAGGTGACGTTTCGCTATAGTGAGGATGAGAACAACACNAGTGTTGATTTCGGTTGAACGTCTCAATGATGTTTTTGACACTGAACCGGAGGAAACTCCCCAAAAGCCTTTATTGGTTTTGCCTCCCCTGCAAGGTCATATTAAGTTCGATCAGGTGACGTTTCGCTATAGTGAGGATGAGAACAACACCTTAGAAAATCTTTGTTTTGAAATTCAACCGGGAGAAACCATTGCGGTTGTTGGTCGCAGTGGTTCGGGTAAAAGTACCTTGGTGAAGTTATTACAAGCCCTCTATCATCCTAATAGTGGTCGCATTTGGGTCGATGGACATGATGTTCGTCATGTCTCCTGCCAGTCTCTGCGAACTCAGATGGGGGTTGTGCCGCAGGAATGTTATCTGTTTTCGGGGACGATTTTGGAAAATATTACTATCTATCGATCCGATTATACGTTGGAAGAGGTGATTGAAGTCGCCAAGTTAGCAGAAGCTCATAGCTTTATCCAAAGCCTACCCCTGGGATATAACACCAAAGTGGGAGAACGAGGATCAAGCTTGTCGGGAGGCCAACGTCAACGGGTGGCGATCGCTCGCGCTTTGTTGGGAGATCCGAGGATTTTAGTTCTTGATGAAGCAACGAGTTCTTTGGATACAGAAAGTGAACGACGCTTTCAACGGAATTTAGAACAGATGAGTCGCGATCGCACGACGATTATTATTGCTCATCGTCTGTCTACGGTTCGGAATGCGGATCAAATTTTGGTACTTGATCGGGGGGTGTTAGTGGAAAAGGGAAATCACCAGCAATTGATGGAGACTCAAGGGCTTTACTATCATTTAGCTCAACAACAACTTAATCTTTAATCTCCCTTAATTTNCGGAATTTAGAACAGATGAGTCGCGATCGCACGACGATTATTATTGCTCATCGTCTGTCTACGGTTCGGAATGCGGATCAAATTTTGGTACTTGATCGGGGGGTGTTAGTGGAAAAGGGAAATCACCAGCAATTGATGGAGACTCAAGGGCTTTACTATCATTTAGCTCAACAACAACTTAATCTTTAATCTCCCTTAATTTCTTTCATTACATAAAAATTAGGATCGGTACATCTGAGCCTCAGTTTTGTTCTAACTGAGGAGGCTACGACCTATCGGATATCCTTTCCTGATCATCTTTTTGATAGTCAAACAACAAGTTTTTGATTAAATTTGATGATAGCAACACCAAAAGACTTCTAATTAATGTTTGGGGGTGATGAAAAGCTTAATATTTTATTAAACTATTGAGTTTTTAGGTGGCAATTTGATCATTCCCATCGGTTAAATGTCAACAACAAATCAAACAGGTTATACCCTTTAGAAAATTTACAAAACTTGAAATGAAATTCTTCAAAAAAATAGCAAAAATTGCCAAATTGGCAGAATCATAAACCCCTATCAGTTATAATACTAATAACTTTGAGTTTCAGCCTGCCAGTCATCACGTTTCACAGCTTAATAGAGGTATATCAAAAATATACATCCACCAACAAAAGCAGTTGTCTTTTCTCGATTGAGAGTTGGTATGCCTCTGGTACGGGCGANGTTATAATACTAATAACTTTGAGTTTCAGCCTGCCAGTCATCACGTTTCACAGCTTAATAGAGGTATATCAAAAATATACATCCACCAACAAAAGCAGTTGTCTTTTCTCGATTGAGAGTTGGTATGCCTCTGGTACGGGCGAACCGAATAGAATATTGATCACCCCTTTTGCGGCGAGTGATCTGGTGAATTCGCTCCGACTCTAAACCCAACGTTGTTACAACATTTAAAGTGATGAGCTTCAACATTGTACCTCGCTTCCGAAAAAAACGAACTCCTGAATCAGATTCTCATTCAGAGGATAAGCAGAATTATTTGCATGATTTAAACTTCTCCCGAGAAGAGATTGAAAAAGCCCACTCCATCAGAGGTGGAGTAACAGGTTCTCTTCCCCTAAGCCCGCCTGTTTCCAATCGTACTTATCCCTTCATCCCGAAAGATAAAGACTCCGAAAAAACCGTTTCTGACTCCGGAAATTGGTCAACTGCTTTACAGGCAGTATTAGATCAACCACCCGCCTCATTTCCGATGCGAGTCTTTTCGGGTGGCGCGGTATTTTGTATCGCATTTGCAGCCTGGGCGCATTTCGGTACTGTAGAAGAAATCGGTAATGCCCAAGGTGAATTAATTCCCCAAGGAAATGTTTACAAAGTTCATCCGATAGAAATGGGGAAAATTGCCACTTTAGCCATCAAAGAAGGGGATGCAGTTAAAGCGGGCCAAGTTATTGCTGAACTTGATAGTCAATTGGCTTTAGCAGAAATTGAACGACTCCAACAACAACTTAATGCCTTGGAAATTGAACAAACCCAAAAACAAGGATTTTTAGAAAGAACTCATTTAGAAAAGAAAAGTCGCAGTGCCATTTCAATGGCTCTAATTCACACCCATGAAGCAGAAATTGAACGGGTAAAAACACAAATAAAGGCCACTGAACGGATATTAAGTCAGCTAAAATTACAAGCGGAAAGCGCTCAAGCTAGACTAGAGAATATAGAACCCTTACCGACGCAAGCGGATGAACTTTTGGAAAAACTTGATGCGGATAAAGCGGCATCTATTGAACGGATTGAACGGCTAAAACCATTAGTTGAAGAAGGGGCAATTTCTCAGGACTTATTGTTTCAAGCTGAACAATCTTTACGCGATCGCGAACGAGCGATTGTTCAGGCTCAATTGTCCGAGAAAAATAGCACTAAAGAACAGGTGTTTCAAGCCCAGCAAATGTTGCGAGAGCGTCAACAGATGATCACTCAATCTGAAGGGGAATTGCAACAGTTGCAAGCCGAAGTGAATCGTCTTTATGTTGAACTAGAACAAAAACAATCAGAAGCCAAAGCCGTTGAGATAGAAGCCGATCAGAAAATTCAGCAAATCGAGCTAGAAATCATTCAGCTTCAAGCCTCAATCAAAGACACTAAAACTGTGTTGACATCGGCAAAAATGAAACGAGAGGAGCGATTTATTTATGCTCCGGTTGATGGTTATATTTCCACTTTGAATGTTAGCAATATTGGAGAAGTCGTTCAACCCGGACAAAATATTGCTGAAATTTTACCGGAAAATACCCCATTGGTTTTATTGGCTAGTATGCCCAGTAAAGATGCGGGTTTTATCAAGGTTGGGATGTCGGTGAAGGTAAAGTTTGATGCTTATCCTTATCAAGATTATGGCATCATCGAAGGAACTCTTACCTCGATTTCTCCCGATACCAAAGTTGAACCCAATCTACCACCTGTATATCAGCTTGAAGTTGAGTTAGAACAGAATTACGTCCTGGAAAATCAAGAAAAAATACCATTTAAACCGGGACAAACAGCAACGGCAGATATTATCATTCGTCAGCGTCGCATTGCTGATGTATTACTCGAACCTTTGCAAAAGTTTGAGAAGAATGGTATAGATCTTTAGTCCTTTATGCTTCAGTTTGATGAGTTTTATCTGAACCTACTCGTCATATAATATTGAAGAAATCGATCAAATTTTAAGTCCAACCAATCTGGGAAGCATTCACATGAACTATTCAAATAATCCTTCTTCTAATCAGCGAGATAAAGCAATGAGCGAAGAACAATTTAATCAGGTGATTGATGCCATACTAGCCGGAAAATATTCCTGGGCTTGTGTTTTGATTCTCCGATTTGCCGGTTATAATCCTTTGCATTATATTCCCTACCGCACTTACAATCGGTTAATGAAAGATAATAATCAAGGCGAAAAAAACAAGAGCCATTCCTTTTGCCCATCTGATCGCACTCGAGAGAAAGTTTGTTGAGACAACAATTTTTAATCAATTTTAACATCCTTTTCATAACAAATTTGTTGACATTTTCTGTATCGTCACCCTGAATGAAATTAAGGGTCTGTGGAGATTCTCCACCTCCCTGCCAAATCTGCTAGCTTCACCAACGCCAGGTTTCAGAATTACAACTGAACTTTGGAAAGCAACCGATTGACTTGAATATAGCGATGTGCGTTGGAATGAACGACTAAACTCCTGAAACCCGGTTTCTTAACAAATCGGGTTTCTTTGTTTGCCGACTTGATATCATGTCCGGTTGATTAATTCTGTTATGGGGTGGGGCGGGTTTATCTCAATCTCGGAGTAGTGCTAAAGATATTNCTCAATCTCGCAGTAGTGCTAAAGATATTGACTGAACCCGCCCCTACAGAATCATTATTTATTAGTCGGACATGATATGACTTCATCGCACTGAAAACCGCTATAATTTTTTTTTAACCCCTAGTCATGGATTAATTATTGTTGTCAAAATTATCAAACAATACTCAAATCAACAATCTTATATGAAAGATATAAAATAATGCTACAAGAGGCAATAGACAAGCAACAGTTCTCCCCATCTCCCCATCATATGTAGCAAATATTTAAGGATTTCATATTATTAATGTCGCCGGAATAGCTACTCCAATCTGATGAACTTTACTGAACGGATAAGATGATCAAACCGTGAAGAAATCTGTCAGCGTCAAGACGGTTTCACCGATTGTCAAAGTCGTTTGACCTGTTGCATCAACGCTGTCTAGCACAACACCTACAACGCTACCTTGATTAATTTCCGAGCCAATTTGAATTAAGGTCGCATCTGAATTTCCGTCACCATTGGAGTCAAAAACGGTTAGTGTTATATTATCTGTGGAAAGTTCTCCAGAAACCACAATCAGATCGCCTTCTTCTGGGTTAAAATCAATTACTTGATCGGCTAGCAACGGGTCATTCCCAAGATTAACATCCTCTGCGGCTAAGACAAACAGATCGGCACCGAAGCCACCGCTCAAAATATCGCGGCCTAAATCACCCGCAATCAGATCATTGCCTGTTCCACCAATTAAGGTGTCATCTCCTTTTCCACCCCAGAGAACATCGTTACCATCATCTCCATTCAGGAGATCCTGATCAGAATTCCCATTGAGGATATCGTCACCGCCAGCGCCAAAAATCTGATCATCTCCTGCCAGACCTTGGAGATCGTCATTGGCGGCACTGCCTGAAAGAATATCATTATCGGGAGTAGCTTCGGGAATCTCGTCCGTGAATGCCTGAAGGTTTTCGGGTTCAACTACTGTGAAGTCGGCTTCAGTTAGAGTGGTTGATCCGACGGCATCAACGGTTCCGAAAACCACTGCTAAACTAACATTCTCTACACTCACTTCCGTAGCATCCAGCACACCATCACCATCAAAATCAATGGTTTCCAGGGTGAGATTTTCTAGGGAGAGTTCTTCGGTTAACCCGATGCGATCGCCTGCGGTGGAATTGAAGTCTACAATTAAATCTGAATCTCCCGGATCTATATTCAAAACAAAGGTATCGCTTCCTTCTCCTCCTTCGAGGGTATCACCACCCAAGTCGCCAGAGAGAAAGTCATTACCTGCCGATCCGATCAGGGAGTCATTGCCTTTACCGCCCCAGATTGTATCATCTCCTGCGCCCCCTTCAAGGGTATCATTGTCGGAGTTGCCGTAGAGTCGATCATTCCCTCCTTGGCCAGAGATGAAATCGTTGCCATCAAATCCCCATAACGTATCACTCCCAGATTCCCCTACGAGTGTATCGTCGCCGATCTCATTCTCAGATGGGTCTTCAGAAGCGTCGTCATCATCCTGATCGGAGTTGTCTTCAGAACCGTCTTCGTCGTCCTCATCAGAGTCGTCAACTGAAGCATCCTGGGAGTCCTGATCGGAGTCATCTTCAGAATCAACCCGAGAATCATCAGAGTCGTCAACTGAAGCATCCTGGGAGTCTTGATCGGAGTCCTGTTCAGAATCAACCCGAGAATCATCAGAGTCCTCTTGAGAACGGTCTTCATCTAAGTTATCAGAGTCATCTTCAAAATCAACGCTAGAATCATCAGAGTCGTCTGGGAAACTGTCCTCATCGAAGTCATCGAAGAAGTCTTCTTGATCCTCTATTTCATCATCGGGTGAATTCTCATCAGTGACATCTTCATCTTCATCTGAAGAGTAATCATCGTTGGGTTCAACGATATTGTCATCGTCCAAGTCTTCGTCAAACCCTTGAGGTAGATCTACATCACTTAGATCTACATCCTGATTGATATCTATCTCTAGATCTTCTGTAGCTAGATCTTCTGAGATCGGATTAAATTGTAATTGCTCCTCAAGCTCTTCAAGTTCTGCCTCGTCTATCTCAGTAGTCTCGATTGTACCACTCGAATCTGATAGAGTTGTTGTGCCATCAGCCATGACATCTGTCGATGAAGCTTGGCCGGAAGCACTCAAACTAATACTGTCAGCTTCACCAAAAATCGTTTCGCCACTGTAGGCGTCTCCTGTGGGGGAGCTGGCACTGACCTCGCTACTACCCATAACTCCATTGTCACCGACAACAGCTACAAGGCTGGTAGAGACGGTGCTAACTCCATTAGAAGTTGAGAGGGCGGATGAGTTGCTATCAGCCATGATAAGATTCCAGAAGGTAAAGCTCAGGTATTTTCTAACTACTCCATTGAAGTGGATTTTTAGATAACCGTGTTGCCAGTTTGGCAGAAATTGGAATTGTAGATCGCAATTGTATATGCAAAGTATATTCAAAAAATTAATTCATGCTAGAGTTACGCATTTTGGTAAAGATTCAGTAAAACTGCCAAATTGGCAACCTTTTGTTAACAAACTCTTAGATCTTGGAAAGGAAATGTAATTCATCCTAATTGCTAGCTATAGGAGAAAAATACAATGGCTTCATTTATCGGAACTAATGAGAATGACACTCTTGAAGGTACAGAGCAAAATGACGATATTGTGGCACGGGATGGCAATGATCTGATCAGTGGACTCGGTGGAGATGATGTGGTTTCTGCCGGCCGAGGTGACGACACCATTGAGGGAGGCAGTGGCAACGATCAACTCCTGGGAAGTAATGGCAACGACATCATAAAAGGGCAAGGGGGTAATGACCTCCTCAATGGCGGTGGAGATGATGATATCCTTGAGGGCGGCGACGGCAACGATACGGTTCTTGGAGGCAGCAATAGCCGAGGCCAAGTTCCCATTTTTGTACAACAATTTGACTCGAATGGCAATCTCATTTCTGAAGTCAATCTCGAAGTCCCCGGGATTGTCGGTGCCGATCAGATCATCGGTGGCTTAGGAGAAGACCTGCTGAGTGGCGATGCTGGTAATGACATCATCGATGGCGGTGCAAGCTTTACGGAAAACCCCGTGTTTGACCCGAGTCCAGATCAGATTCTCGGAGGCATTGGTGATGACCTGCTTTTCGGGGGGGGTGGCGACGATACCATGCTCGGTAGCCTTGGAGATGACTTTATGATTGGCCAGAGTGGTAACGATCAAATGCTAGGTTCAATCGGTGACGATACCATGCGTGGAGACGGTGATCCCTTTGGCGCTCCTGACGGCAATGATTTTATCCAAGCAGAATCTGGCAATGATTTTGTGATTGCCGATGGTGGTGACGACTCGGTTTTGGGAGGCGGCGGTGAAGATACCATTCAAGGTGGCAAAGGTAATGACACCCTCCTGGGACAAAATGGTGATGACGACATCTCAGCGGGCGCTGGCGCAGACATCCTCAATGGTTTTGGTGGGGGTTCACCAGGTGAACGAGATATCTTGAGAGGGGGTGCAGATGGCGCTGCTGATACCTTTGTGTTGGGAAATGTCAATCAGGACGGAGAGAGTGTATTTTTCTACCTCAACCCCGATACCAATGTCAATCCCCCCAGAGATGACTTTGCAATTATTGCCGGCTATGAAAATGGTGTTGATACGATTCAATTGGCGGGAATAGCAGGGAATTACACTCTAACCGTCGATGCCCTCTTCAGTCCCCAGGATTTATTAATTATTGCCAATACTGCCGAACCGCAAATAGTGGGTGTTGTGGTCGCTGCTACTGCCATTCCCAATTTCACATTCGTCTAATCTTGGCGATCGCTAATCATAAACAATTGCACAAACCTATAACCTTGGCTGGGTTGAGTTATTTTTCTCTCAAGAATTTTGATTAAAAAGGTCCTTAGGAACTGCCAAAGTTTGAGAAGCATCCTATGGAACTTCTAAATCTGGGGCATTTTCTGAAGTCCTTTGAAGTCCTTTATTTAAAGTCCTTTCAGGGGGAACTAAATTCATGTCATCACCAACCCTTTTCTTACAACCGACGGGTTCAACCACTGACACAAACTTTGTCGAAGCCTTAGGAGATGCTCAATTCTTCAACTACAGTCAACCTGCTTCCAACAGTATGACTTCGGCTGAACTGCAAGAGTTAGTCAGAGGAGGAGTAGCGCAGGCGATTGCCAGTGCAGATGCAACTTTTATCAACGATCCTGCCTTCACCAGTCTGTTTACAGAAGCCTTTGCTGAAGGAGAAGAGGAGGAATATAAAGTCAAGAACAAAAGTAAAGCCGAAGTAACGGCAACTTTTGAGATTCCCGCCAATGAAACCTTTTCCTTTGACTTCTTAGCCGATATTTCTTTAACCGCTAAAGAAATTGAAAATCCGGATGCTGAATTTAGCCGAGCAAGGGCTAAAACAACTTTTTTAGTTTTAGATACCACCGATCCGGATAATCCGAAGATTCTCGATTATTTTGGGATTCAGGGGCGGCTCATCTCCTCTGAAAATGTGGCAACAACAAACTCGCGCTCCAGTGGCAATATTAGCTTTACAACCAGCGTCGATCGAGATATTAATGGCAACAATGGTGAAGATTTCCTCGATGTGAGTATTCTTTCCGGAAACTATTCGCGTACCTTTAACAGCGATACCCAGATCTCGATCGTTGAAACCAATACCACTGCCACCAAGTTGTTGGGAGATACTTATATTGACAACCTCGGTTCAGATGTTATCTATGGCAGCATTTGGCAAGATGACATCGATGGCACCGGGGGTGCGGACAAAATCTATGGCAGCGCCAACAGAGATAACATCCAAGGTCAGGGTGGCAATGATATCCTCGAAGGTGGTGGTGGCCGAGATCGCCTCGCTGGAAATGGCGGCAACGATCGAATACACGGTGGTGACGGCCGAGATGTCATAATCGGAGGTCGGGGCAGCGACATCTTGGCTGGAGGTGAGGGTCAAGATGTTTTTGTATTTGCGGAAGGAAACAGTTTTCTTCGTCGTGAACTGGATATCATTCAAGACTTTGAACTCGGCCAGGATCAAGTGGAATTCCGCAACTTCGGCAATTTTGATCCCTTATCTCTGCTTGAGGATACCGGATTGGGTGCAATTCTCACCTTAAATACAGGCGGACAACTTCTATTTGAAGGAGTTAGTTCCAGTCAACTCAGTAATGCTGACTTCCTGTTCGCTTAAAGGTTTTTCAAGCTTGATGTAGATCGCGGTTTCCTTTGACTTCTTGGCAAATATTTCTTTAACCGCTAAAGAAATTGAAAATTCCGATGCTGAATTTAGTCGGGCTAAATCTAAAACCACTTTTTTAGTCTTAGATACCACCGATCCGGATAATCCGAAGATTCTCGATTTTTTTTGGGATGAAGGGTGAACTCACCTCCTCTTAAGTCCGGGCTGTTTAGTTTGCTCTCAGAAATTTTATAACCTAATAAGCCCAGTTTCTCAAGGGAAGATGCCTAAAATTTAGACTTCCCTTTGATCGAAACTGGGTTTTTTTGATTAAGCCTAGACTTAACCATTACTATTGTTTTAATCTGCGACAATAAATCCTTCTTTGATTAACGACGCAAGTAATGGCAAAATAACGATTTCTAGGTCAGCCTCCGGCAACCACTGAGCGACATCCTTGGCTGTAAAGGTCTCAGTTGTAAATAGCTTTTCTACTAACTTTTCTATCGTATTAATATCTAAGCCTTTAAACATCAGCTTTTTCGTACCCGTCACTAACTGACACTTTCCTTCATCCAGAAATTCTACGATAACTTTTTGGTGCTTTGCGAGTCTTAGGCGAGTATCCAGTTCTTGCTCAAATAAGTTAAATCCAACTTGATTGGGCAGAGAAATTTCGGGATGACGACTGCTACCCTTTAATGACTGAAATCGCACATAACCTTGACTCAACTCCTGTTGTTTTACTCTCAAAGTTGTGCTGAGGTGATCCAGTAATCTCTGGCTGTAATCTTTAAGTTGAGAGGTATCTCCTTCTAAAATCAAAGGCAAATTTTTGCGCCAAATTTCTTCCTCTTTAATTTGGTCAACCAGCCAATCGAGCAAATCGCTGCCAACGAAGCAGCGCATACCGAGCGTCAGATGAAGGGAAGGTTGATCGTGGGCGATAGCATAGTGCCAATGTCCGCGCGGAATATAAAGGAAATCTCCGGGATTGAGAACACATTGGATGTATGGGGGTTCTTCCGGTGGTTTCTGACCACTCCGTTTCCAATTTTCTCGGGGATATTGCTCAGTTTCCCCAAATACAAACCACTCTTTTTGTCCCTCAATCTGAAACACCAACACTTCGTGGGTATCGTAGTGACACTGAAATGCCTGCTGACCCGGCCAAGAACAGTAGAGGTTGATATGTGCTTTACTATGACCAATTTCCCGCTGTAGTCCCCATACCAGATCGGCTAAAGCCGGAACCCGATTATGAAGATGATCCATAACTAAAGTCGCCCCTTCTTTACAGCGTTTCACCCAATCTTGAGGGTCACAAGCTGGCAAAGTATTGCCCTGAACTGTAAATCGTATATTAGGATGGCAAAACTCATGAAAGTTGAGTAAATGATTTAGCTGTTGCCAAGAAAACAAGTGCTGAAACTTCCCAGGTTGTTCACTCGGGATTAAAATTCCCCGTTTAGTCCAGTTTTCGGCTAAAAATTGTTCAACTGGGTAAGGATGCAAAATACTGGAGAGAGTTTGCATAGTCTTGAGAACCAAATTGTTTGGGATGAGCAATGGGACTGCAACGTTTTCTAGCTCCTCAAGGGGCTGAAAATCTATATCAATATCCTAAAAAATGGGAATGATATTCCCAATTGTGAAAATGGAATTAATATTTAAGACTTTAATTTTATAATATTCTCAAATATTTCGTTGCCAGTTTGGCAGAAAATTCGGTAATTTTTGTAAAGCTACAGGCTTTGTAGGCACTCCTGTTTAACTGAAAATAGAATTAAGTAGACCAACGCTTATCTCGTTGATCTACTCAAGTTAAACAAGAATTAATGAAAGTTGTCCTTTTGTCAGGCAACTTTTATTTATTATTAGCCAGTAATAG
>NZ_LATL02000323.1:20183-46759 GCF_000972705.2 Limnoraphis robusta CS-951 | reverse complement strand
ACCTACTCCAGAGGGGTGAGTCTCCCCAGTCGTTCATCCCATTTCAGAGATAGTTTCGGTATGCCCTACCGTACTTGAGAAAAAAATGCTTTGTTCTCTGTACTTGGTGCTTTAAGGTTTTATATGGCCAAAGCATTTCTTGCAAGAACCCCATACCTTAAGTTTTCAAGGTTAATTGCATCGATTAGATGCTGGGTTTTTCAACTGGTTGAATACCCTGCCAGTAGAGTTATTATAGCATTAGAAAGAGCCTTATATCCCCATACCTGAAGGTAGGGGCGTGTGCGGCAATTTTTGGTAAACTGTCTACTGTTGACGGGTCTGATGGGGAAAATTGAGAACAGGAAGGCGATCGCCCTGAAAGACCGCTTCGCTACTGCGACTCATCTCTAAAATCGTATCGGATACAACTTTACTTCCAATCAGGAGCAGTATAAAGGGTGAAGTTGTCACACTCAAGAGCAAGTCGGACGGAAGTTTAAACCCATGAGAATTAGAACTCGAAGCTTCAGATGGTTTTTCCCAACGAGACTGCATAGCGATTTCCTCTGATCATTAACAAATTTCTTTGCTATTAATTTTAACAGTAGATTTTTCATCCCATCGGGCTGAGGGAGCCGACATCAGGGAATCAGTTGGGAACCAGCCTCGCTCGACAACCTCGCCCTCAATTATGTCAAAATGGACTCGGTAGAGTGTCGGTTGCTCAAGTGCGGTGCTGGGTGAACCCAATTGATGGAGTCTCTGCGGCAGGACGGCGGATCAATCAACTCAAAGAGCTGCACTGCAAAACCCGAATTGAGAATGCAATTGAGATCTACAACTCTCACCAAAAAAAATGGGTCCCAAGCCCCGCCCTTCTAGGGCGGCTTTTGCACAAGGAATATGGCTCGCTATAATTATCCGTATGAAAGCACGATATCGCTACCGAATCTATCCCAACCGCCCGCAAAGATTCATGCTGGCAAAAACATTCGGTTGCGCCCGTGTGGTCTACAACGATGCCATTCGTTTGCGTCAAGACCTTTACAAATCGGGGGAGAAGCTCAACGATACTGAACTACAGAAGCGAGTCATTACCCAAGCCAAGTTGACTGAAGAGCGACATTGGCTATCTGAAGTGGGATGTGACCCATTAATTCAGTCTTTGCGTGATTCCTCTCAAGCTTTGAGGAATTTCTTTAAAAGCCTAAAAGGGGAACGTAAGGGACGAAAGGTCGGGTTTCCCAAATTCAAAAAGAAGCATTCAACTCAGTCGATTCGCTTTACGACCAATGGCTTCTCAGTCAAGCCCAATTCGGTCTATCTGGCCAAGATTGGCTGCGTTCGGGTGAAGTGGTCTCGTGATTTACCATCGCAACCCTCATCGGTGGCGATCATCAAAGATGCAGGGGGTCGCTATTTTGCTTCTTTTGTTTGCGAGGTGGAGCCGATCAGCTTGCCTGCCCTGAATGATGGTGTGGGTATTGATCTGGGATTGACCACCTTCGCCACCCTCTCGACGGGTGAAAAGATCATTAGTCCCAAGCCCCTGGCTAAATCTTTACGGCGGTTACGTCGCGCTCAGAATATATTTAGTCGTAAGGTCAAGGGGAGTCATCGCCGGGAGTTGGCTCGTCGGAAAGTGGCTCGAATCCATGCCCGAATCAAAGACCAGCGAACCGATTTCCTGCACAAGCTGTCAACTCGGATCGTTCGCGAGAACCAAGCGATCGTCCTCGAAGATCTCAACGTGTCGGGAATGGTCAAGAATCGCTTGTTGTCGCGGGCGATTGCTGATGCGGGGTGGTATGGCTTCCGACAAATGGTCGAAGGTAAATCCAGCCGCTATGGACGGGATTTCCAGGTGATCAGTCGTTGGGAGCCGACCAGTCAGCGATGTTCATCCTGTGGACAGTTGGGCGGCAGGAAACCGTTAGAGGTTCGGGAATGGACTTGCCTCCATTGTGGGGCGGTTCATGATCGCGACATCAATGCCGCCCTCAATATTCAAGTCGCGGGCGGGCAGTCCGAGACTCTAAACGGACGTGGAGGCCAGCGTAAATCCAGTTCGCTGGTGGCAGCCGATGAAGCGTCAACCCATGGTCTAGTCAAGCAACTTCGGTTATTTGGTTAGGGCCGGAATCCCCGAAGCCTTTAGGTAGGGGAGGATGTCAACTCTAGCAGGGTATCATCTAAAGAAAAAATCGTGGGTTGAGTTTAATACAATTGGGAGCGTCTTGGCGAAAGATTGGTCAACACTAACACAATGGACAGAAAAAGCAATCGGACTGTCAGAGGTTCGGGTGCAAGTTCGTTTGCGGGGCAATCACCTCCATGTCTTGTGTGAAGCCTCACCCTGTCCGAGCGAAAAAATAGCGGTGTCTCAGTTTTCGGCAGCACTGGCACAAACCAACCTGGAGAAGTTACTCCCTGCTGATGCCCCAACCGTTTACAAGGTGTTTCTCTGTGGGCGTCTACCCGAGGCTAAACGCCCGGAGTGGACGGTAAAACTGGAATATAATCCTCAAAAGGTGACAGAGGAGGCGCAAGAGGCTTCCCAAGCTTCGGCGATTGGGCGAAAATCAGTCTTGGAAACACTGAGCGGAATTTTCACTCATCGTAGCCCGAATAATCATGCTGTTGAATCGATAGAAGCAACCGAACTTGCAACAGAAACCGAACCCGAGTCAGTCTTCGAGGAAAACTCAAAACCCAACGAACTCCCAGAGTTCGAGACGGTTTTCCCAACGCCTACCCCCCCAGAAACAACCGTTGCAGAACCCCATCAATCACCGCGTCAGATTAGTGATTCTCCCCCCTTGGGAAGCAACGGTAAACGAAAAACTTCGACAATCCCCTCAGACTTGCTCACCTCAAGCCAGGATAGCTCAGAACATCACTCTTTTAGCTCAACTGTACCCAACTCAAGAGCAACTGCAACCCAAACAAAACCCAGTGAAATAGAAACGCCTAGCGCTCCCCTCACGGTTTCGACTGAAACCCTAGCCCGTCGGGGTCATCCCGATGCGATCGCCAGTTATCTCAGTGAAATTCTCGGCAGTTTGGGAGTCAGCGTCAAAGTCAGCGTTAAAGAAATCTCCAAAAAACGCCGTCCCTCTCCCCCAACAGAATCCCTCAACCCACCCTTAACGCGACGGTTGTGGGTGCGCTGTGAGTCGGCTTATAGCCCTGATCCCTCCCTGTTGGCTGAACCGATCGCCCAACGCTTGCGACAATTGCAGCTTGAAAACTTTCGAGATGCTTGTATTTTGCTGCAAGTTCAGGGAGAACCCACGCCCGACTGGATGCTGCGAATTGATCTCACCCCGCCGTTACAAATCCTCAAAAATTGGGCGCGTTGGGGTTCTGAGGCGGCGATCGCTCGTCTCCTCAATCAAAAATTAGAGGCGTTAAATGTCAAAGTTCGCGCCACTCTCAAAGAATCTACTCTGCATCTGTTTTGTGAAGCCCTGACTGCCGAAAACCTTCCCGCCGAAAAATCCAGTAAACGCCCTGCCCCCAAACAAAAGGTGATGGCAGCGATCGCCCCCATCCTAGAAACCCTTGCCCCTCAAGGCATTCTGGCTGCAACGGTTTATGGCGTTGAGGGCCAAAACCCCAAAAACCAGCCCGACTCTCCGGCTTGGATTGATTGGCTAAATCTCCCAGCGAGTCAATATCCTGATTTACAACCCCATCCTCTGACTTTAGCTCAACAGGGAAACCTCGAAGCCCTGACCTTTCTCCTCAATCAACTCGTTAATCGAGATCTTGATAGTAAATTAGCCACAGGCGGAGTCAGCGTTATGCTGCTTCGCAAAGGAAAACTGCTTCATGTGATGAGTGAAGCCCCCACTTGTCCCTCTCAGTCGAAAGTTGCCCCGCCTCTAGCGCAATTTCTCCGTAGCCATCCGATTGATCAGATTGCCGGAGTGCGAATTTATGGCCGTCGGGCGGGTCAAAAGCATCCCCTGTGGCGTTATGGAGTGGCGTTGTCGCAGCGCATTCTAACCAACGATGAACAAGTCAATGCTTTTTCTGAAGCGGAGAGTGAAGATTTAATCACTCAAGCCGATGGACTGGTGTTTCGACCCGATCTCGTCTCCGATGAACTAGAGGCTAATGAGTCTGTACTTCAAGGAAGCGATCCGCTTTTCTTTTTCTTGATGAGGCTACAACAGAGGTTACTCGGCACTGGACTGTTTACGACTCGTGTTGGCGCTCTCGTCCCCGTTGATGCCTCGGAAACGCCTCGATACTCAAAAACGGCGTTAGCGTTGGTTTGGGGTGCTTTAGGCTGCTTAGTCGCCGTTCAAATCGACTGGGCGGTGGGTGAATTTTTGGAAAATAACCCGCAGTTTGATGGGGCGACTGAAGAAGTTTATTTGCCCTCTACCCCGGCGGAAACTCTCTCAACGTCTCAGGAGGTTTCTGCTGTACAACTGGCTTCTCCGTCTTCATCTGCCGAGGAGGATGGGGTTTTCAATCGCTCGGAATTTATTTCCAAATCTGACAAGGGTTCGACTCAACTGAATGCTTGTCAAGCGGTTTCGGATCAGGAGTCTTGTCAACGGTCTCAACTGCTGTATGCTTCGTTTAATAGTCCTCAACTCGATGAACAACTGGCTCGTTATCAAGATTTCATCGCTCGAGAAAAACGCCCGCCTGATATTTTGATTGTGGGGAGTTCACGGGCGTTGCGGGGGATTGATCCGGAAGTCTTAGAACAAGCTTTAGCAGCAGAGGGTTATCCCCAACTCAAGGTGTTTAATTTCGGGGTAAATGGGGCGACGGCTCAGGTGGTAGAGTTGTTAGTGCGGCGCATTTTACCGGACGAACAACTGCCGAAGTTAGTGATTGTCGCTGATGGTGTGCGGGCGCTCAATAGTGGTCGTAGCGATCGCACTTACGAAGCGTTGGCGGCGTCACCCGGATATCAACAAATTGCTCAAGGAACGTTTAGAATTCCGACTCGACAACTCAATTCTTCTTCGGATTTCCAGCAAACGCTGTTGACTTTACGGGAGTTCAGTCAAAATCCCTCGACGGTAGTTAAACAAGTGCAGCAATGGTTTGATCAACAATTGATCGAGATTTCGGCTTCTTATGCTCAACGAGATCGACTGAAGCGGTTTTTGCTGTTCGTGGTGAATAATAGAACTCTCAGCCAACAACCCCAAGCGCTTCCAGATGTTCCCGATGCAGAAGATTATTCGATGAATGAGACTCCCCAGCTTGGAAAGAATGGCTTTCTTCCCCTATCTATTCGGTTTGACCCCAAAACTTATTATCAGAAGTATTCTCAAGTCTCGGGTTACTACGATAGCGACTATCAAGGCTTTGAACTCAGTGGTGTTCAAACGAACGCTTTGAAAAAGTTAGTGGAATATGTGCAGTCTCAGCAAGTCGAGATTGTTTTTGTGAATATGCCTCTGACTCAAGATTATCTCGACTCTGTTCGCATGGCTTATGAAAAAAAGTTTCAAGAACATATGCAGCAAATGGAGAGCGAAACGGGGCTGATTTTTATTGATTTGGGTTTGGAGTGGTTGCAAACCTATGAATATTACTCTGATCCGAGCCACTTAAACCAATATGGCGCGGCGGCGGTTGCTGAACGACTGGCTGAAAAGCAACAAATTCCCTGGCCGAGTCGTTGAGAGTTGGGACGTTAAGCGATCGCGAGTTAGAATTGTCAATATCAATCAAGGCCAAAATGTTATAGAGCTGTGCTTTTACAGTAGGTCGCACTGGTGTATTGACAAATTGATGAAATTGAGAAACTCTCAAACGTTTACTGAGAGAGGTTTTAAACTTCCTGTTGCCTTTTGCCTTTTGCCTTTTGCCTTTTGCCTCTTGCCTAGCGCGAAGCGCTATATTTTGGGATTTCTCAACTCCCGGAAAACTACCCTCAACCACCACTCAATTCAAGTCTTAGGAATGACAAAAGTTAAGCTATTTTTCGCTCTGTTTAGCTTGTCGATCTTGCTAACCTTACTTCTATCAGGACTACCGATTAATGCCATACACGCCACCAATGAACCCCCGTCCTGGCTGCTTGCTCAGGAACAAGCCAATGAGCAACCCTTCGAGCAAGCTGTTCAAAATAGTCAAAAAATCGAAGGATTATTGACCCTTTATCACCATCAAAAAACTGGCAAAGTTTATTTAGAACTGACGCCAGAACAATTGAATAAAAATTACCTGTGTTTTATCAGCTTAGACTCAGGAATTGGTCAAGCGGGAATCTTTCGGGGATTGAATTTAAATGAGTTTGTATTTCAGTGGCGGCGTCAGAATAATAAAGTGCAGCTTGTGGTTCCCAATATTAATTTTAGAACCCAACCGAATGATCCACAAAGCCGTTCTGTTAATCGTTCGGTGAGTGATTCTGTTCTGTATTCCCTGCCGATTATTAGCATTCATCCCGAACGGAAAACCATTCTGATTGATTTGAGTAGTGTTCTCACGAGCGAGCGCGATCTTTCCAATCTGGCTAATTCCTTCTCAAGTTTTCTCAGTTCTAACTACAGTATTGATCCGGAAAAATCCTATATCAATCAAGTTCAAGCCTTTCCTTTAAATATTGAGATAGAGTCAGTATTTGGCTTTTCAGAAAATCCCGGAAGTATGCGGAGAGGTCTATCTTCGCTTCCTGATAGCCGATCCTTTAACCTGAATGTTCGTTATAGTTTTCTGGAAGTTCCCAGCGAAGAAAGTTATCAACCGCGTCTGGCTGATGAACGAGTCGGATATTTTACGAGTATCTACAAAGATATTTCTAACTCGAGTCATCGATCTTCTATTGTGCGTTATATTAATCGCTGGAATTTACAAAAAAGTGATCCGAATGCGGCGATTTCTACTCCGGTTAAACCGATTGTTTTTTGGATTGAAAATACAGTTCCCTTTGAATATCGGGAGGCGATTCGTCAGGGGGTATTAATGTGGAATGCAGCTTTTGAAAAAGCGGGATTTAAAGATGCAATTCAAGTTGAACAAATGCCCGATGATGCAGATTGGGACCCCGCAGATGTTCGTTACAATACGATTCGTTGGTCTACTTCGTTTCAACCGGGGTTCAGTGGATACGGTCCCTCTCATGTTAATCCTTTAACTGGACAAATCTTAGATGCAGATATTATGGTTGAAAGTAATGCTGTTGCTAAGTTTTATGAGGGAATTAGCGTTTTGATTGATCAGAATCAACAAAACAATGCCACGCAGATGAATCAGAATCCTTGTAATTTGGGAAGGGCATCTCTAGCAAGGCTAACTTCCGCTTCACACTCAAATGTATCCCCGGATTTTTCTTCAGAACATTTATGTTTTGGCTTTGAGTCAAACCGTCAGTTAGCGGTTGGTGCAATGGCGATGTCATTGTTGAATGGTGTGAATGAAAATAGTTCCGAAATCAAAGACTATGTTCAGCAATATTTGAGCTTTCTTGTCGCCCATGAAGTTGGTCATACATTAGGACTCAGACACAATTTTCAGGGTAGCACGTTACTTGCACCTGAACAGTTGCATGATACAAATATTACGCACAGTTTGGGATTAGTTGGATCAGTAATGGATTATGTTCCGGTTAATTTGGCTCCCAAAGGAGAAACTCAAGGCGATTATTTTCCGATGATGATTGGTCCCTATGATCAATGGGCAATTGAATATGGTTACACAGCCATTACAGGAAATAGTCTCTACGCCCAAGGACAAGCCCTAGAAGATATTGCTCAACGATCGGGTGAACCGGAACTGGCTTTTGCAACCGATGAAGACTATTGGGGGGTATTTCTTGATCCGGCTGCAAATGTGTTTGATTTGAGTAATAATATGCTGCAATATTCACAGTGGCAACTCGATAATGCGATCGCCATGTGGAAGGGTTTAGAAAGCCATTCTCCTACTGCGGGTGAGGGATATGATCAAGTTCGTCGGATGTTTGAAACGGTCTTTGGTTACTATCAAAATAATGCCGAAAATATGGTTCTTTATATTGGCGGTCAATCTTTTAATCGCAGCCGTGTTGGTGATGCAAATAGCCGATTACCCTTTGAACCAATTCCGGTTAATAAACAGCGTGAAGCGTTAACACTATTGCAGAAATATATCTTTTCTGAAGATGCGTTTCAGTTTTCGCCTCGTTTACTCAATCAATTAGCGCCTTCGCGTTGGCAAGACTGGGGGAATCCTGATGCTGATTCGACCTTAGAATATCGAATTGGTGATCGCATTTTGCGGTTACAGAAATCGATTTTAGAAGAAATTCTAGCACCAACTCGTTTGGTGCGCTTACGAGATTTAGAACTGAAAAATCCCTCGCAAAATACGCTAACAATGCCCGAATTATTTGAGGTGTTGCAAAATAGTATTTGGACGGAAGTATTCCAATCGGAAAAAGACATTAAAATTTCAGGAATTCGGCGTTCATTACAACGGGAATACTTGAATTTATTGACTCAAATTGTACTGCGAGAGGTAAATGTTCCTGAAGATGCGTTGACCTTAGCTTGGTATCAGTTGAAGCAGTTACAAGCCGTTTTAGATCGGACGTTAGAAAAGCATAATAATCGCATGGATGCTTACACGTTGGCGCATTTGGAGTTAACCCGCGATCGCATTGGTAAAACGTTAGGGGCGCAGTTACAAACGAATTAAATACTCAAAACTAGAGTAGTTCTAGAAAATACTCTAAATTCAAACTCAAGCTGTCTTCAGTAGGTTCAAGATATAACTCAATTGCTTCCTGAATATTGGAGAGGGCATCACTAATATTTTCGCCTTCACTAATGCAACCGGGAAGAGAAGGAACAAAGACAGTGTATCCTCCCTCTTCACTGGGTTCAAGCACAACCTTTAGCTTCATAGATGTAAGTTGTTCACTACGCTTACATTTTTTAGCATGGAAACCTGTTTCTGTCAAAAGACTGGAGAAAGTGAATAAAGCGATCGCCAATTATCCCATTGTTAAAACGTTAGGGGCGCAGTTACAAACGAATTAACTTGTGAAATAATTAACGATCAAGGGATGTAGAGAAAAAACTGCCGATGTTGTATATATGAGCGATCGCGCTTTGAGAAATTCTAACGTTCCTAACAGAGTATTTCCTGAAAGCGAGGGGGCGAGATGCGATCGCAACTGGGAAAAAGAAAGGGGTGCATTTTGAGTTGCCAAAACTTTGATGATTTGTTGTGCGGGTACGGATAAAGCGCTCAACTGTTCGTCTAATAGCTCACCAATATTTTCATCAATTAGGGTATTATTGGCGAAGAAATTGGTGAGACTGCTATCAAAAAAATGCTGAATGGTTGTGGCAAAAATGCCAATAATCAAAGGATTGCCATCGTAATACTCAATCAAGTGCTTCCATTCGTCATCCGTTCCTTGAAATTTACCTTTAGCACTCAACATCTGTCGGATATCTGCAACCTGTAAACCCTGCACACATAAAGAATGAACTCCTAAATTTTCACCAATAAAGGGTTGAATTTCTGTGGGTTCGACTCGACTGGTTAGTATCACACAGCTTTGATGTTGTGCCTGTGCTAAGTGTTTTAGGAGTTGACTGTAGGCTTCATAATCAGAATCATTTCTCGAAGCTGTTTTTGGGGTATAATTTTGCAGAACAGATTCAACGTTATCCAATATCAATAAACAGCGTTTCTGTCTCAAAATATCCATCAATTTCCGGATCTTAGTATTGATATTCTCTGGAATTTTTGAGTGGGAATCGTTAGTGAGATGGTCAATCAAATCATCGATAAAATGGGTAAAAGGTAAGGGAGAATGCGATCGGGATATCGGTTGAAGACTCCGCCAAACCACGAACTTGAATTCCGGTTGTATTTGTTCTGCTAACTTGGTCGCCAACCAGGTTTTACCGATGCCAACTATGCCGAAAAGCGTGATTAAACGACAGCGATTTTCTAGAACCCATTGCTGCAAAGTTTCCAATTCTGTCCGGCGACCACAGAACACTGAAACATCGGGCGCTAGACCCCAACTCACCAGATTATTTTGGGGAAGAGATGCTGTGACTAACGCTTCGTTTTCGGGGGTAGAGGGGACAAGTATAGTTGTTTCTTCATCTCCTATCGGAGACATATAATCATCCGATTCTAAAGTTAGGTTAAATCCGTTAAAATAGCGCACCAAAGTTTTTAAATCAACCCCCTTTTTTCGGGCGTGAAGTTTGCTAAGAGTGTGGGTTGATAGTCCGGTTTGTTCGCTGAGGACTTCCAACGTGCAGGATTTGGTGAAATCGTTCCAAAGGTCGGTTTGGGACTGTGCGGTTCGGAGTTTTTGAAATCCTTGCTGAGTTAGAATGGCAACCTTTCTTCGTCGTTGTTTGAGGGTAGGCATAAGTAGATGTGTGAAGGATGATAAACAAAAAAAAGTAGATCAATTCTTCAAGAAAGATTGATACTTTACAGCGAATAAATAGATTCAGGTCAATTGGTCTTAGGCAGTAGATAGACGCTTCTAGAAAGTTTGATACTTTAGACATCAAACTTAACCAATGTTACACGGTTGTCAAGGGGTGCGATCACCTCAGAAGTCTTGTGGATGTGGTATTAGAGGTGTTTTGGTAAAGTTAGAAGTAAAGTTTCCTGCTTAAGTTCACAAAGTTCGCTGGTTATAGGTTTTTGTTCGAGCTAGAAATATTCATAGAGTTTCGGCTCTCCCGAGATGGAGGTATAAAAAGTAGCATGACGAGTTATCCCGAAAATGCGTGGTTATTACTTACAGATGAAAACCTTTACCTCATGTCCTCTGATAACGTCCAGAGCGGGATCTAAATTTATTTTCAAGGGCATCTAGATGACAACATTGCCCCATCTGAAATCTCTTTGGGATAAATCTGTTGGCGTTCCTGACGTATGCGTTGCGGTACTTGACGGACCCGTTGACCAGTCTCACCCTTGCTTTGACGGAGCTAATCTTACTTGGCTTCCAACCTTGGTTTCTGGTGTCGCTGATCGAGGTTCTGCATCTCAACATGGAACTCATGTTGCCAGCATAATCTTTGGTCAACACGATAGTCCTGTTCACGGTATTGCACCTCATTGTCGAGGCTTAATCGTACCTGTGTTTACAAATGGGAGAGAAGGAGAACTTGCCCCTTGTTCCCAGATAGACCTCGCACGAGCGATTACGCAAGCAGTTGAGCAGGGAGCCAATGTCATTAACATTAGTGGCGGTCAGTTGGCTGCATCGGCTGAATCTGACAAATTGCTGGAAAATGCAGTGCGTTTGTGCCAAGAAAACAACGTTCTGATTGTGGCGGCTGTGGGCAATGATGGCTGCGAATGTCTTCATGTTCCGGCTGCGCTTGAGTCGGTACTGGCAGTGGGGGCAATGGATGCTCAAGGAAATCCCATCGGGTTTAGTAATTGGGGCGAGGTTTACCAAAACCAAGGCATCCTCGCTCTGGGGGAAAACGTCTTGGGCGCCATCCCTGGTGGTGGCACTGCGGCTAAAACGGGGACTAGCTTTGCGACTCCCATCGTGTCGGGTATTGTGGCTTTGTTGCTCAGTATTCAAGTGCAACGAGGGGAAAACCCTGATCCCCATGCTATCCGCGATGCCATCCTTGAGAGTGCCTTGCCTTGCAACCAAGCAAAGGGTTTAGATAGCCGTCGCTGTCTAGTTGGAACTCTTAATATTCCTGGGGCTTACGCCCTCATTACAAAAGGAGAAATCAAACAAGTGTCAAACGAGAAACTAGAGAACGTTATGATGCAACCGAGTGACGCTGACAATATGAACCCACAACTGCAACCGAGTGAGATGTTTAACCTCAGTTTAGAACAATCTATGCCGCAACCTTTAACAACGGGTGTACAAACTGTGGCTCCTTCTGAATGCGCTACTTGTGGTGGAAAGAGTGAAGCAAGCGAAGGAAGTGAAGCGAAACAAATTCCACAAATTCCACTAGCATATGTTCTGGGAGAACTAGGAACTGATTTCGGGACTCAAGCCCGTCAAGATTCGTTTATGCAAGCCATACCAGCAGGTATGAATCTGCTAGACTATCTCGAACAGAACCCTTGGGCGGCACAATCGCTTATTTGGACTGTCAATCTGGATACTACACCTATCTACGCAATCGTGCCGATGGGTGCGTATGCCAATGTTGTTTATGAGCGACTGCGCGCCTTCCTGCGCGACGAAAATATCGAGCGAGTTTCGATTCCAGGGTATGTGAGGGGCAGTATAAAGCTGCTTTCGGGTCAAACGGTTCCTGTCATCGTCCCAGATGTGCGAGGGATGTATGGATGGTCGGTTGCAGCATTAATTGAAAATTTAACACAAGCTTATCCAGCAGGACCTTCAGAAGAAAACTATCGCAACAAGATTCGAGAATATTTGGAGCGTATCTATTATGAATTCCGTAATCTCGGAGTGACTCCCCAGGAACGGGCGCTAAACTTCTCTGCTACCAACGCTTTCCAGATCGCAGAAGTGATGTCTACAGGCACGGCTAATGATATTGGGCTGGACACCATTACGGTGGAAAAGAGTCCGATCTGTCGCCCTGATTCCGATTGCTACGATGTGAAACTGCAATTTTTTAATTTACAGGATAGTCGTAGAGCAGGAAAAGTCTACCGATTCACGGTTGATGTTAGCGATGTGATTCCTGTCTCTATTGGTAGAGTCCGTTCTTGGTCGATCGCGAGCTAACTCAATCCCAAAAGGGGAACCGTCATGAACTATCTCACACGAGCCAAATACTTCCCATGAATTCACAGGACGTATTTGGTTACATCTCAGAACTAAAAATCTAACCTTGAAAACAGGAGAAACAAAATGAAACTTCCAATACAATCTCAACCAATCATTAGAAACGTTAGCACGGCGAAAATCAGCGTTGTGTCTGGCATTACTCCAAGTGTTGATGTTCCTGCTGGCCCAATCTGGAACAATAACGATGCACAACTTATATGCCCTGCGGTCTGTACAGCAGCAGGGGGAACTTGGAGCGGTCAGTGGACAACTACGATTTGGGGTCAGATGTCGGTTTGTGGATGTAATTAGTCCATTGAAGCAGATTTAAGCCAATTTTGTAGGCTGGGTGGAGGTAACGAAACCCAACATTATCTTTTCCCTTTTTAGGTGGATGTGTTGGGTTGCACTTCGTTTAACCCAACCTACTTTTTATAGGAAAATTAGGATTCTGGAACATTCAAAATATTTGCTTGTGACAGTAACTTCCGCTCTTCAACTCGCTCGGGACGATTTATCTGTAACAATTTTACTGTCACTCGTCCAATCGCAGTTAACGGAATAATTTCGCCTTTTTCTAACTTAAAATGATCCCGCCAGCGATCGCGGCGAGGATGATACAACCTCACAATTTCCCCATTCCTGGGATCGATTGAAGCCAGATCGCTCCCTTTGTATTTGTTGCAGATTGTACAAGCCAACGCCAAATTATTTTCGTTCGTTTGTCCACCGTGCTTTTCCGCAATGATATGATCGATTTCATGGGGTACAAAAACAGAAATTTCTGGAATCAAACAATACTCACAAGCAAAATCAGCGCGATCGCAAACCAAGCGTCTGAGAGCAGCAGAAACATCAGCCTTGCTCATTCTTTAGCTTCCTTAAGTTTCAGCAATGCTTTCGCCTTAGCCACCCGCACCAAATGTTCAACATATTCATATTGTTGCCACGAACGTTCCTCTTCAGGCGTCAACCCAACTGTTCTATTTTTTTCCAGCAAATTGTTGATATGTTGTTGTAATGCTTCCGACGGCTTCAACGCCAAAATTTCCTCTGGGGTGGGAAGGTTTGCCAAGAATTCCAATACATCTGCTAATCCAGAAAATCCAGATTGAACATCCGCACTCCATTCCCGCAAACCTAGTTCTAAAATTTGTGGTAACTGCTCTTGCAATGAACTTAACCGCATCGCCAATTCATCTGAAACTTCGACTTTAATCTGCATGATCGAGCTTTGAAACACTTAAAGAGATTTGTGTTAATCGTAGCGCCAATCTTGTAGGTTGGGTTGAGGCAACGAAACCCAACATTATCTTTTCTTTGTTTATATGGATGTGTTGGGTTGCACTTCGTTTAACCCAACCTACTTTTTATTCCCTCTAGCAATCGCGATCGCCAATTTTGTAGGTTGGGTTGAGGCAACGAAACCCAACATTATCTTCTCCCTTTTTCTATGGATTTGTTGGGTTGCACTTCGTTTAACCCAACCTACTTTTTATTGCCTCTACCAATCGCGATCGCCAATTTTGTAGGTTAGGTTGAGGCAACGAAACCCAACATTATCTTTTCTTTGTTTCTATGGATTTGTTGGGTTGCACTTCGTTTAACCCAACCTACTTTTTATTGCCTCTACCAATCGCGATCGCCAATTTTGTAGGTTAGGTTGAGGTAACGAAACCCAACATTATTGTTTCCCTTTTTCTATGGATGTGTTGGGTTGCACTTCGTTTAACCCAACCTACTTTATAGCAAAGTCTGAGGACGTTAGTTCAAATCAATAATAAATTGAGATCGTGTTGTCTGGGCTTGCAATTTCGGGCGTTTTGCGTCACAACATAAGGAATAGCTGATTATATAGGTATCAAACGTGTCTGATTTTCTCCAACAAACCGAAGTCTACTTACAAACTTCCGTTGCTTCTATTGCCAATGAAATTGATAGTTCTTCTAGCCGACTTCAACAAGCTTTTGAAGGGTTAGGAAATTTGGGCGTGTTGGCTTTACGAGTTCCCCAACAGTGGGGCGGAAAACAAGTGAGTGCGGAAGATTTTGCTCAATTTCAAGAACTTATTGCCCGATATTCGGGGGCGTTAGCGTTTCTACAAACTCAACATCAAAGTGCAGCCGGAATGTTAATGCAGAGTTCAAATTCTGCACTTAAAGATGCTTATCTTCCTGACATGAGTTATGGAAAAATAACAGTTGGGGTAGGTTTTTCTCAGCTTAGACGGAGTGGGAAACCGACAATTATTGCTAAAGAAGTTTCGGGCGGATATGAAATTAATGGCGAGGTTCCTTGGGTAACGGGATGGACTATTTTTCAAGAGTTTATTATCGCCGCAACTTTACCCGATGGACGGGCGGTTTTTGGTTTAGTTCCGTTAGAAAATCTAAACACTTCGCCGGGTGAAATTAAACTCAGTTCCCCGATGTCTTTGTGTGCAATGACGTCTACAAATACTGTTACCGCGAGTTTAACGCAATGGTTTTTACCTGAAGAAAAAGTCGTTTCTATTAAAGCTGCGGGTTGGATAGCGGAAAACGATGAGAAAAATGCTTTGAAAGCGAGTTTTTTTGCGTTGGGATGTGCGAGGGCGGGGCTGGATATTCTAGAAACAACTTTTCAGAAAAAAGGGTTTACTTTTATTCAGGAAACTGTTAATATATTAATGGAAGAACTCAATCAATGTCGGACAAAAATTCAGCAAGCACAAGAAAATCCTTCTCTAAGTTTGGCGGAAAAATATCAACTCAGGGCTTGGGCGATTAATTTAGCGGTTCGTTGCAGTCATGGGGCGGTTATTGCATCCAGTGGGGCGGCGAATTTAAGCCAACATCACGCCCAACGGGTTTATCGAGAAGCGTTGGTTTATAGTATTTCGGGTCAAACAAAAGGCTTAATGGAAGCAAGTTTAAAGCAGATCGCTGAATTCTAGTTATAAATTATAAATTTTAAATAGTTGAAAAAGACGTTCCATTGGAACGCCTTTGTTTTAATACGAACTTGGTATGATTATAGGCTAACTGTCAAACATAAGCGCTATACACCAACCACCGGGTAAGCCTTCGACGGCGCTCGGATCGGTTTCTTTGTCTAAATAGAACCTCCAGTTTTGAGTAATAGGCATACCTCCTTTATTGCTAGAGTCTATTCTCACTGTTGCTGAAGCTGAATTTCCATTGTCATACTCATTTACATCCAAAACTTGAAAATTTCTTGGGGAAAATAAACGACTACTTAAAATTTCCGAGCTTTTACACCAATATCCATAGCCATAACTACCCTTGTTTACAATATCGTTCAAATAGGCATTCATAAAGTCTGTCGCTGAACCCGATACAGGTTGCGGTTGAGGAGAAGTTGGTGGATTTGATGGTTGTGGATTATTAGTAGGTTGTTGGGCAGAATTTGATACTTGAGGCTTGACAGACTGTTGAGTAGGACTTGAAGGTGGTGACTGTGGTGATGATACAGGTAGTGAATTTTGCATTACAGCTACAGTCGCCTGTCGCATTAGGTTGGCTTGCTTTTGGGCATAGGATAGATTTTGCTGATACTCCGTAATTTTCTGACTAGCTGTTTGATATTGAGGATGAGTTTGAGAAACAGTTTTCAGGAGTGTGATCGCTTTTTGCCAACAATTTGCTACTTCATTCCAATCAGCTTCTAAAACTGCATTCGGTTGAAGCAGAACAGCTTCTTCTGCTTTATTCGTTCCAGATACAAACGGATCGGTACGAGTCATCTGTTGTTTAGCATAATCTAAGTTACTCTGATATTCTGTTATTTTCTGTTGAGCAAAGTCGCTTTTTTGATGAGATTCTGGCAGGTTTTCAAGTAAGCTAATCGCATCTTTCCAGCCACTATAAACTTGATTCCATTGATCGTATGATTTCGCAGTTTGGGTTAAGTTAGCAGCACTTTGAGCTTTATTCATTGCTTGATTCAAGGGATCTAATAAAGCAACTTTATTTTTGGCGTAATCTAAATTTCGCTGATATTCAGTTATTTTACTTTGAGCGACACTATAGTTTTCACTCAATTTTGGCACGATCTTCAGTAAATTAATTGCCTCCTCCCATTGGGTAGTAACTATATTCCAATCAGCCATCGATTCAGCAGTTTGAACGTTAACAGCAGCTTTCATTGCTGTTTCTAAAGCTTTTTTGAATGAGTCTGGTTGTTTATCAATGGGTGAAACTTCCTCTGATAATACAGTTGAAGACACGGCTGTTGTAGATGTAGGAGAAACTACAGAACCAGAAGATTCTATGAGAGAACTTGCAGTTGATGATCGATCAAAAAATGAGCAACCTGCCATTATTGGTAAAGTTGTAAATAATAAGGTTGCTATCAAAGATGTTTTCTTGATAGAACCCTTGTAGAGTAAGTGTTTCTGTTGATTCATATAGCTACTCCAAAGATATTGTCAGAAGCATTCGCAGAGAAACCTATTTATAATTGCAGTCTAGCTCTATTCTCAACTTTCGGCAATCGTGTGATTACTGAACTTTTTTATATTGATTTGTATCTATTAGTAAAATACAGGCTAGTGAAAATACTGAATATAAGTAGATTAAGAACAAGGAGGAAGAGAAGCGGGGTTTTTGGTTTACTTCCAGTCGCCCTGAAGGGTAAACGCAGCCCAATAATAGGGAGAATTCCATTGTTGAGTTTGCCACATTTCTATTTGTGCGGATCTTAATGCTGCCAGGGGAGATAACTTTTCTTGTAATAATTTTGTATAAAACTTTGACATTAAATCAGCAGTCGCCGCATCATCAACATACCACAAACTTGCCATGACTCTCGGTGTACCCGCATACATAAACCCTCGGGTTAAACTGACTAAACCTTCACCCCGAATATTAGCACCTAAAGCCGTTTGACAAGCACTTAATACAACTAATTCGGCGGGTAAATTGAGGTTAAAAATATCATTGAGTCGCAGATAGCCATTTTGCCAATTTCCCCTTTCATCAACCAATGACATGACTAACCCCGATAACGCCGGATTTTCGCTGTTTGCAAAGCCATGAGTCGCAAAATGAATAATTTGATAATTGGCTAATTGAGGGTTAATAGCCGCTTCTCGACTGGCTTGAAAATCAAACACTTGACTCCGTTCTTTTTCGGGAATTAATGATATAATAGTCTCAGCTTCTCGGCGAGTTCCCAGTAGTCGTTGCCAGTTTATTCCGACTTCAGACGCCGCCCGAGATAGTTGTTGAATTTCTACGGGTAAATTTTCGGGTTGAGAGGTTGATTGTTGTTTGAGGCGTTCATCGTCTAAACTAAAGACAGGATCGGCTAAAATTGCAATTGTTTTTGTAGCGGGTTGGCGGTTTTGGGTTTGTTGGCGAATAATAGCCAGCGTTGAAGCCGAGGGGAGATTGATAATTTCATGTTGCAAAATTAACGGTTGATAATTTTCTGGGGTTAACGTTAACGCCGAAAAGGGAACATATTGTAACGCCCCATCTGCCACAATTAAGAGGCGTTTTTTATCCAACTCCGTCGCTACGGGTTGCAGAATTAATTCACTTAAAACATTGGCGGTGTTGACAATGCGGTTGGCTCTTTCTTGGTAGGGAAGTGCTAAAATAAAATTACGAACTGCGGTTTCTATTTTGCTGCGTTCCGGGAGTTGATAACTGCTAATTTTACTTTTGCTAACCACCCAAACATAACTGCGTTCTTTTCCTAAAGCATATTGTAACAAAATTGTTTCTTCGTCGAGAATCTGTTGTTGAATTTGTTCTAAGGTGAGGGGTTGAGGTTGGGTTAGGGCGGCATAGTTGGGGTTACTGCTGCGAATTTTTTCAGTCAGTTGGCGATAATCTTGTAATAATTGATCGATCTGTTTTTGTACGGCTGATTTTTGGGCTTGACTGGCGTTACTGTTTGCGAGTTGTAGGCGTTGTTTTTCTAAACGGTTAAGCTGTATTTGTAGGGTTCTTTCTTGTTGTAACAGTTGGGGTTCTACGCCCTGACGAATATCGATATTCGCTTCTGTCAAAATTTCTAATAACGTTCTCGCCCGAGAGCGCTCGCTGGCGTGTAACGCTTTACCATCGTAACCTTGAGTCGGGTTTTGCTGATGGAATTGCATCAATAAATCAATATAAAACTGGTATAAATCTTGTATTGAGGCAAAATAAGAGGTTCTTAAGTCTGAACTGGCAATCTTTCCCCGTAATTCTTCAACCCGTTTCAATGAGGCTTCAATATTTGCCAAAGCTTCTGTCAAATTACCCTGCTTTCGTTGGGCGGTTGCTAAGTTATAAAGTGTCGCTGCTTCCCCGCTAACATCCCCAACTTCCCGCCTTAATAATAAAGCTTGATTGTAATAGTTGATGGCTTTCTGGTTTTCTCCGAGATCGTCGTAAACTTCACCGATATTTGTAAGTGTGGTTGCTTCTCCCGAACGGTTGCCTGTGGCTTGAAATAACGGCAAAGCTTTGTTATAATATTCTAAGGCTTTTTGGTGTTGGTTTTGATTGTCGTAAAGGGTGCCAATATTGTTGAGAATTCCCGCTTCTCCGTTACGGTTTCCCATTTCAACTAACAGGGGTAACGCTTGATGATAATAGTCGAGGGCGGTTTCGGTTTCTCCCAACCCATCATAAGCTAAACCCAGATTATTTAACGCTGTCGCTTCGGTTAACCGATGACTGACTTCTCTAGCAATTACTAAGGCTTGATTGTAATAGTTTATCGCAGTTTTGCGATCGCCTAAAGAGTCATACAAAAAACCGAGATTACTGAAAATAATCGCTTCTCCCTGACGGTTTCCAGTGGTTTTTAAAATCTCTAGGGCTTGATTAAAATAATCTAGGGCTTTTTGTTTTTCTCCCCAAGCGTCATAGATTTTTGCAATATTATTAATCAGAGTCACTTCCCCATTGCGATCGCCCAATGGTTTAATTAAAGATAGGGCTTGATTATAATAATCTATCGCTTTTTGTCTGTCGCCCAAATTATCATAAACGCTGCCAATATTATTAAGTGTGGTGGCGAGGGCGACTTGATTTTCTGAAGTTTTTAAGATAGATAAAGCTTGATTAAGAGAAGTTAAGGAGCGTTCAAATTCTCCCAAATTATTGTAAACTAAACCCAGATTGTTGAGGGTTGTCGCAACTCCGACTGTATCTTGAAGTTGCTGTCTAAGTGTTAAAGCTTGAGTATAATACTCTAAAGCCTTTTGTTGTTCTCCCAAAACATCATAAACCGAACCAATATTATTCAGTATCGTTGCTTTAATATAAAGAACATCATCGCTAGGAGACGTTAAACTCAGAGGTTCAAGTACAGTTAACGCTTGATGGTAATCATTTAGCGCTTTTGATTGATTTCCTAATGCAAAGTCAATGCGCCCGATCGCTAATAAGGTGTTAGCTTCCCATAGCGGTTCATTAAGATTTTGCCATAAAATCAATGCCGCTTCTAACTTTTTTAGCGCTTGTTGAAAGGCTGAGGCATTTCCCTGTCGAAAAAGCTGTAAAGCATCTTGGTAGAGACTTTCCGCTTGGGTGTAACTGTTATTTGTCGGTGTTTGGGCGAAGGTTTCTCTGACTGAAAAATGAGCAGTCAACAACAAACATAAACTCAGCAGTAATCCTAACGGTCTAGGAGTTGACATCGCCAATCGGATTTTACCACATCTTACTTTTGCGATCATCTATGACCAATCACTGTTCAAAATTCCCCCTTGAGATTTTATTGCAAATAAGTTGCAATTTGAAAGCGTTTTTCGGGGCGATCTTACATCTCTTTTGAGTTTAATACATATTTTTATTTTTTTGTCAAGTTAATTTTTGTTATCTAATCCTTAGAGTAATCACTCACAAAATGTCAAGTTTTGTTAAGAAAAATTTAGATTTTCTTGTCGAATTATGTCAGTTCCGGCGAAAAAGGGTTTCAAGTTAACGTTTTCTGCTAACAATACTCATAGTGCCATTGGATGCAATCGGATAAAAATAGGCAATACTGCGCTTTGGGATGCCCCTAATCTTTTATTCCATCTGCAAAAGTGGCCATTAAGAAACTGCAAAAGTTGAGGAGAAATCCAACACTGAAGGTTTCTAATCCCAAGCACCCGAACCCAGAAACAGCAATCGGCACATCCCAATGTAAGCTAAAGGGATTGACTGATGATCCCATTTATGCTTACATTTCTTCCACGAGATCTGTTTCAATTTTCAGCCAAGCCTGACCTTTTCAATTTAAAGAAAGCCGACTCAAAGGGACTGCAAGATTTATATGTTTACATACGTTAATCCCACTGTTAGACACATCAAACCCGATAATTTGAATGGACGATCACTCCTCAAAGTCGTCTATGTTGTGTTAGAAGCACAATATCAAAGCGCATTATCTGCGGCGGTGCGTTCTATCAATAAAAATAACCCCCATGTCGCTATAGAAATCAGTGGTTATTTGATTGAAGAATTGAGAAACCCCAAAAACTATGAAGACTTAAAAAAAGACATCGCCGAAGCCAATATCTTTATTGCTTCCCTGATTTTCATTGAAGATTTAGCTGAAAAAGTCGTAGAAGCCGTTACTCCCCATCGCGATAACCTAGATGTGGCGGTGGTTTTCCCGTCTATGCCCCAAGTGATGCGCCTGAATAAAATGGGTAGCTTTTCAATGGCGCAACTGGGACAAAGCAAAAGCGCGATCGCTCAATTTATGAAAAAACGGAAGGAAAAATCCGGTTCTTCCTTCCAAGACGGAATGTTAAAACTATTGCGAACCCTGCCGAAAGTTCTCAAATATATGCCCATTGAGAAGGCGCAGGATGCTCGTAATTTTATGATGTCTTTCCAATATTGGCTAGGCGGTTCTTCCGAAAACTTGGAGAACTTCCTGTTAATGTTAGCGGATAAATACGTCTTCAAAAATAGTGAGTTTAAATATGCCGATCCCGTCGTTTATCCCGATATGGGAATTTGGCATCCTTTAGCCCCGAAAATGTATGAAAATGCCACCGAATATTTGCAGTGGTATAACAGCCGAGATGATATTAGCGAAGATCAAAAAGATCCCCTCGCCCCTTGCGTTGGTTTAGTCTTACAACGCACCCATTTAGTCACAGGAGATGACGCCCATTATGTGGCAATGGTACAGGAAATTGAAGCGATGGGCGCCCGCGTTATTCCCGTGTTTGCAGGCGGTTTAGACTTCTCCAAACCCGTCGATGAATATTTCTGGGATACCCCCCCGAAAGGCATTCAACCCCAGCCCTTAGTCGATACCGTTGTTTCCCTAACCGGGTTTGCCCTGGTTGGCGGCCCGGCTCGTCAAGATCACCCAAAAGCGATAGACTCGTTAAAACGCCTCAACTGTCCCTACATGGTGGCGTTACCGCTTGTCTTCCAAACCACCGAAGAATGGGAAGGCAGCGACTTAGGCTTACACCCGATCCAGGTGGCGTTACAAATTGCCATTCCTGAGTTGGATGGCGCCATTGAACCCATTATCGTCTCAGGGCGAGATGGGGCAACAGGAAAAGCGATCGCCCTGCAAGATCGGATCGAAGCGATCGCCCAACGGGCAATGAAATGGGCAAACCTGCGGAAAAAACCCAAACTTGAGAAGAAAATTGCCATCACCATTTTTAGTTTCCCGCCCGATAAAGGAAACGTTGGAACCGCAGCTTATTTAGATGTATTTGGTTCCATTTATGAAGTGATGCAAGCGTTAAAAAATAACGGTTATGATCTCCCGGAATTACCGGAGTCTGCCGAACAATTAATGCAAGAAGTCATCCACGACGCCACCGCCCAATATCAAAGCCCAGAATTGAATGTTGCCTATCGAATGTCGGTGGAACAATACGAACGTTTAACCCCTTATTATGAACGGTTGAACGAAAATTGGGGACCACCTCCAGGGCATTTAAACACCGATGGCGAGAATTTACTCATCTACGGAAAACAGTTTGGAAATCTGTTTATTGGCGTACAACCAACTTTTGGATATGAAGGCGATCCGATGCGGTTGTTGTTCTCTCGTTCCGCGAGTCCTCATCATGGTTTTGCCGCTTATTACACCTATTTAGAACAGGTTTGGCAAGCCGATGCCGTGCTGCATTTCGGAACACACGGATCGTTAGAATTTATGCCCGGAAAACAGATGGGAATGTCGGGCGAATGTTACCCCGATAATTTAATTGGCACCATTCCGAATATCTATTATTATGCTGCCAATAATCCCAGTGAAGCAACCATTGCTAAACGCCGCAGTTATGCTGCTACTATTTCTTATTTAACGCCTGCTGCGGAAAATGCCGGTTTGTACAAAGGTTTGCAGGAATTAAACGAGTTAATTGGTTCCTATCAAACGTTAAAAGATAGTGGGCGAGGAGTGCAAATTGTCAACACCATTATCGAAAAATCTCGGACAGTTAACCTCGATCAAGATGTGAATTTACCCGAATGTGATGCGGCTGAACTTTCCGCAGAAGAACGGGATAATGTAGTTGGGCAAGTGTATCGCCGCTTGATGGAAATTGAGTCGCGTTTATTGCCTTGTGGTTTACACGTTATTGGCAAGCCTCCCACCGCAGAAGAAGCGATCGCAACTTTAGTTAATATTGCCAGTTTAGATCGCGAAGAAGAGGGGCTGTTGAGTTTGCCGCATATTATCGCTGATAGTATTAACCGCAACCTCGAAGAAATTTATCGCAATAATGACAATGGCATCTTAGCCGATGTGGAATTATTGCAGAATATAACTGAAGCTTCAAGGGCAGCAATTGCCGCGTTAGTTCAAGAAAAAACCGATGCTGAAGGACGAGTTTCTAAAGTTTCTAAACTCAACTTCTTCAACATGGGTAAAAAAGAACCCTGGATCGAAGCCTTGCATCAATTTGGCTATACAAAAGTAGACACCGAAGCCCTCAAACCCCTGTTTGAATATTTGGAATTCTGCTTACAACAAGTTTGTGCAGATAACGAATTAGGGGCATTATTACGGGCATTAGAAGGGGAATATATTCTCCCAGGGCCAGGAGGCGATCCGATTCGGAATCCGGGTGTTTTACCGACGGGTAAAAATATGCACGCCCTCGATCCCCAGTCCATTCCAACGGCTGCTGCGGTGAAGTCTGCGGCGATTGTTGTGGAACGATTAATTGCCCGTCAAAAAATAGAAAATGGCGGTAATTATCCCGAAACTATTGCAGTCGTATTGTGGGGAACAGATAATATTAAAACCTACGGAGAATCCCTCGCCCAAGTGATGTGGATGGTAGGCGTTAAACCTGTTCCCGATGCGTTAGGACGGGTTAATAAACTCGAGTTAATTCCCCTAGAAGAATTAGGGCGTCCGCGTATTGATGTGGTAATTAACTGTTCCGGCGTGTTCCGCGACTTGTTCATCAATCAGATGAATTTGTTAGATAAAGCGGTGAAAATGGCAGCAGAAGCTGATGAACCGTTAGAGATGAATTTTGTTCGCAAACACGCTTTAGTACAGGCGGAAGAATTGGGAATTAATTTGCGTCAAGCGGCAACTCGGGTGTTTTCTAATGCGTCCGGTTCCTATTCTTCTAATATCAACTTAGCGGTTGAAAATAGCACTTGGGAATCTGAAGAAGAACTGCAAGAAATGTATCTGAAGCGCAAATCTTTTGCGTTTAATTCGGATAATCCCGGCATGATGGATGATAACCGCCAAGTGTTTGAATCGGCGTTAAAAACCGCAGAAGTTACTTTCCAAAACTTGGATTCTTCCGAGATTAGTTTAACGGATGTTTCCCATTATTTCGACTCTGATCCAACAAAAGTGATCAGCAGTTTACGCAAAGATGGGAAGAAACCTGCGGCGTATATTGCCGATACCACCACTGCAAATGCCCAGGTTCGCACCCTATCAGAAACCGTGCGGTTAGATGCGCGGACAAAAATGTTAAATCCCAAGTGGTATGAAGGGATGTTATCTCACGGTTATGAGGGGGTTCGTGAGTTATCAAAACGCCTCGTTAATACGGTGGGATGGAGTGCAACTGCGGGTGCTGTTGATAATTGGGTGTATGAAGAAACCAATGAAACCTTCATCAAAGATGAGGCGATGCAACAGCGTTTGTTGAACCTCAATCCTCATTCTTTCCGTCGCATGGTAACAACGTTATTAGAAGCGAATGGACGGGGATATTGGGAGACAGATGACAGCAATTTAGATCGTCTGCGCGAGTTGTATCAGGAGATTGAAGATCGCATCGAAGGCGTCGAATAATCTCTGTTAAATTAGTAGAATATTAAATATGGGTAGGCTATCCAGCCTACCTTTTGATTTGACAGTGTTATCTTCATTGTAATCAGGATAGAACTAATGACAAAGTGGTTGATGCAAAAGGTTTTAATTATTAAAGAGCTTAATGTATTCTATACAATTTTTGACCTCTACTTGAAGTCAGATGAGCTTGAGAGTAAGGTTAAAAGTTTAATTCAGTCAAAAAAATATGATCCTTCCATTGAAATTTATCAAGAAATACTGAAAGTTTGTCCAAATGATTGCAAAACTTTACGCAGATACAGTGATGCTTTAACGAAACTAAAAAGATATAAAGAAGCCGCGATATACATTCACAAGGCGGCAAAACTAGAGCCGAATTCTCTAGAAAATATAACATCTTGTGGTAAGCGGTTTCTAGAAATAGGCATGATACAGGATGCAATTGATCAGTTTGAGAAGGCTCTTATCCTCAAAGAAGACGTAAACCTTGAACTACTAAGATCCTATGGAAATGCTCTAATTTTAGCTCAAGAATACGAAAAGGCAATTTTAGTAATAGAGCAGGCTTTAAATAAAAAACCAGAACATTTTCCTACTCAGTGTATTTATGTAATGTGTTTAGCAGAAGCAGGCAAGCCGGAAAATGCTATCCAGTTTTTTAGTAATTTACACCTGAATGAAGAACAGAAAAAAAAGTTTGCAAATAAAATACTCAATGAATTCAACATTAAATGTAAACAAAGAGACAAAATAAACCATAATAATAATAATAATAATAAATATATTGATTGTTTTCATAATGTCTTAAAATACATTTCAAACTATTTTATAATTTTTGACGATTCAAATGTCAGAACTCTAGCCAGCTACGCCAATATTCTCAGCCAAACTGGAGAATACCAAAAAGCCATATCAGCTTATGAGAAAGCTTTACAACTCGAACCTAATAATGTCATAACTCTAAACAGCTACGCCAATGTTCTCAGCCACAATGGAGAATACCAAAAAGCCATATCAACTTTTGAGAAATTATTACAACTCGAACCTAATAACGCCAGAACTTTAGCCAGCTACGCCAATGTTCTCAGCCAAAATGGAGAATACCAAAAAGCCATATCAACTTTTGAGAAAGCTTTACAACTCGAACCTAATAATGTCATAACTCTAAACAGCTACGCCAATGTTCTCAGCCACAATGGAGAATACCAAAAAGCCATATCAACTTTTGAGAAATTATTACAACTCGAACCTAATAATGCCAGAACTCTAGCCAGCTACGCCAATGTTCTCAGCCAAAATGAAGAATACCAAAAAGCCATATCAACTTTTGAGAAAGCACTACAACTCGAACCTAATAACGCCAGAACTCTAGCCAGCTACGCCAATGTTCTCAGCCAAAATGAAGAATACCAAAAAGCCATATCAACTTTTGAGAAAGCTTTACAACTCGAACCTGATAATGTCATAACTCTAAACAGCTACGCCAATGTTCTCAGCCACAATGGAGAATACCAAAAAACCATATCAACTTTTGAGAAAGCTTTACAACTCGAACCTGATAATGTCATAACTCTAAACAGCTACGCCAATGTTCTCAGCCACAATGGAGAATACCAAAAAA
>NZ_LATL02000323.1:0-20173 GCF_000972705.2 Limnoraphis robusta CS-951 | reverse complement strand
TATCAACTTTTGAGAAATTATTACAACTCGAACCTAATAATGCCAGAACTCTAGCCAGCTACGCCAATGTTCTCAGCCAAAATGGAGAATACCGAAAAGCGATATCAACTTATGAGAAAGCTTTAGAACTTGAACCTAATGATGTCATAAGTCTAACCAACTATGCCGACATTCTAAGAAAAATTGGAGAAACAGAAAAAGCGATTACCACTTTAGAGAAAGCTTTAGAACTTGAACCTGATGATGTCAGAACTCTAAACAGCTACGCCAATGTTCTCAGCCAAAATGGAGAATACCGAAAAGCGATATCAACTTTAGAGAAAGCTTTACAACTCGCACCTGATAATTTCAGAACTCTAACTCGCTATGCTAATATTCTCAGTCGGACTGGAAAACATGAACAAGCACTGCAATATTATGAACAAGCATTACAAATTGAGCCAAATAATACTAAAATTTTGGTTTATTATGGAAAAGCTCTGTTGAAAACTAAAAATTATGAGAAAGCTTGTACTGTTCTGGAACGTTCTACTGCTCTCTACCCCGACAATTACGCATTATTTATTTATGCTCGTTCCTTGGAAAACTTAGAGCGCTATTCCGAGGCTATCTCTCAACTTCAACAAATTAATATAGATGAGCTTCAACCCTACCATGCCAATGTTATTCGTATCACTTTGGGAAGACTACATTATGCTATCCAAGAGCGCCCCCAAGGGGATCAGTATTTTGAAGAAGCCATCAACAATTCTAGTGACAAAGAAAAAACTTTATTGTATAGTGCCAGAAGTATTCTAGCAAACGATCCCTATAGTGAACGTGCAACTAAGATGCTTCAGGAATTTACAGAGGATTCCCCTCGCTATGCTCAGGCGTATGAAATGTTAACATTAAACTTGAGTGAGCAAGATTATTTTGAGATGTTTGCAACAGATTCTAAAAGCAGTTTGAGCGATACCGAAATGTTAAACCGGGCGATGTATCATAAAATTGCCAATGAGGTTAACATTTTGAAAAGCATTGCTTATAGAATATTGCGCGTCTCCGATGGGGAATATCCTCTCTTGAATCAAATTGTTCAGGAAATTGATCGCATCTTAGATGAAATTCAAATTCGTCGAGAGCAACAACAAGCTGAAATTCAATCTATACCAGCAGATAACTATTCAGCCATTATCCATATTGTTTCTAAAACGGCTCACGATATCTCAGATTTTGTAAATAATCAACTGGCAATTCTGGAGTCAAAAACCAGACGCGCCATCCGAAAAATTGACAAAAATGACTCACAATATTCTAAATTTGAAAAGCTTCTAGAACAACTGGAATATACTCAAAATGCTTTGAACGATTTAAAAGCAATTAATGAAGGAATCACAATTCGGAAATCTCGATTCCAAGTCAAAGAATTGTTTAAAAAGTGGGCGGAGACTTCCAAGCTTGATAATGCTTCTATTTATCTGGATATTCAGAATAGTGAATCAGAATTTAACAGCGATGAGGAAAAAATTAAAAGTGCATTAAATGAGTTAGTTGAAAATTCTATCAAGCACAATGTAGAGAAAGAGAATTTAGAAATTTATATTAAGTCAGAGGATGCAATAAATCCGCCCGGAATTCGAGGAATGACTATTCCAGGTCAACAAAAATACTTACATATTCAGTTTTATGATAATGGCAAAGGTGTTCCAGATGATAGAAAAGATTGGATATTTCAACCTCTCCAAACCACATCAAAAGAAGGAAAAGGCAGTGGTTTAGGACTTTTTATTATTCGTAAAACTTTAGCGAAAATGCAAGGTCATATTTCGGAAACTGGAGAAAGTGGAGCAAGATTTGAAATTTATATTCCTTACACATAGGTAAACTCAAAATGGAAAGTACAAAAAACACTGAAAATGTTCATTTACTGCTGGTTGAGGACAATCCTCGGTTTATGAATGAGTTGCAGGAGTGGCTTGAAGATTTTGGTTATCATAATCTTGAAACTGCTTCTAATGTTGAACAAGCTCGTCAAAAACTGTCCGATCCATTTGATGTCATTATTGCAGATATGAGAATGGAAAAAGATGACAGTGGTTTTGATATTCTCGAACAAGTTAAAGAACTAAATCTCAGTTCTGTGGTCATTATTTTAACTGCAAATGATACCGTTTTTGATTGTCGAAAAGCCTTCAAGATGGGAGCGTGGGATTACATCTCAAAGAATATGCGGGGTAATGTCTTTGAAGCACTTCACGATTCTATTCAAGAAGCGATCGCCTATTTTAATCAATGGGGAAATCTTCAAAATGAACAATGGATTAATGAAAATATAGAAGAACTAGAGAATGATTATTTGGGTCAATATATTGCTGTTGTTAATAAATTTGTTATTGATGCAGCAGAAACAAAAGAAGCTCTAGAAAAGCGTATTGAAGATCGAAAGCTGCGGCGTTTCTTAACAACAATTCGCAAAATAGGCGACTACCGACCCATCTCTGAACTTGTGTCACTCCCAGAAAACCAGACTCTAGAATTCAAAAGTACATTACAATGGGATGTCAAACAGGATTGTCAGAATAAAAAGCTTTGCTTTAATGTTCTAAAAACTATTGCTGGCTTTCTTAACTCTGATGGGGGAACATTGATTATTGGAGTAGAAGATGATGGAAATATATTCGGTTTAGAAAAAGATATCTCGCTGCTGAAGAAGAAATCTATTGACGGCTTTCAGCAAAAACTTGTCGAGCTGATCACAACACATTTTGACTCAGCAATAATGCGGCTAATTAGGATTAGATTTGAAATTATTAATGGAAAGAATGTTTGTGCTGTAGAAGTCAAAAAATCCTTAATGCCTGTTTTTATGAAAGGAGAATCTACAATCCCTGAATTTTACATTCGTTCGGGTAATACCACTCGACCACTAAATGTTCAGGAGCTTTATAATCATCTAAAAAATGAATTTTCCTAGAATTATTGATTCAAGTTTTACTGATTAATATGACAAGACATTATTATGAAATAATCCTTTTCTGGAGTTCAGAAGATGAAGCGTTTATTGCAGAAGTTCCCGAACTCCCCGGATGTATGGCTGATGGTTCAACCTATCAGGAAGCGTTGCAAAATGTAGAAGTGATCATGCAAGAGTGGATCAAAACGGCTCAAGAATTAGGGCGAACCATTCCCGAACCGAAAAAACGTTTAATTTCTACTTAATTGTAGGGTGGGTGAGAAACGATAATTTAATTGGTTAAACATTAACTTGTTAATCTCACCTACCCTACTTACTGATAAAGTGATATTGTCTTTTTTAATGGGGATTGCTAAACTACGAAAATAGTAGATTTGTCTTTAAATATGACTGCTACCGTCAACGAACTAACCGCTTTTCCCGACCATACTCAACTCCCAGAGTCGGATGGTACTTTTGTGAAAAACTTCCAAGAACATCCCCAAAGCATTCTGCTAACTGACTCTATTGAACCTGTCTTACAAAAACGACATTCAGACGGACAATATTGTATCGGTCAAGACTGCGGTATTTACTGGCGGATGACAGACCCCCCCGAACGAGGTGCTATTGCTCCCGACTGGTTTTATGTTCCCAATGTTCCGCCCACGCTAGACGGTGAATTTCGGCGTTCTTATGTGTTATGGCGAGAATTAATCGCGCCGTTAATTGTCTTAGAGTTTGTATCGGGAGATGGACGAGAAGAACGGGATAAAACCCCTCTTTCCCGTTTAGAGTCTGCTGAACAAAAACCCGGAAAATTCTGGGTTTATGAACAGATCATTCGTCCCGCCTTTTATGGGATTTATGAAGTCAAAAAAGCCAGCGTTGAAGTTTATTATTTAGTTGGCGGTGAATATGAATTATTAACACCGAATGAGCGGGGTCATTATTTGATTGCACCCTTAGAAGTAGAACTGGGAATTTGGGAAGGTCAATATCAAAACTTAACGGCTCCCTGGTTGCGATGGTGGGATGCTCAAGGGAATTTATTGTTAACAGGAAATGAACGAGCAGAACGAGCAGAAACAAGAGCCGAACGACTAGCAGCACAATTAAGAGCCGCAGGAATTGAACCGGAAGTTTAGCAAGTTTGAGGACTGAAATGTAGGAGCATACTTATGTTGCATAGATGTGGAAATAAGGGGGTTACGTTGTTAATAGAAATTGTTATAATCCGGGAAAATTGCGATCGCCTCCGGCACGCTTCGCGATCGCCTATCTTATAATTTATACTAATAAATAGCCTTGAGTTGATTCATCCCCATGACAAACTTCACTTTGAACCTAGAATCAATTGAACTGACAGATGAGCAATTCTTTCAGCTTTGTCAGAATAACCGGGATTTGAAATTTGAACGAAATTATAATGGAGATTTAGTCATCATGTCACCGACGGGGGGAGAAACGGGAAGCTATAATGCGGGATTAACGGCTAAACTTTGGTTTTGGAATCAAGAAAATAAATTGGGTAAAGTTTTTGATTCTTCTACGGGTTTTAAACTCCCCAATGGTGCAGATCGTTCTCCTGATGCTGCTTGGATAACGTTAGAACGTTGGGAGAGTTTAACTGCGGAACAACGCCAAAAATTTCTTCCTTTATGTCCTGATTTTGTGATTGAATTGCGTTCGGCGAGTGACAGTTTAAAAACACTTCAAGATAAAATGCAAGAATATATTGAGAATGGTGTTCGTCTTGGATGGTTAATTAACCCTCAATCTCGTCAAGTCGAAATCTATCGCCCAAATCAAGAGGTTCAGGTGTTAGAGTCTCCAACAATGTTATCGGGAGAAGATGTTTTACCGGCTTTTATTCTCAATCTTCAAGAAATTTGGTAAGTTGTAGGGTGAGAAACGATAATTTAATTGCTTAAACACTAACTGGTTAATCTCACCCACCCTACTTATTGGTAAGTTAATTTAATAGGAAATGTTAGAATCCGGGAACAGTGCGATCGCAGACTGTGATGTTCATTGAATCGAACTAAACTTGTGCTACTGTTGTTAATAAGAACTGGAGAATAAATGATGATAGAAGCACACCAACAGTTAATCATTTCCGATCCGCAAGTAATGATGGGAAAACCCGTTATTGCTGGTACTCGAATAACCGTTGAGTTAATTCTCGAAAAACTCGCCTCTGGTGAAACCCCAGAACAAATTCTTGCTTCTCATCCCCGACTAACCTCAGAAGCCATTCAAGCTGCTTTAAAATTTGCAGTTGAAGCGTTAAGAGCAGATGTGATTTATCCTGTGGAGAAAGCCGTGTGAAATTTGTAGCTGATGAAGGTTTAGATGCTCAGATTGTTGAACGCTTGCGACTAGCAGAATACCGAGTCTGGTACATTGCGGAAATGGAACCCGGAATTTCTGATGATGCTGTGCTAAATTTAGCAAATCAAGAGAATGCTGTTTTGTTAACGGTTGATAAAGATTTCGGTGAATTAGTATTTCGCTTGAGACGTATTGCTACGGGTGTTGTCTTAATTCGATTATCTGGATTATCTACAACTCGCAAAGCTGAAATTGTTTCTCAAGTCATTAGTCAACACGAAGAAGAATTATTCGGTGCTTTTACTGTAATTACACCATCAACTGTCCGAATTCGTAAGGTCTAATTGATAAAAGTTTTGAAATTTATCGTCAAAATCAAGAGGTTCGGGTGTTAGAGTCTCCAACAACGTTATCGGGAGAAGATGTTTTACCGGGTTTTATTCTCAATCTTCAAGAAATTTGGTAAGTTGTAGGGGTGATCAACGATAACTTAATTGGTTAAACACTAACGGATTAATTTCACCCACCCTACTTAACATTATCTAAATTATTATGGTTCAAGCAATCCCCTCTCCTCCCAATTCTGTAGATTATCAGCTAATTTTATATGATGTCAGTTGGGAAACCTACGAAAAACTATTGGAGATTTTTGCAGAGCGTTCGACTCCCAGACTAACTTATTATAAAGGAACGTTAGAATTAATGACACCTCTACCCGAACATGAAACTTACAGTTGGACGCTGGGAAGGTTGGTGGTTGTTCTTTCGGAAGAATTGGGGTTGGAAATTCGGGGTTTGAAGTCAACAACATGGCGATCGCAACCGAAACAAGCGGGTAAAGAGGCGGATGAATGTTTTTATATTCAGAATGAAGCCAAAGTTCGCGGAAAGTTAAATATTGATCTCCGCACAGATCCGCCACCGGACTTGGTGATTGAAATTGATTTAAGTAGTTCTTCAATGGATAAAATGGCTATTTATGCGGAACTGGGTATTCCCGAGGTTTGGCGTTGGCGAAATGGAAACTTGAGCGTTCATTTATTACAGGATGGGAAAGAATATATCGAGTCAGAAACCAGTTTGGCTTTTGAATCCTTTCCGGTAAAAGAGTTAAGAAAATTTATCACCCCAGATTTGCAGAAAGGTGAAAATGCGAGAATGCGAGAGTTTAGAAAATGGGTGCGATCGCAGTTATCGAATGAAATTAATCAAGAAAAAAGAACATGAGTTGATCATGTCCTTTGGAGTGTTGGGATACAGGTAAAAACTCTAATTTTTGTAGCGATTTAAAAGAGAGTTTTAATTGCTATTAAACTACCAATCTACTATCGAATCTTCGTTGTAAGAGGTGCGGGAAAATAACCCTAATAAGAACGCTAATACTGCACCAAAGATAAAGCCGCCTGCGTGCGCCCAATAGGCAACACCGCCGCTATCCATTCCGACTGCGGTTTGAACTTCTAACATAGAAATTCCGCTAAAAGCTTGTTGAACAAACCAAAATCCTAAGAAAAGAAAGGCGGGAACTCGGATAGTGTAAAAGAAGATTCCCAGAGGAATTAAGGTTAATATTCTCACTTTGGGAAACTTCAGAATATAAGCCCCCATTACCCCAGCAATTGCACCACTCGCCCCCAAAGAAGGAATCGCTGATTCTGTTGCTAAAATATATTGAGAAAGAGCTGCCAAAGCCCCACAAGTTAAGTAGAAAATGATAAATTTAACGCCTCCAAGTTCTTCTTCGATGTTATTTCCAAAAATCCACAGAAATAACATATTAAAGCCAACGTGAATAAAGCTAGCGTGAAGAAACTGAGAGGTAAACAGAGTCAAAAACTCAGGAACAGGTTGATGAACTGAAATTCCGTTAAAACTGGCGGATAACTCTTGGGGAACAACGGCAAAGAGATGAAAGAAATTATTCAGTTGATCCGGTGATAAAATTAACTCGATCAAAAATATCAGAACATTTAAACCAATGAGAACATAGGTAACAATTGGTGTAATGTGAATCGGATTTTCGTCTTTTAATGGAACCATGCGTTTTTGATGAAAATGTCTAGTTTGAGATGAACCGAATTATTTTCAAAAGTCTGAAGCCAGACTCAAAGTTTCTGACTCCAAACTTCAAGCTTAAATTAGGCATCAATCACTAATTCCAGCCTAATTGGTATTAGCACCTGAATCTTACTTCATTCCAGCTTTAATGCGATCGCTCGGAATTTTGCCGCTCGGTTCTAACTGTTCTCCCTCTAGGAAAGAACGCAACATCCACGCCATTTCTTCATGTTGTTCCATCAATCCCGTTAAGAAATCAGCCGTTCCTTCATCATGGAATTCTTCAGAACAGCGATCAATATTTTCGCGTAAATTCCGAATAATTTGTTCGTGATCGTTGACTAAACGTAGTACCATTTCGTTCGCATTCGGCAAATCTCCAGCGTGTTCTCGAATGCTTGCTTTATCTAAAAATCCTTGTGCAGTACCAATCGGATAACCGCCTAACATCCGTGTACGTTCGGCTGTAGCATCAATACTAACAGTTAAAGCTTCGTAGTGTTCTCCCCACAGTTCATGTAGCGTGCGGAATTGAGGCCCAATTACATCCCAATGATATTTTTTGGTTTTAATTAACAGCAGATACATATCTGCTAAACTAACATTCAATAATTCAATCACACCTTGACGTTGTTCGTCTGTTAAACCAATATTGATCTTAGGCATAAATAAAAACCTTTTTCTGGAGTCATCACAACCATTACACCAAAAAAGCACAAGGTTTTTCATCTATCGTTTGAGGGAACTTCGATAAATCGTCAAGATTTTCTCTAACTTTAGGAATAAATTGGCGGCTGTAGAGACGTGCTGATGGCACGCCTTTACAGAAAAATAGGGATTAACTAGAGGTTTCTCGAGAATAAACAGGCATTTGTCCTGAGTTGAGACGGTTCATATAATCGCTGAGTGCAGATGCGAGTTTTCCTGATAATATATAGCAGCCTAGCAAGTTAGGAAATGCCATTGCGAGCAACATCATATCGCTAAAATCCAACACTGAGCCTAAATTCACAACTGAACCAATAAACACACAGGCGACATAAATGGCTTTATAAATAATTACACTGGCTGCACCAAACAGATAACCCCAAGCTTTTTCGCCGTAATAACTCCAAGAAATCATCGTTGAAAAAGCAAATAAAACGACTGCAATGGCTAAAATAATTGGAAACCAACTGATCACCGAACTAAACGCCGCCGCCGTCAATTCAACGCCATTTAATTCCGTTGCAGTGGTATTGCGATAAACACCTGTAATCACAATCGTTAAACCTGTTAAATTGCAGATGACAATGGTATCGATAAACGGTTCAAGTAAGGCGACAATTCCTTCTCGTAACGGTTCATCGGTACGGGCGGCTGAATGGGCGATCGCGGCTGAACCCATTCCGGCTTCGTTAGAAAAAGCACTGCGTCGCACCCCTTGAACTAATGTTCCGATAAACCCGCCGCCGACAGCTTCGGGAGCAAAAGCTTGTGTAATAATAGTGCCGAATGCCGCCGGAATTTCGATTAAATTGCTTAATAAAATCCACAAACAAACCAATACATAAATGACTGCCATTGCCGGAACTAATCTCGCCGTAACCGATGCAATTCGATGAATTCCTCCAATAATTACAAACCCAACTAATGCCGCTACAACTAATCCAAAAACCCAATTGGGTAAAGCCGGAATAATCCCGGCTAATGCGGCATAAGCTTGGTTCGCCTGGAACATATTTCCGCCGCCCATACTGGCTAAAATGCAGAGAATAGCAAATAATATCGCCAGTCCATTTCCGAGAGGGCGTAAACCTCGTTCACCTAAGCCTTTGGATAGATAATACATCGGTCCGCCTGCAACGGTGCCATCCGGTTGGATGCGGCGATACATTTGGGCGAGACTGCATTCAACAAATTTACTCGACATCCCAAAAAAGCCGCCCAGCGTCATCCAAAAAATCGCCCCAGGGCCACCGACTTGTACCGCGATCGCAACCCCAGCAATATTTCCCAGTCCAACGGTTCCCGAGAGGGCGGTAGCGAGGGCTTGGAAGTGGGAAACATCCCCTTCATCATCAGGGTTATCATATTTACCTGTGACGACATCAATTGCGTGTTTAAAGGCGCGAATATTGACAAAACCCATCCGCAGTGTGAAGAAAATTGCCCCGATCATCAACCACAATACAATAAAGGGAAAACCGAAGATTTCCAAGAAGAAGATTTGGGCGAGAAAGTTCACCATCTGGGAAAACACCGCATCCAGCAAACCGAGAAATCCTGATGGCTTGGTTGTCGCTTCTTCTGCTGCGATCGCTAGAGTTGGTACAAGCGGAATTAACAGTAACAATAGCCCATAACTGCTACTTAAACTGCGTTTCAATGTTGTCAAAAGGCGACGCTGAGAGGCTTGACGATCCTTTTTTGAGTTGATTCTGTTCCGGTTTATCATTGCTCTGTATTACTTTTTTTTAGTGTACTGCAAAAATTTTAGAGAATCAGATAAATTAGTTTATCATTGGTTTGCCTAATTTTGTATATCGTCATCTACAGTCAACGACTTGTGAATCAATCAGCCGCTTCTTTGAGAAACTGAAGATTTCCGGTTCATCCCTGATTTAAGGAGTGATGTCATTAAAGAACATTATCAAACTTTGATTCACCCAAAATTAACTCAGGTTTGCCGAGTTTTTTGATCGTTAAATTCTCTTGTTCAGTGAATTTTATCTAGGGATTCTTGATCTTTTTCTTGAATAAATTTTAATACAATTCAGCCCTATGGACTATTTGATAAGATAGAGTCAGGCCAATGCTTTACAGTAAACCAACTCTAACTTGATTAACACAAGCAATTTTAGTCGGGGTATAATAAAAAGATTATCTCTACTCAGATCAAGCGATTAATCTCAGTCGATCTCAAGGAGAGGAAAAACTCACATCACGGTTGACGAATTGAGTCAATGATCAAAAAGATCCATAATCTACGACTAAATCCGGTTTGGCAAAAAGAAATTAATGATATTATTCGAGGAGCAGCCGGAGGTTTCCTCTTTGGAATTCCGTTACTATATACCTTTGAAGTTTGGCAAGCAGGTTCTTATTTACAGCCTCCTTTGATGCTCTGTATTTTAGCAGTAACCTACTGTGTTGTTTTATTTTTTAATCGGATTGAAGGCTTTCGGCGAAAAAAACGAAAGACCTTCAGTGATGCTTTTTTTGAGAGTATAGAAGCTTTGGCAATTGCAGTTGTCTGTGCTACCCTGATTATGATTCTGTTACAGCGAATTACCTTACAAACGTCTTTAGAAGAAGCTTTAGGAAAAATTATATTCGAGAGTGTTCCTTTTGCAATCGGTGTGGCTTTGAGTCGATTGATTTTGAGTGAAGATGAGCCGAATAATTCTTCAGATGATCAAGATAAAAATCAACATTCTACTTTCAAGAAAAGCTCTAAAAAAGCAAGAGTTAATGATACATTATCCGACTTAAGTGGAACAATGACGGGAGCCATGATTATTGCTTTTAGTATTGCACCGACAGATGAAGTCACGGAATTAGGCGTTGCGTCTTCTCCGCCTTGGCTAATTGCCATTATTTTTGCATCTTTACTCATTTCCTATATGATTGTTTTCGTGGCTGGTTTTTCTCGACAGAAAGAACGTAGACAGCACCAAGGACTCTTTCAAGCCCCCGAAAGTGAAACGATTTTCTCTTACTTAATTTCTCTATTAGCTTCCGTTCTAATGTTGTTGTTTTTTCAAAAATTAAGTTTCGCTGATCCTTGGTTTCTCTGGATGCGTTATACTATTTTATTAGGACTTCCCGCAAGTATTGGTGGTGCAGCAGGACGTTTAGCCGTATGAGTGAAAGTGATCCCAATTCCAAACCGATTCAACGTCGTTCTTTTCCTGAACGTTTAAGCTTTGGAATTGCAATTTCTATTCTAGGATTGCTAATATTTCTGATTCTTTATCAATGGAAAGTTCAAGAAGATCAACCTCCCATTTTGTCCGTGATAGTCGAGCAAGAAATTCGCCAGTTTGGAACTCAATTTTATGTTCCCTTCACGGTTTCTAATACAGGAGGCGAAACCGCAACTGCTGTTCAAATTCTTGCAGAACTTCAAATCGAAGAGGAAAATATTCAACAAGCAGGCGAACAACAAATAGACTATCTCTCTGGGGGTGAAGAAGCATCAGGTGCTTTTATTTTTACTCGCAACCCAAAAGAAGGAAAATTAATCATCCGAGTTGCAAGCTACAAACTTCCCTAAAGGTTTTATCGATAACTCTAGTCAGGGCTGTAGCTGTACCGAAATACAACTACAAACCCCTTCAATAACGACCAACCCTGAAATTATTCCTTCACTTTAAAGGTTTTCACTTCTAACACCGGGCCGATCATTGCAGTCGTAAAAACATCCTCACGAACTTCACCTTCAACCTCTACTTTTAACCCCTTCTTTTTCAGGTCAGAAGGCGCATCTTTAAGTTCGTAAGTTTTGTCATCCGTCACTAACGCCCAAGCGCCAGTTCCGAACCCTTTGTGTTCAATTTTGCCTTGAATTTTCATGGTTTATATTGTCCTTGTTTCAGCTTTTAGGGCTAAAGACGCCAATCCTAAACACAACAAAGCATTAACGGCGAGGAAACCTTGGGCGACTATTCCCGAACCCAATCCCCAAACAGCCGGAGAAATAAACGCCGAAACTCCTAAACAACTGGCAACCCCGATAGTCGTACCAATGGCGATCCATTTCCAAGTTGGATGTCCGAGGAACAAAACAACGAGAATTGCCGGAATAAATACACTAGCAAAAATCGGGTTTAATAGACTATTTCCAGCGATCGCATTTCCCAATTCTGGCAGCGAACTTCCCATCATTCGCATCGGCCATTGAGGAAGATCAAAGATATAGAATCCTCGTAGGAAAAATAAACCGCTAGAACCTGCAACCAAGCCACTCATCATGGAAAAACTCCATTGGAAGGGGAAGTAATTTCGCAGGAACCAAGCCAATAAATAAGAACCCAACACCATGCCAATCTTCGGTAATAACGCCACAGCGCCGCCATCGATCCAAAAACGAGGATTGAGATAACCGCTATCGCGCAACCATCGGAAGAAGTCACGGAAGGTAATTTGTCCTTTCAGCGCCAGTTGTACCGCACTTCCTGCGTCTACATGACCTGCACCAAAATGGTTGAGGGGGTCTTCTTCTACCTTGCGGGCAGATTCTTTGATCACACGGGCGACATCTTCAGGTTCAGTAATACCCGATGCTTTAATTAACGCCGCAATTCCAGCAACGTGAGGGGATGCCATACTGGTTCCCTGAAATGCAGCAAACGTTGATCCGCCTGTTGTCAGATCAATGGTTTCTTGGAGAATACCGCCTGCTGTATTTTCATCTTCAGTTAAACCACCCGGGGCAGCAATATCAACCCCAGCCCCAAAATTGGAATAGGGGGTTTTCTTGCCTGTCGCATCTAAAGCCGCAACGCCAATCACTTTCGGATAACGGGCGGGATATCCGGCTGCGTTTTGTCCAGAGTTTCCGGCGGCAGCTACGATGACAACGCCTTTGTCATAAGCATAATCAATCGCCTCTTGCATTAACTGGCTTTCACCGCCACCACCAAGACTCATGTTAATCACGTCAGCGCCATTGTCCGCCGCAAATTTAATCGCTTCGGCAATATCAGCAACCGTACCGCCACCGCCTGCGCTTAAGACTTTTAACGGCATGATTTTCGCGTTGTAGGCAACTCCAGCCACACCGTAACCGTTATTCGTTGATTGGGCAACCGTTCCAGCGACGTGGGTACCATGACCGTTATCATCGGACGCTTCCGTGCGATCATTAACAAAATCGTAGCCGCCCACGAATTCCGTATCTTTTAAATCAGGAACTTGACTGACTCCAGTATCAATCACGGCTACAGTTACGCCTTCGCCATGAGTTTCACTCCAAGCGGTTTCGATATTGATACTGCGGAGGTTCCACTGTTGACCGTAAAGGGGATCGTTGGGAATGCTACCATAAAAGGGAACAGCATCAGTGCTAGGAACAGCATCATAGAGTACGCCGTTGTCGAAGTCTGTACTGTAACCGATAGAGTAGATATAGTTGGGTTCGATGTATTCGGTGTTCTTCGCTTGAGCTTTTCTCAAGGATTTGAGCAGTTGCTTGTTACCGCGAACAATGTAAATATTGTCGGATGTTGAGAATTCGCTGTTGAGATAGGGAATCACTTGATACTTTTGAGCGATCGCCTGAATTTGATTCGTAATCTCAGCTTGCCCAATCTCTTCGCGAAAGTCTAGTACAATCGAATCATATGTGCCTCGGGCAGCCAAACCGGAGAAACTAGACACGGCCCAGCCAAGCCCAATTAAGAATAAGCACAGCAGAAAAAATCTTTTCATCATTCGTTATCCTGCGTTACGGGTTATTCGTCGAAAGAGTCCCAGACAAATAACGTAGTTCTCCCATTGTATCTATCCCGATAGAGTAACGAATGAGAATTGAGTGCCAATTTATGCAGGGTAAGCTATGGAACGAGGTTTGTTATGGCTTCCGCTACTGATTGTTTTCTTTGGGTTAGCCTGGTCAGGTTGGAATGAATACCAAAAGGTTGAAGCCTATCGTGAATGGGCGAAGACGTTTGAAAAAGCCAAGTATGATATCTATGCCGTATTGGGTTTAAAAGGGACTGAACTGACTTGGGGAAAGCCCACGCGAACAGGCCCGATTAATCTGCTAACCCTGTCGTTAGAAGATGTACAATCAATTTGGCTCGTCGTTGATCATCACTCGGTTGATTTGGATTCTCCCCCAGAAAAGGGTAAGGAGATCGAGTTGGAATTTCAGTTAAAACTTGAAGCAACTCCGGTTCGGGTTCCCTTTACAGAAATTCCTCTCGCTGCTCAATGGGGCAAATTTCTCAACCAACAACTTGAAATAGGCAACAGGCAATAGGCAACAGGCAAGAGTTTTGTAGGGGCGGGTTCTCAATTGATGTATGTTTCTGACAAATAACCTGTATAAACCCGCCCCCCACCCCAGCCGGTTATCGGGCTTTGGCGGGTTGATCTAACTTACTACTGGGAAACAGAGATCATTGCAGAACCCGCCCCTACAGGACTTTTTTACTGGTGACTGTCTAAATCCCTCCAGAAGAAGATGTCAACGATGCCGTTGAGTTCTAGAATAGAGGGATAATTTTTCCCGTTCCTTTACCTTCTCAGAGAGTGATGATGATGATCTTCAAACGTTTACCGAGTATTCTCATCGCCTGTGTGTTAGCGTTGTCGCTGTTTGTTTCCGGTTGTAGTTCAACGACGACGACTTCTGCTCCCCCAACGACGAGTCAACCGACTTCAGGAGGCAACAAAACGATAGCGGCTGAACCGGTCTCCGGAGGCTCGTTTAACAAATTCTTCCCGAAAAGTGAGGGAGACTATAAACTTACTTATCGTCAAGAAAAATCAGGGTTTGCTCAAGCTAAATTGTCACAGGGGAGTACAGATTTAGCTTTACTTTCTATTAATGATGTTGCTAGTAATCCCAGTGCGGTTTCTAAGTTTCGAGAAAGTAGTAAAAAGATTGCTGGATATCCCGCAGTCACTCAGGGTAAAAATACAACCGCTATTTTAGTTGCTGAGCGCTATCAAGTCAAAGTTACTTCTCAGTCGGATTCTTTTACAGAAAGCGATCGCGAAGAATGGTTAGTCAACTTTAATCTGACGGGTTTAGCCCGAGTCAAATAATCTCGAAATTGCCAGAATAAACAATAGAAATTATCGATTTTTTTTGTTTAATTCACTGAAGAAAACTACCCTCTATTAACAAGGAAAACAACTGTGAGCCAATCCATTATTAAGTTGGTCGATGAGCTTCCCACAGACAATATTACAACTAAAGCCCTACACGCCCTAGATTTTGTGATTCCGGGGGAATGGGATAATTTGGTCGGGTTTGACAATACTATCCGTACTGTTACCGGAGAAGACGACGAAGACCTAATTCAGCAAATCCGCGATCGGGCTGTAATCCTATTCAATGATAAGTCAGAAGGCTATCAACGGGCTTTGTGGCTTTATCAAACGATTAGCGGATCGGGTCGGGCGATCGGTACGGCTACTCTTGCCAATATGGTGGGAGGCAAAATTCCTCTGGTGGGAGGTTTGTTGACGAGTCTGACTCCTAAACCTGCCAAAGCCCAAACGATAGATCTCTCACTGAAAGTTGTTGGGGAATTATTGGGTTTCTGCGCGATCAATGGCATTCCGGGAGATAGTATTGGTGACTTTGTTGGATCTTTGGGGGATTATAGCGGGGACGCTTTGATGCGGATGGCGGCTTTAGTTTGTTTTGATGGGTTAATTCCTTTGGGGCCTGATTTTATACAAGCTGTTTCAGAATGGATCGAACGACTTTCCCCTTCAGACTTAGAGGAAAACCCTGGCTTCAAAGAAATGGAAGACGCAATTCCTGGGGAGAGTAAAAGTAGTAAGTTGGGCTTTATTGGAGAAGCGTTTTCTTCGGTTTCCGGTTGGATGGGAGATTTTGTCAGCGATCGCGGTATTACCCCTACAAATGTTGCTAATAGCTTGCAAAGTTTTGTAGAATTTAGCGATAATAAATTGGATTATTTGGGTGCATTCCTGGATATGAGTACCAATTATTATGAACATACGGGAATTCAAACCCTGGCTCGTCGTTTAGTTGAACGGGCTTATGCGGAAATTTAACAAACTTAATGGGTTGAACCTCTGAATTGATCAAACCTGGATTTCAACAGGCTTACAGGCTGTTATAAGTTGTTTAAAGCCCCTATTTTAGTTGAATAGATTGAACTTTGACAGCCTGTCTTTTGACGCGCTTTAACCTGCGACTTACAATCCCTCTATTGCTTTTCTAGCGATTGTTGCAGATAGAGGAGTTGCGTTGTGAGATGAGCGCGAAATATTGGATAACAATTGTGATGGCGATCGCGATGATTGTCACTGGAAATCGACTAGGACTGACTCACGAATCTCAGGGAAATCACCCTCACGAACCGATGGAAATTCCCGAGGGTCAACCCGTTCCAACCGTTGATTTAGTGGTTCATCCTGATAACGTTAGAGGATGGAATCTTGAAGTCAAAGTCTCGAATTTCCGCTTTGCCCCCGAACAGGCCAGCCGCGAAGCCCGCCCCGGAGAAGGACACGCTCACTTGTATGTGAATGGGGAAAAAATAACGAGAATTTATGGGAATTGGTATTATCTCAGCACCCTCAAACCCGGACAAAATCAACTGCGAGTCAGTTTAAGTACCAACGATCATCAAGATTTAGTCCATCAGGGTCAAGCGATTGAGGATGTTGAAATGATTCAAGTGGAGGCTGAGGCTAATTAAGCCCTAAATCAACCCGGTTTCTGAGGACAAGTCTAAGATTTCGGGTCTTCCGTAGTTACTGTGCTAAATTTTTAGGCAAATGCCAGAAGAGTAAAGCTCTTAATTCACGCATTACTAAAATTCCTCAAGCCAAATCCACAACGTTTTAGCAATTTCAGTTTGTTATTAATACCTTCAACTATTCCATCAATAAGTCTATTGACATCCTCTCCGTCGTAAACAACGGAGATTCCAAACATCACTATTTGGGCTTCCTCTTTCTATGAGTTGACTTACAAGGATTGGGTTTCCCCGCCACTGCCGAGATCAGTCTCTCGGGAGGCGTTGATTTCCGTCTGCCCGACGGTATTTTCAAAACAGATATATTTATCCATGCTTTGATGATGCTGTTACGAACAAACCTACCAGTACGGATAGCTTCGTCTAACTTTCTGTACTGGTATTGGGTTCCTTGCAGCTTCATTTCATACACAAGCATAGATTATCGGCATCAAGCCACGATAAACTATTGTAGCACAAAAATAATCCGTCGTGAACGACCTTGCTCTAAACCTGCTTCTCTTGGTAAGCTTGTAGGTTGAAAGTTTTGTAGAATAAGGGTTGTACAGTTTACCTTTTAACTAATCTTGAGTCCCCGCACAGCAACCGTCAAACGGACAACCAAGGAAACCGATGTCACCGTAACAGTGAATTTAGACGGTATCGGCACCTGTCAAGCCAACACAGGCATTCCTTTCCTCGATCATATGTTGCAGCAAATCGCCTCTCACGGCTTGATAGATTTGCAGGTGCAAGCCGTCGGAGATCTAGAAATAGATGATCACCACACCAATGAGGATGTCGGAATTACGCTCGGACAAGCCCTCGCCAAAGCTTTAGGCGATCGCATTGGAATTACTCGGTTTGGTCATTTTGTCGCCCCCCTGGATGAAGCTTTAATTCAGGTGGCGTTGGATTTTTCTGGGCGTCCTCATCTGAGTTATGGCTTAGAGATTCCCACTCAACGGGTTGGCACCTATGATACCCAGCTTGTGCGAGAATTTTTTGTCGCCCTGGCTAATAATAGTTTGATGACTCTGCATATTCGTCAGTTAGACGGGATTAATTCCCATCACATTATTGAAGCGACGTTTAAAGCCTTAGCGCGATCGCTACGAATGGCTGTAGAAATTGATCCCCGACGTGCAGGAACGATTCCCAGTTCAAAAGGAGTTCTCTAGCAAAGATCTAAGAGTTGATCAAATTTTAAATTTTTCCTTGACTCGAACAGGGTTTACCGTCAGGGCTGTTGCCATAAAAACAGGGATTTAAAACCAATAAACCTGCGCTTCCAACCAAGAGTAACATCATCAACACAGAGACATCTGCCGGAGATTGGAGGGGGTTAACGACTAAGGGCAGTTGCTCTTGAGAAAATAAGGTATTATCGGGTGTGTTGGCGGCATACTCGATTCCATAAACACCTTGATTCTCGGATGAACCTTCAGGCGTGCTAACTTGTCGGTTCCAAACCTGTAAAGCTTGGGATTTGAGTTGTTGGCGGCTTCGGGCGAAAAAGTTCAGTCCTTCGATACCGTAAACTTTCTCTTGGTTTTGACTGATTGCTTTTTCTCCCCAGCTAAAGACTTCTAAATCTTCTTTCGTCCAGGAATAGTCGCCCCAACTGGCTTCAAAGGAGTCTAACTCCGATAATTCCACCAGGCCATTGGCGTTTTTGTCTGTTCCTTCAAACACGCCCGAGAGTTGATGATCCCCAATTTGTTGCTGAAACTGAAAACGATGAGTTGGAAGCGGCATGATATTAATAAATCCCAAGCTGATCGCGACACCTCCAGCTAAAGCTAGTGATGAAACAAAATTGTGCTTGAGAGCATTTGCACTTTGGAAAACCTTGAACTGTTGCTTGTGCATAACCTTGACATCCTCCACCTCCAAATCTTTGATTATGGAGGCGGATTCCCATCATTACTGATGAGAATTCCTGGCTCTACGAGCAACCTTACTTTTTGGGATTTCTCCCTCTAAGCAGTGGATCATCTCATCCCCAGGCGTTACTTTCCGAGTGCCCCTCGGTAGTTGTGCTAACCCTTGCAATGCTTTCATCAAAATATTAATGGCGGCATTTGTGTCACGGTCATCTAAATAACCGCAATGTGGGCATTGATGTGTGCGAGTGGACAAAGTTTTCTTAACTTCTTGTCCGCAATTGGAACAGTTTTGAGATGTGTAATGAGGTGCAACAGCAATCACTGGCACATCAAACACTTTCCCAAAATACTCCAACCACTGTCTAAACAATGTCCAACTAGCATCAGATATTGATTTAGCTAAATTGTGGTTCTTAACCATATTCCGCACTTTTAGGTCTTCAATGGCTACCAAATCTGCCGATAGGATAAGCGCCCAAGCAGTCTTTACTGCAAAGTCTTTACGCCGCCTTGATATCTTGAGATGCGTTTTACCTAATTTCTTAATGGCTTTGAAGCGATTTCTTGACCCTTTAGTTCTACGAGAAACACGTTTTTGTGCGCGTTTTAAAGACTTCTCGGCTTTTCTCAAGAACCTTGGGTTTTCTACTTTTTTACCATCAGAGTCAGTGTAGAAATAGTTTAAACCAACATCTATGCCTAGCATCCGATTAGTGGGTTTATGTTGTTCATTTCGCTCTTGGTCGATGGAAAACTGAACATAATATCCATCGGCTCGACGCACAACACTCACTCGTTTAATCTGCTTTTTCTGGTAAAAATGTAAATCGCGAGTTCCCCACATCTTAAAGGTTCCAGCTTTAAAACCATCCCTAAATGTAATGGTTAATCGATCATCCGATAACACCCATCCATCAACTTTGTACTCGACTGAGCCATGAGTTTGATGTTTCTTGAACTTAGGAAAGCCTTTCAAGCCCGGAACCTTTTTCTTGCAATTATCAAAAAACCTAGCAATAGCACTCCATGTCCTTTCAGCACTAGCTTGACAGGCTTGCGCTGAGAGCTTCTTGCACCATTGAAATTGTTCTCTGAGTATTTTGCAATATTTGTTCAAATCATACCTGTTGACCCCTTTGTTATCCATCCAGTATCTCAGGCAGCTATTACGCACGAAACGAGCAGTTCTAATCATCTCATCCAAGATGACGTACTGCTCGTCTGTTCCTCGTAATTTAGCCTCGAATACTAACATGGCTATTTTTAACTCTATGCCATTAAGTTTGGCATAGGATACTGAGATTTTGACATACTCCCCATTTCTAAAGAAAGGGGATTCTCCAAGCCTCACGGCTTTGGATTACTGATTCATTGACAACCCTTACAGCAAGCTAGTTTCCTAACCTACTCCAGAGGGGTGAGTCTCCCCAGTCGTTCATCCCATTTCAGAGATAGTTTCGGTATGCCCTACCGTACTTGAGAAAAAAATGCTTTGTTCTCTGTACTTGGTGCTTTAAGGTTTTATC
>NZ_LATL02000322.1 GCF_000972705.2 Limnoraphis robusta CS-951 | reverse complement strand
GTAAACCCTTGACGGGGGACTGTTCGGGGGTTTGTTGGGGGGAGTCTTCGGTAATAATTGAAACGGTGGGTTCGCTTTCTGTTGGGAGTTCTGGGAGTTTGCTGTCTACAATTTCAACGGTTGGGGAAGGGTCAGTTTCTAGTTTTTCTTCGGATTTTTGGGGAGTTTGTACTTCACCCATTTGTAGCGCCAACCAAATACTATCGGCGAGATCTTCATCGCTGAGTTCGAGGCGTTTTAACAGTCCGGTTTTTTCAAATCGGTCGATTAAACGTTTAACGGCATAATGAAGATTGGAATCGCTCATGACTTAATCCTCATCTTCAACTCTGCCTAAGTCTTTTAAGAGTTGAACCATTAATTCATCTTGACTCGAAATGCGACCCCGCACCACCATAAATACAGCATTCAGCAGTTGATCTGTGGCCAGGGTTCCTTCATCCCGCTTTTCAATAAACTGATGAATCAAATCTTGTGATTCCTGTGCTATTGTTTCATCTAAATGAGCCGCTATAATTCTCGTGAGTTCTTCTTGAGTGGGCGGCTTCATTGTTAGGCGCAAACAACGCCGCAGAAACGGGGCCGGAAAATCTCGCTCTCCGTTGCTGGTCATCACCACGAAGGGAAAAGCGGTGCAGGTTATTCGCCCGTTGTGAATTTGAGCGCTGATATCGGAGCGAGTGATTTCTTCGTATTCGTCGCTGTAAGCGGTGCGAACCGTTACGGTATCAACTTCTTCTTTAATTCTCACCAGTTCGGGAATTTCAAACGATCCTTCTTCGAGAATTGTTAATAAGTTGTTGGGAAGGTCGATGTCGCTTTTGTCAATTTCATCTATTAAGAGAACCCGAGGGCGTTTTGAAGGAAGCAAAGCGGTTCCCAAAGAGCCGAGAGTGATGTATTTTTCTATTTGTTGAAGTTGTTTTCGACGTTCTTCTGGGGAAAGGGTTTGGTTGTTTGGGGTTTCCTGCTGTTTGGCTTCCTGCAACCGACCAATGGCATCATAACCGTAGAGTCCATCTTTGAGGCTGGTACGGGTGGTAATCGGCCAGTAAAGCACTTCCCCCAGTTTAAGCTGTCGCGCTACGGCGTAGGCGAGGGAAGATTTGCCCGTTCCCGGTTTTCCGGTGATGAGTAGAGGTCGCCGCAGGTACAAAGCGGCGTTAACCATTTTTACTTCATCGGGACGCACCTGAAAAGTTTCACCCCGTCGCTTTAGCCGACTTTCTCCGGGTTGACTCTCCTGGCCAAATGGTCGCCAACTGGGAGGGGACGGCAGTTTGTCAATGCCATCGTGGGGTTCCGCATTCTGTTTGAAAATTTCCCAGTCACTCATGGCTTCGGCATTTCCAGTTGTTGGGCGGGGGGTACGAGATTGAAATCATCCCAAAGCAATGATAGGTGATTGCCGATGTGCGTGTCACTTTCTTCTTCCCAGGCTTGACGGCGCGAAACTTTGATGTGGTGAGGAAGCTTCTCCAGGTTGCACTGACAGATAATATTATCTAGTGCTGTAGCACAACAGTCTAAACCCTCTGGTTTTTGCCTTAACCATAATGCCAAAGGAATGCCTGTTTCTAACAGTATTAACATGATTTGTTCCGATTTAGATTCCCACATGGGTACTTTCAAGCAAGCTCCATTGGCTTCTAGTAAACTCAAATATAATCTTTTCGGATTGCTATTATCCAGGGGGGATAAAATTAGATTGGATTGCTCTTTTAGCTTTTCTCGAAAAACTTTACCTTTCGATCTCCATCTATTAACCCGCTCATCTCCTCCTGATAAACGCTCGGAAAAACGAACATTAATTTCATATTCTGATCCCCAGGTGGGTTGAACTACTTTATTTTCACAAACCAGCCGATCTATTGAAGTAAGGGCAATTAATTTGGTGGGCAAAAAACATTGAATTGACTTGATCAGGGTGTCTGAGGGCAATCGATTATACGCTTTTTTAGACAAGGACTCCATTACTTTTGATAAACCTTGAAGCTTTTCACCTATAGGTTCGCCTTCGGGGTCGGTTAGCAGATGAAAGCCTACGGGACTCTCGTAATTATAAGTGTGTGCATTTTCAATCAGCCACGCCCTCACGACTAAAGAATTACTTTGTTCAAAAATTCCGACCAATAGACAGGGTTCTTTCTCTCCGGCTTCCGTTTTCTGTTGTTCTTTGATAGCCCGCTCCTTTTTTAAATAATTCAAAAAATTTTGAGCTTCATCTTTAAAATAAAAGTTCAGGAAGTTCTCTAATTGTGGTCTAAGTTCAGGAGAACGGTTCAAATCTTCCAGGTGCAAAAATAAATAACCGATGAATCTATCGAGTAAGCCATAATTCTCCAAAGTTTGAACTATCTCACTTGAAGATTGAGGAAATTCGTGTAAAGATTTGCCTTAACTTAGCGGAATTGAATTTTGAGGCAAAGATTGATAATAAGCATAACGGATCTCTTTGTTGAGGGTTTCCAAACTGTCTTGGAGTATGGCGATCGCCTTTTTAATTCTTCCATTAACTTGACAAACTTTTGCCAAATCTCCGACTTGAAGTAATAGGTCTGTAGGGGTGATAAATGCAACTTTGGCTTCCGGTCGTTCATAATCTTGCATGACTGCCATACCCACAACACCTTGAAGTTTTTCATCCCAAATTGCTGTTCCACTAAACCCTTTTTCTAAACGAATTCCTGTTTCTTTGGTATCCTCAACTTGAATACGACCTCTGCCCACCCCTCCTCGTAACTCTCCGGTTGCCCATTCCCCATTACTTCCTTTTTCGGGAAAACCTAATGCTCTAAAACGGTGTCCCCAAAGGCTGTCATTTCCTGTCAAAATTAAGTTTATTGGTTCGGCACGTTTAGGAAGTTGATCGGGGTTGAGCAGTTTTAATACCGCTATATCTTGTATATTTTCATCGCTTTTTAAAGGGAACCAGAACGCTACTTCTGTTGCGATCTTTTTGCTACTAAGAACCGGAAAATCAATTTCAATGATTTGAGTTGGTTTTTCTTCCTGCTTAGAAGATATTCTTTCGGTCGTAAAAGCAACAACATGAGCGCAGGTTAAGATGTAGTGAGGGGAAACTAAAAATCCCGATCCTGCAATGTCCCCTCCCGACTTAAATACTCTAACAACAGCTAATTCTAGTGCCGAAGCCATAACAGATGATCAACTTTGGGGTTTATGTCTAGCTAGGGTTTCTTCCTGTGTTATTCCATTTCAGGGTAATCTCGTAATTCACTTCTGCACTGCCCGATGCGATGACCGCCCCCAGTCCCGCACTCATCTTCACCCCAAATTTGACTTCAACTGCATCTGCGGGTTGGTTTAAATCTTTAACTTTTTTGATTATTGCGTTGGCGACGGGCTGAATGCTAGAAAGGGCTTTTGCGAGTGTTTGTTTGGCTTGTATCACCGTCTCATCTCCAAGTCCAATCAGCCCTTCATCCTCATCAACGCTTTCAGGGATAGGAAGTTTCTCATCTACTTCCATATAGACAAAGGATTGTTCATCGTCATCTAACTGAAATTTTACCAGCCGTGCCGCCATTACCTTTCTCCTGTTAACAAAGTTTCACCTCATCCTGTATATCCTACGCTACTTTGTGTTGGCAACTCCTATACTAGAAAGTGCCTGACCCCAAAGAACTCTACAATTTGAGCTTATATGCCCCGGAGTATTATCCCGAAAAAATAAGGACAAAAAGACAAAATGATTATCAAGGTAGATATTGACGAACGGGAATTTATCATCAATACCGATGCAATTTCCTGTATTGTTCCCCAAGTTGATGATGATGAAACTTACTTAATTGAATTTAGAAGCGGAGGACATTACCCCATTACTTACAAGGAATTTACGCAAATTGCCGAAAAAATTGAACAGGAGCAAAGAACCGGAACCCGACAGAATGTATCAGCATAAATCCACGATATTGATTACACAAAAGGGGGTTTATTTTATTCCCTTGACTCAACTCACAGGCTTTATATTATCAGGTTGCGGGTCTAGGTTTAACGATTGAGGATATTATTGAGGCTCTGAAAAACTGTCAGAACTACGAACAAAAAGTGTTTTTTATACGGAAGATATCGCCCGAGGTTTTCAGTTGGGCTTGGCGTTGTTTGAACTCAGACGCGCCCAAATGACTGCCGAAAAGTTGAAGGCTTAGGAAAATGCAGACACAACTCGAAACCCCAGAATGGAATATCTTTATTTGTTTTCGATAGACTCCTTTTGAGCCGTAACCCTAAAAACCTGAGATAGTCAGATCTGAAGCGACAAAATCTTGCCCTTTCTAGAGTAAGATTGTGAATCCTATAAAATCATTTATGATTAATACGATATCAAAAGCAATTATCAACGATGAGATTTAAGGTCATTGGCGCGATCGCCTTACTCTGCATAACGGGACTAGAGACGGAAGTTCGAGCAAATACCTCCATACAACTCAGTCAGTTTCGTCCCGCAGATACCACAAAACCCGCTTATCGAGGAGGAGGAGTTTCACGAGGAGGAAGTGTTTTCGAGGGGGGTTCGAGTTTAATCGCTTTAACTCCAGTCAGAGGGGGAGTAACGATCGCGGAATATCCTACCTTATTGGTTTACGTTCCTCAACCTGAAGAATCTTTAACCAACTCCCCCGTTGAGATGGGTTTGAAAGATGAAGAAGATCATGTAATTTATAAAACTATTATTCAACTTCCTCCACAAGAAAGTATCATAGCCATTAATCTCAAACAAGATGAAACATCTATTTCTCTAGAACCCAACAAAACTTATCGCTGGTATATTTACTCTACCCGGATAGATTCTGATTATATAGAAGTACCAATAACGCGAATTCGCCCTGACGAGGAATTATCTCAAGCCCTAGAAAAAGCCAACCTTCAAGAACGTTTCAATCTGTATAATCAAAACGGAATCTGGTATGAAGCTCTACTCGCTTTATTTGAGTTACGCCGTGCCAATCCTAACGATATCACTTTAATTCAGGAATGGAAAGAATTACTTCATTTTGTGGAAATCGAAAAAATTGCCGATGTACCTCTGTTATTAATTGAAGCTCCAACTTCTCAAAATAAAACACCAGATTCTCTTGAAATTTCGGAGCCAAATCCAATGCCAAATCCAATGCCAAATCGAGTCAAAAGTGATACCGAATTGACATCCCCTTTTCGACCACCAGAGCAACGTATTCCTCATGGCCCCGATGGTGGGAGTCGATAAAATTTTCTATAAATCCATCAAAAAAGCTTATGAAATTCTTGAATATTGTTATTATTACTGGACTTTTTGAGTCGAGTTTAACTCAAGGTTCAATCCTCGTCTTCTCTAAATCTTTACACCCAACAATAGAAACTTATCCGATAACCAAACAAGAAAGTTCATTGATTCAGGGAGAAAAACTTTCTCTCAACCCAACTACTCAGCAATTACTGCAAACGGGTCAGCAACAATTTCAAACCAGTCAATTTAAAGCGGCTCTCAATACCTACCAACAAGCACTCGCATTATTTCGACAAACCAATAATAAAAGAGGTGAAGCCGAAACCTTATTCAATATTGGAGTGATTTACCGCATACTCAGTCAATATTCTCAAGCTACAGAATTTGTTGAACAAGCTTTAGAAATTGCAGAGTCTTTAAATTACCAAAATTTGATAGCTTCTGCGTTGAGCGAACGGGGAGTTATTGCTTATAGTTTGAGTCAATTTCCCGAAGCGTTAAAATTTTATCAGCAAGCCATTGAACTGAGTCAAAAAATAGGAGATCGCCATACAGAAGGACGAACTTTAGATCATCTGGGAGTGGTTTATCGAAGACAAGGAAATTATAATCGAGCTTTGTCTTTACATCAACAAGCGTTAGCAATTTTGCAAGAACTTAATCAAAAATCTCCTCAAGCACTTGTTTTGAATAATATTGGCATCGTTTACAGTAGACAAGGAAACTACCCGAATGCTTTAGAATACAATCAAAAAGCACTAGCTATCAGCCGAGAATTTGGCGATCGCTATATTGAATCTCGAATTCTTCTCAGTTTGGGTGTGGTCTATCAAAATCTTAGCCAATATTCTCAAGCACAAAAGTTTTTTCAAGAAGCTTTAAACATTCAAAAAGAAATTGGCGCTCAAATAGGTGTGGGTCAAACTTTGAATAGTATTGGCGCTATTTATTATACCTTGGGTCAGTTCAATGAAGCCCTAAAATTCTATCAACAGGCTTTAACGCTGCGTGAAGAAATAGGCGATATCGCAGGTACAGCACAGGCTTTAAATAATATGGGATTGGTTTATGAAGTTCAAAAACAGTATAACAAAGCCCTTGAATTTTATCAGCAATCTTTAAAGATTCGACAGGAGATTGGAGAGCGACCCGGAGAGGGAAATAGCCTGAATAATATTGGATTTATCTACAATATTAACCAACAGTATACTCAAGCTCTTGAGGTCTACCAACAAGCCTTAATCATTCGTCAAACTCTCGGCGATCGCTTTGGAGAAGCAACCACATTAAACAATTTAGGGTTAGTTTATAATAACTTGGAAAATCAGACCGAAGCCTTGGTTGCGTATCAACAAGCACTGGGAATTTTTCAGGAAATTGCTAATCCCGAAGGGGAACGTTCTACCCTCAGCAGTATGGGGGAAATTTTTGACAAACAAAATAAAGTTGAACTCGCGATTATCTTTTATAAAAAGTCGGTCAATGTCACCGAAGCCATTCGTCAAAATATTTCTGGACTTTCCACAGAACAGCAACAATCTTATACCGGAACGGTGGCGGATACCTATCGCCGTTTGGCGGATTTACTCTTACAGCAAAATCGAGTTTTAGAAGCACAGCAAGTTTTAGATTTATTAAAAGTTCAAGAATTAGATGAATACTTAAATAATGTTCGAGGAAACAATCAAACGTCCGAAGGAATTGAACTTCTTCCCCAAGAACAACAAGCCTATCAAGAATATACTCAAATTCAAAATCAAATCGTTCAATTGGGAACAGAACTCAACGAACTGCGGATAATTTCTCCAGAAGAACGTTCACCGGAACAAAATCGGCGCATTGTTGAATTAGAAAATATTCAGCAGCAAGTTCGTCAAGACTTCAACAACTTTATCGAAAATCCAGAAGTTCAAGCCAAGTTACAACAACTTTCACAAACCACCGGAGGTCAGAACTTAGACTTACCCAATCTTAATCGATTACAGCGTCAATTGCGTCAAATTGAACCAACTGCTGTACTTCTTTATCCTCTCATTTTAGAGAACCGAGTTGAACTGATTTTAGTCACGCCTTTTAATCCACCCATTCATCGTTCTGTTACGATTGAACGAAAAGTATTAAATCAAGTCATTGTAGATTTTCGCTTAGATATTGTGCGTCCATCAGTACCTTTAAATCAAGTAAAAATTTCTGCTCAACGCCTTTATGAAATTTTAATTAAACCCCTTGAAGGGGATCTGACTCAAGCCAATGCAAAAACGATTATCTATGCGCCGGATAGTGTATTGCGATATATTCCAATTTCTGCCCTTCACGATGGAAATCAATGGTTAATTGAACGATTTAATATTAATAATATTACGGCGGCTTCTCTGACGGATCTAAGTTCTCAAGACTCTAAAGAATTAAGAGTTTTGGCGGGGGCATTTAGCAGTGGAAATTATCAAGTTCAGGTGGGAAGTCGGCAATTTTCTTTTGATGGACTAACTTATGCGGGGTTAGAAGTTCAAAATATTGCCAAACGAGTTCCCCAAACCACAACATTAATTAATCGAGAATTTAATCGAAATGCGGTGATTCCTTTTCTCAACGATCATACTATCGTACACCTAGCAACTCACGCCGCATTTGTTCCGGGTCAACCCGAAGATTCTTTTATTTTACTTGGAGATGGCGATCGCTTAACGTTACGAGAAATTGAGACGTTAAACTTACCCAATGTGACGTTAGTTATTCTGAGTGCTTGTCAAACCGCAGTGGGCGGACAGTTAGGAAATGGAGAAGAAATTTTAGGACTTGGCTATCAGATGCAGCAGGCGGGAGTGTTGGCAACCATTGCGTCATTATGGATAGTTAATGACCAAGGAACGCAGGTGTTTATGGAAGCGTTTTATAATGCTTTATTGTCTGGGAAATATACCAAAGCGGAAGCCTTGAGACAAGCACAAGTGAATTTGAGTCAAAATTTGATTCAAGACAATCGTTTTAGTCATCCTTATTACTGGGCGCCTTTTATTTTAATTGGGAATGGATTATCTACTTTTTGACGGGCGAAGGCTATTGAGACAGGTACTTTACCTTCAATGTAATGGGTATCGAACTCTAAATCAAGCGAATTGAATGCTTAATATTCTCAGCGTCTCCCAATCTGATATCTTGGAAATGTTGTAGTTGATCAGCTAATGAAAATGCCAGGCGCAAATCATCTAATCAAGATCGCTCCTCAACCGAAGCGAGTCAAAGTCACCTTTAACGGACAGACGATAGCAGACACAACCCAAGCTCTGGAACTGAGGGAAGGAATGTCACCGCCCGTGCAGTATATTCCTCGCGGCGATGTGGCAATGGAACGGTTACAGCCAACCCAACATTCCACCCATTGTCCTTACAAGGGAGATGCTAGTTATTTTAGCATTACGGTCGATGGTAAAACTGCCGAAAATGCCATTTGGTCTTATGAAAATCCCTATCAGGCGGTTGAACAAATCAAAGAGTACCTCGCTTTTTATCCTAATCGTGTTGATAGGATTGAAATGATTTAGGAATATCTATCTTTATTCTAAACCCATTGAAGCGATCGCAGTTTGAGAAAAAGTTGGGGGACTGATGCGATCGCCGACACGTTGGTTGTGTTGAGAGACGGATCGGCAACTTGCAGTTAGTCTGAGTAAGGAAAAATCCTGCAATTTGTAATACAATTGCTTAAGAATAATAGCCAGAGCCGCATCGATCGCGAACGGTAAGCCTCGTTTGAGTAATCAACGCTTTGATATCGGCATCGGACGGGATTTCTTGGGCAGCAATACTCGCTTCTTCAACAATCGTATTGCCCAGACGAATATTATGGCAAGCATCCCACTCCGTTTCTGCGGTCAACTCGGTTTCATAGTGGACGACAATCCAATAGCGTTTCAAGTCACTCATACAACTTTACAATTTTAAGGTTTTATATTCTAATTATTAATGAGAATGTAAATTAAATCCCGATTCGATCATCAATTATCCTTCAGCATTGTTTTAACCACTATTAATTCGTTGGGCGATCTTCATCCCAAAATTGCAATAGCATTTGAATTGCGATCGACGAGGACATAATAACGTAGAAGATGGGAAATTCTGCGATCGCAATTTTCAACTTCACCAGTTGGCGCTCCAAGTCAAATCGTGATAATTTGGATGCTGTTGCCCTAGTGTTGTTTTATGAATTAACTCTTAAATGAAGCTAGTTAGTTTGTTGAAGGCAGTGAGAACTATTTGCAAGCCGCTACAAATAGTAATTTGGTTCACAAAAGGTTTCAAACCCCAAAGCTTACAGGCTGTATTTTGACAGGTTCAACAGGGTTGAACATACTAAAGTTGAGATAATATAATAGAGAGTTTGTAGTATAATGATTTATATTATAGTTTTTTAAACATTAATTTTTGAGGTTTGTTATGAGCAAAAATAAGAAAAAACCTTGGAATGAAAAGTGGGAAACTATTGAACAAATTGGTGGCGGTGGTCAAGGTCTAACTTTTCTAGTTAAGCCTAAAAACGACTCGTTTCCTACTGGTAACTATGTACTCAAAATACTTAAGAATCAAAAAAGTTTTGAAAGACGTTCGAGAATGCACATCGAAGTAACTGCTCTAGATGTATTGAATTGCCCAGGGATACCAAAGTTAATTGATTCAAATTCCCATCTTTTTAAAGAAGATATACCTCTTTATATGGTGACTGAATTTATAGATGGAAGCACTTTGTCTGATTTTATAGAGAGTGAAATAATGGACGTATTTGAGGGAATAAAATTGACGATATTTTTGTTAAAAACTCTTGAATATTGTCATCAAAACAGTATAGTACATAGAGATATTAAGCCAGACAATATCATTATTAAAAATGATGACATTGCTAGTCCATTATTGATAGATTTTGGTATTTCTTTCAATAAACTTGATGACAATAATACAAGTTTAACACCTGTAGGCCAAGAATTAGGAAATAGATTTTTGCATCTTCCAGAACATAAACAAAAAAGTAACTTACAGAGAGATCCAAGATCTGACATAACACAAATTTGTGGTATTTTGTTTTTTGCTATAACAGGAAAAGTTCCTACGCAGCTTTTTTATGAAGGAAGTAAACCACATCAGATGAAAGAAGCCCAACAAAAATTATCAGCTTTACCCGAACATATACTATCCAAAATTAATAGGGTTTTTGATAGAGCTTTTGAAGGAAGAATAGATTTCCGTTGGCAGTCTATCCCTGCGCTTAGAAATGCTTTATTAGATCTTTTAGAGTCAGAAAATAAAAAACATAATAAAACTGAAGTTTTATTAGATTGTATCAAAGACAAAGCATCAAGTAATCTAGAAAAAAAAATATTTCAAAATTTAACTCAACAAATTCTTAAAAAAATTTATGATGTTGTCTCTGATCTGTCTAAAGAGCTTGGTTCAGAATTTGGGCTTGTTAGCTCAAAATTAAATGAACAAAAAATCATACGACCTGAAATTGACTGGGATGATTTAACATTTTTTCAGCCTGTTCTTGGTATAACTTATCAATATGGAAATCAATCATTTTTCCCTGGATTTGAGGGATACATAACAGGAAATGAAGTTGTCTTAGTCTCAAGTTTTGAACACTATCGTCCCAAGTCTAAACTTGATAATTTTAATTTATTTGGCAAGAATGCTCCGGATTCAGATAAATTAGATGAACAAATTGAATTACTACGAACTCCTTTAAATGGTGAACCTGATTTTAGTGGTTTTGAAACACGTCTCAAAAACTTTTATTTGGAAGGTATAAAGAGTATCATGTCAATCAGTTAGTTGTAGCGACAGCCATCTGCTGTAGCCCTCTTTTCACCCCCTGAACCCTCCCCTCTCCAAAAACAATTGCTTATTCTAAATGAGACTCAGCCTTAATATCCATCTCATCTAGAGGTTCTTCAATAGCATTCCGAATCCAATTTAGCTCAAATTCCTTAGTTGTATGTGCCTTCACTTCAATTTTTATAACCATATCTTCAGCTTTATCTGAAAGGGTTTGCAACACTTCAAACAGTTGGAAAATATTAGTTTTATTTGCAATTGAACTCAGCTTGTAGTGCTTCGCTGCTTTTTTACCATCGCTAATATCTGTCGAAACACGCCTAACAATACTGCTGCTTTCAGACTTATATTCAACGGTTTTTATATCCTCTTTCGCCACCGAGGTTTGACCCGTAGAAACCGAATATAAATTCTCATCAACAGGCGTTAATTCTTCCCCAACATCCTCCGCATTTTCCGAAACTTCTTCGGGAGAATTGGCGGATTTACATTCCTCTTGAAGTCGGTTCACCAACCCGGAAGATAACAAATAACCGGATAAATCTAACTCATCCGCAGGAATTTTGCAGTTGAAACTGATTAATTCTGCATTCTCAACCGTTGGTGTTTCTCCCGCAGTAAACGTTGCCGCAGGAACATAACCCAAATTCCCCTTTTCAATTGCTTGAAGAATTGCCGTTTTTATCGGTTCAATCCCCAACAATTTCGGATAATTGGGAAAACGGAAAAAATAACTAACCAATTCTTCCGCTTGAATATAGTCTTTTTCTTCGCCGTCTAGCTGGGAAATTCGCAGCAATTTATTAGGAGTTAAGCTATCAAAAACATAGTTTTTCAACGCTTCAAAAACTCGTTCTTGTAATTTATGACTGGTATTAATTTGGGAATGGAGGTCAATAATTTCGAGTTTATTCGGCGGTTGAATATTGGGATTAAATACGGGTAGGATAATATATTCATACAGTCGGCGCAGCGCCGCTTCAACTTCATAATTTGCCTCTTTTTCCTTTGTACCCAGTTCCTCCCCGTCTTCTGCGGAAAATTTATATTTTTTCTTTTGTGCGACTAAAGAGGCGATCGCCAAAGCCGTTCTTGCCCCTTTTCGTGCCTTATCCATTTGCGCTAAATTTGGAACTATAAACGCCAACGCATTCTTATAATCCCGCTTATCATTACCCCTATTTTCCCACCAAATTAAAGCATCTTCTTTAACTTTTTCCTGACTTTTTTCTGCCCAACTAGGGTCGAGATACACTATAATAAACTGAGAGATTCTATCTGGTATCGCCGCCGAATCCTTTGGCCATAAAACCACCTTTCCGCGAGAATTTTGGAGATTTTGATTGAGAGAATCGCGAATCAGTTCTAAAACCTCATCGCCCGTAACTTTGCTTTCCTCATCGGCAATTAATTTGTTTAAATTCGGTTTGGTTTCAAATCGATATCGCTTGCCAACATAATGCAAATACAACAATTCATCTCGCAAATCACTTAACACCGTAGTAATGATTGTTCGCTCTAACCCTTCTGCGAGGCAGGAAGCCACAATATCTTGTTCGAGTACCCCCCGATCTTCCCCTCCCCTGGCACCGAAAGAATACATTAAAATAGCAGAAGCCAAACGACTTCCTACCTTCAAACTGGCGATCGCAGGTGAATCATTGGCGATGCGTTTGTCAATGGCGTTGACTTTGGCTTTACGACCAATTAAATCGGCATTTATAACAGAATTGTAAGCGTCTCGTTCCCCAACTTGACTAAAGAAATTGTTGCGGACTGCTTCGTTGTTAAAATCAATATTGCCGGGGGTAATTAACCAAGAGTTATCATTGCTTTGTTTGAGGGAATATATAACCGAGGCGAGAAACTGCAACGCCCCCCGAGTTCGCTGGTAGCTTGGCAAACTTCCCCAACGGTGATACATTAAATCTAATAAGTCGGGATGGAAAGGATAGCTATATTCAATGCGTTCGGCTAACAAATTGGCTTGCCGTTCAACCTCCTGTTTTTCCCGGTTGTTCGTGGCATAACTTTCTCGAAACTTGCGAAATAATTCCGCCTGTTGACGGGCAACTTCTTTAATAATTTCCGGGTTGCCGATATCAGAAAATAGCCGTTTTTGAACGACTTGCATCACTTCATCGCCGGAAACGGGTTCTTTTTTGGCATCGTTGCGGGCGACCAATTTATCAAGCGTACTCAACAACCCTTCATTTCCGACTGCTTCTTGGACGCTGGCTTGCAAAGAATAGACTAAAACGGTTTTGGGTCGGTCTGCAACAACTTCGGTGAGTTTTTGAATGAAGGTGAGAACTTGGCGCCCGAAAGTAGAGTCTCCGACGGTTAATCCCATCGCATTTTCGACGTAAACCAGAAACTCATCCATTAAAATCAGGTTGGGGCGATCGCCCAATATTTGTCGAATTTCATTGTTTCCGGGGGCGATGCGGTTTTCGTCGTTGTCTTTGACCAAATTATACGCCTGTTGTCCGCCCAATTGCCAAGCGAGATAACCCCAAGGGGTGAGAATGCGGGGGCCATTTTCAACTTGTATCCCGGTACTGGCGTTAACATCCAAACCGATAAATGCGGCTACCGAGACTTCACCGGGGTCGGGAAGATTGGAGAGTAGAGGAAAGTTGTGTAATTGCGATCGCGATTTGGCGATATGATAGAGGCTGACGAGGGCGTGGGTTTTACCGCCTCCGAAGGGAGTTCTTAGCTGCAAAACGCGATCGCCGGGTTCTCCTCCCAATCTTTTTAAAACACTTTCTAACAGGTTTTTCAGTTCCCCGGTGAGATAAGTCGCCTCAAAAAATTTCCGGGCGTCGCGGTAAACTAAAGGACAGCTATCTTCATTGCGAATTACAGATCCTAATTTGGCTGCATAGGTCGCATTGTCTAGGTTTCCCGCTAATATATCAGCGTGGGGGGTAACAACTTGTGTCCAGGGTTTGAGTTGATAGGCTGTCATTGTTTTTGGGTTTAACGTAGAAGGTTTTAATCGGATGCGTGAGAAAATTTATCTGATTTTTATTGCGGTTTAAGCTTTATAAATTTGTGAGAATAAAATCAAGCTATTTATTTAACAACAAATCATCAAATTATTAAGTTGAATTTTCATTAACTGCAATTTGACTGAGGCGTTTAAGAATCCGCAGCACATCATAAAGTTCATTGCCGGGGTTGCGAGTTACAAACACTTTCGAGGTTGCATATTGAGGAATATTTTCAACTTTCACCAGCTTAACAAATATAAAGTCGCTCCCGGTAACAATTAAACCGTAATTTGGACGGTCTAAGTTCGGACTGGCTAACAAATAAGTTAACAGTTGACCAATACCCGCTTCTATGGAAAATTCCGCCCGTTTGGATTCGATGACCATTACCCATAATTTATCTTTGAGAACTAAAGTATCAATTCGACCTTTAATTAAGTTCTCTCCCTCCGGTATCTCTAAGAGAACGGATTCTTCCGAACGAATGTAATAGGGATAAAGAAAGAATTTTCCGATAAATAAAATCGGGTCTAAAATTGCCATCCGAACAACATCTTCGAGAACCGGAGGATTTTGCAATAAATTAAAAAACCCTTCCTGAACTTGGTCTAACAATTGCTTTTCTAAATCGGTGATTTCCGGTAAATCTTCTTGCCATTCTCGAAAAAACTGCTCGTCTCGTATCCATTGCAAGTTGAAGTTATCGATCAGATATCGGAGGTTTATCTCTTGGGCTTGAATCGTTTTTTGAATCATAGGAAGTGGGAGTTGGGTGTTGAGTATTGGGTTTTAGGGATTGGGTGTTGGGAGTTGAGTAAATTAGCTAACCCCTAACCCCTCTGAGTAAATAAGTTGTCCTCTATTACCCGTTTCCACGAGGCCAAAAGTGTATCAATGGCTTGCTGTTCCCGAGTGCGGTTGGTAATATTTTCTTGTCTGGTTTCGGGGGTGAGGGCGCGTCCGGCTAACGCTTGGGCGACTAACCGCAGTTGAGAGGTGTCGGGCATTGCCAGGGCGAGAAAGTTGGTAATATCTTGAGGTTTGTGTTCGGATAACCACAACAGTCGATGTAAAATATCGATTAATGTGGGGGCGCCGCCAATGGCTTGGGGTTTGACGTTAAAGGTTTGCTGTTTTTCGGTTTTTTGTATGCCCAAATCCTCGTTTTCGCCCCGTTCGCTGTAGTCGCGCAACTGTATTTTATTTTTGTTTTTTGTGACTAACGCCAGTTTACCATCGGTCAAACCGCCGGAGCCATCAAGTTCGATACCCACCCCACGCGCCAGGGTGTTGGCTTCGTCAAATTCTACAATGGCTTCCCCGTATTCATAGCGTCCCAGGATGTAATATTGGGTGGGTTTATCGACTGCGGAAACTCCCCGTTTATCGCACAGCAACACGTCCGAAAGAACAGTTTCCAAGACTTCTTTTTGCACTTCATCAAGGAAGGTGTTGGCGTCGAGTTCGTCTCCGTTGGGAAGTTCCACCGAGTCGTATTGGGTATAAGCCCGCAGCCCCGCACCAATACAGGCGATAACCAAGTCCGCACCGCTAACGCCTTCTTCCATGAGGGTTTTTACCAAAAATTGCCGTAAAGCCCCTACCTTCAGGTATGGGGATATAAGGCTCTTTCTAATGCTATAATAACTCAACTGGCAGG
>NZ_LATL02000321.1 GCF_000972705.2 Limnoraphis robusta CS-951 | reverse complement strand
CCTGAACTTCCCGCCCAAAAACGTCATCGCTATGAAACCGAACTGGGATTATCCGCCTATGATACTCGTGTTTTAACCGCGTACTCTAACACTTTTTCGTTGAGGACAGGGAGAACTCCGGGGAGTCCCATGCAAATGGGATCAATATTGGTGTTGGGATCGGCACCAAAGGCAGTGGAAGAACTTGAGAAGATTTTGGTTTCTGTACTCAGTTGACAATGGGTTTCTAGTCCAATAATCACTTCGTATTCGGTTTTTACCGATGTAGCACTGGTCATAGATGGCATGAGGTTGAGAGAGGACTGGTTTTATTGTACCGCTCTACTGACTGTGGGTGTTGAGGGAAACCGATGTTGAGGTTGAGGAAATTCCGATTCTGAAACGGTTTAGACTGATAAAATTTGATTAGAGTCTGACTGACTGTGCAAGTTAAACTAAGATTAAACAGGTGAGTGTGCTAATTTGGATAGCAACTCAATTTAAACCCTTTGTCAAATTACAGGGACAAAAAACTCATGGCTGAAATATCTAAAGAAGAAATGCGGGAACGCCTGGGAAATATCGATCAAATTCGTGATATTTTGTTCGGAGGGCAAGCCCGAGAATACAATAATCGTTTTGAGCAATTGGAGTCAAATCTGTCTTTGATTCAACAAAATCTTCAGGATCGGATTGAACAAATGCGGATGGCGTTGTTGAGTGAACTTCAGATATCGGTAGATGTAGTTGAGAAAAAAATTAAAACTTTAACTCTCAGCACTCAGGAAGAAACGGCTGATATTCGCCATCAACTGGAGGGAACAAATCGCAAGTTTTCTCATAGTATTGATGCGATTCGAGACAATGTAGAAAATCAAACGAAGGCGATGAAGTCAGAAATCTCTCAATCTAGAGATAAGCTGCATGAGGAAATTCAAACGCTGAGAACTCAAGTTTTTGAGGAGTTAGAACGTCGTTTTGCTCATTTAAGTGAAGCAAAAGTCGCTCGGGGTGAAATGGCTGAAATTTTGTTTGAAGTGGGAATGAGACTGAAAAAAACGGAGTTTGTCCCGGCTTTGAAGGGAGCGACTGAAAAAGAAGTGAATGAGGATTATTTACTTCCTGAAGGATAACATCAATCGTTAGGATATCGTGATGGCAGTCTCAAGAAAAAAACCTAATTCTTCTTCGTTTGATTCCAGTGCATCTCCGGTTGATCAATCAAAGGCTTCAGAGGTAAAAGCGTTAGAGCCTTTACTGGAACTGTTGCTTGATTTACAAAGATCTCAGGGTCAAGTTTCAACATCTCCAGAATCGGATATTTTACCTCACTCGAATGAGTCTGAACAACCGAAAGAAAACCTCTCGTCAGATCAACCGTTAGGCTCCTCAAAACCAGATAAATCTGTTGAATCAAAAGGCTTTGAAGTTTTATTTGAGGCTGTTAATCCCTCTCCGACTAAACCTGCGGAAAAAACCGTAGAAAAGTCGGAGATTAATCAAAAATCAGAACCTTTATCTACTTCTGATCAAGTTAACTTTACTCAAGCCAATTCTCAAACGTTTAGAGAAACAGATCAGCCTAAATCAAAGCCATCAGAGAAGGAGATTGATCTAATTTCTCTGCAAACTTTGTTAGAAGTTCCCTCTGATGCGGTTGATGTCAGTTATTCGGTTGCTCCAATTGAAGCGGAAAAAACAGAGGAGAAGATCACCTCAACGGGTGAATCTAAGAGCGAATCTATTTCTGATGAAACATTCGATTTTTTAGAACAGTTACAGGGTTTAAGTGTTGAGTCTAGGGGGTCTGCTTCTGATGACTCATTGGAACAACTGCAAGATTTAATTTTTGGCTCGACACGCTCCGATTTTGAACAATTAAAACAGCAACTTTTTGAGTCTGATTTACCGGAAGTTCGTCAGTTACTTGAAAAAATTTCTACTCAGTTACAGTCTTTAGAGTATCAGATTTATGAACCGGAACAACTGATGCAGTTAATTCGTCCCTGGATTGCGGATATTTTGAGTCATAAAATTAATCATTCTAAAGAAGATGTGATTCAGGCTTTGAAGCCAATTATTGATGAGATTATTATCGCTAAATCTAGGGATAATAGAGAAAAAATGAGTGCAGCAATTGCCGATTTGATTCCCGAAGCGATTAAACATCAAATTCGCAATTCTCCCCAAGAAATTGCCCTAGCAATTGGGCCAGAAATTGGGGCGGCGATTCGAGAACAAATTCGGATAGATCGAGATGAAATTGTGGATGCTTTGGCGCCAACAATGGGTAAAGTGATTAAAGAACAGGTGAGTTTAGAGCGAGATTCGATGGTTGATGCGCTTTATCCTGTGATTGGAAGTACGATTACTCGCTATTTGGGTGAAGCGATTCGAGAAATTAATGATAAGGTTTCAAATGCTTTAAGTGTAGAGGGGATTAACCGCAAAATTCGAGCGAGAGTCCAGGGGGTTTCTGAGGCTGAATTGATTTTACAGGAAGTCATAAAATGTACAGTTCTAGCAGTATTTTTGATTCATAAAGGTTCAGGTTTGATTATTTCAGAGGTTCAGCAGTCTAATGAGGCTCAACTCGAATCGGAAATGTTGGCCGGAATGCTGACAGCGATTCGGAGTTTTGTCAATGATTGTATTGTACAAGCGGATGAAATTCAAGAACTTAATGAGATAGAATATGGGGATTCTAGAATTGTGATTGAAGTAGCTGGATATTGTTATCTAGCGGTGATTCTTAAAGGAGAAATTCGCAAGCATTTTCTCCAAAAAATTAGAAAAACGCTGATTAAAATCACTCAAAACTATGGAACTGTTATTGAGACGTTTGATGGCGATCCAGAAACCATTCCCCCTGAGATTAAAGCGGAGTTAGAAAAGCTGATGGAAGTGGGATCAAAGCAACAGCAAGGTAAATCTCCAAAAACTTTATTAGTTCTCAGTTGTGTGATTTTGGGTTCAGTTTTGATTCCTTTAGCCATTGTTCAATATCGCAATCATGTGATTCATCGCCTGGAAACTCAAGTGACTCAAGCTCTAGATTCTGAACCTGAATTAGCAATTTATCGTTTAGCGGTAGATGCTCAGGGTAATACCGTGATTTTGAATGGAAAACTACCGAATCAGCGATTACGAGAGAAAGCAGCAGCTATTGTGCAGCAAATTGTACCGAATTTTACGGTTGAGAATGATATTATAGCTGTTGAGGTTCCGGCTGATCCAGTGTTAGTTGAAGCTGAAGTTCAACGGATGACGGAGACTTTGAATCAAATGAATGGGATCTCGATTTCAACTCAGTATGAACCCGATCAAGTTAAAATTGCAGGAACCGTACTTCAGCAAATTGATCTGGAAAAAGTGACTCAAGCTTTCGAGAAAATTAAGGGGGTTAAGTCAGTTTTGACAACGGTACAAGTTGAACCTTTACCGATTGCAACCCGAATTTATTTTAATCTGAATTCTCCCAAATTTCACTCGGAAGATATGATTATTAAAATTTATCCGATCTCTCAATATTTGAAGCAATATCCAAATTTGGATGTTAAGATTGTGGGGTATACTCATTCAGCAGAAAAGTTGAAAAGAAATCCTAAGTTGGCGCTGAAGCGATCGCAAGCAGTACAAACGGCTTTAGAAAGTTATGGAATTGATCGCAGACGGATGACAGCAATCGGAAAAAATGAACCTCCACCTGGAGTTGAGGAAAATCACCCAGAATGGTTGAGTCGAGCTGTCATTTTTGAGATAATACCACGAGAAGATCTGGGTAAGTAGTCATGTCTGTAATTTCTAAAAAAATTTGTTTAGTAGGTGACTTTGGAGTGGGAAAAACAAGTTTAATTCGTCGGTTTGTAGATCGTCAGTTTAGTGATCAGTATCTCTCGACAGTCGGGGTAAAAATTTCTCGAAAACAAGTGGATTTAATGGCAACTGATACTCAATCTGAGCATTCAATTCAACTGTTAATTTGGGATTTAGAAGGTCATACAAAGTTTAAAGGAATTACGCCGAGTTATTTACAAGGGGCGAGTGGTGTGGTCGTAGTGGGGGATGTGACTCGTTCAGATACTTTGGATCATATTCCTGAACATATTGATTTATTTTTATCTGTTAATCCAAAAGGGTGGATTGTGATTGCGTTAAATAAAGTTGATTTGCTTGCTCCTGAAAGCCTGGAGGGATTAGTTCAGAGATCATTTGATTCAAAAAAAAATGAAAAAAATCGAATCTTATCAACTTATCAAACCTCGGCAAAAACAGGAGCCTATGTAGATGAAATCTTTCAGGTGTTATCTCATCAGTTTATTTCTAAGTTTTGATTCTAAAAAGAAAATGTATGAATTTATTTTTTTTAAGTTTTTAGTGAAAAGAGTTTGATAAATGAACCCATGAATGAGTTACTCAAAAATTTTTTCGCTCCACGTCAGATAGAATATGAATATATTGCTATAAATAATGACAGTATTATTGTCGAATTTTCTCTAAATGTTGGTCGATTTTCGGATTGTCCTACAAATGTTAAACATGGAAACGAGATTAGTCTGAGCTTTCCGGAGTTAATGGGACTTGAAGATATTTTTGACCAACTTTTGGAAGAAAAAATTAGTCACTTTGAGTTAAAAGGAATTGCCAGAAATTTAGAAACGACTTCTCCAGTATATTTTGATGTTTATCTTTTCAAAAATGAAGAGTTTACCTATTTAGATGGAGAAATTATTATTTTATTTGATGACAAGACTGAATGGATGATCAGAGAGCAAAAATACAGCCAGATTTACAAAGAATATGAACTCTCAGTCTCCCGACTCGAACAAGCGAACCATTATACGAATAAAATCATTCACTCGATGAATGATATGTTGTTAATTACAAACTCATCAGGAATTATTACTAAAGTTAATCAAGCGACTCAAAATATATTAGAGTATCGTGAAGATGAATTAATTAATCAATCGATCCTTCATGTTTTTTCTAAGCAACGTTCTAAAAATTCTGTTGATTTATCAGATTTTATCCTAGAAACCACTCATTCTGATAGTTTTGAAGTTGACTGTAAAACCCAAACCGGACGAGAGATTATTATCTCTTTTTCCTGTTCTATCTTTAGTCGAAATCCCTTTGAACGTCAAGAATTGCTTTGGATTGGGCGAGATATAACGAAACGCAAACAACTCGAACTGCAACTTCATCATCAGCTAGAACAAAATCGAATTTTGAGCGGGATGACTCAACGGATTCGTCAATCTTTAAGTCTAGAAAAAATTCTACAAACGACGGTTGCTGAAGTTAGACAACTCTTGAAAGCTGATGGAGTATTATTTTATCACATTATTTCTGAGCAGCAAGGAAATATTGTTGCTAATTCTTTTACTGCCAATTTAGCAAAGATTTTTCAAAATTTACCGAATGATGTTTTAATTCCTCAAAAATATTTATCATTGCTAGAACAAGGAATCATTAGTAGTATTGATGATATTAATCAAGCTAATCTCGAAGCAAATATCCAAATTTTTTGGCTTTTATTTGGGATAACTTCTGAGTTAATTATCCCGATTATTACTCAAGATTCGTCAACGGGTTCATGCCATAAAAATCACTTATGGGGTGTGTTAATTGCTTATCAGCTCAATCAAACTCGTCGTTGGGAAAAATGGGAAATTCTCTTGCTTGAACAATTGGCGACACCGATAGCCGTTGCGATTCAACAAGCGGAACTTTATGAGCAACTCAAAACCGCGAATCAAGAACTCGAAAAAATGGCAATGACCGATGGTTTAACTCGAGTTGCAAATCATCGTTTCTTTGAGGAAACATTACACAAAGAATGGAATCGCCTACAGCGAGAAGCGGCTCCTTTATCGCTGATTCTTTGTGATGTTGATTATTTTAAACGCTACAACGATACCTATGGTCATTTAGCCGGAGATAATAGCTTACAACAGGTTGCTGAGGCATTGCGAAAAACCGTGAAGCGATCAGGAGATTTAGTCGCCCGTTATGGAGGGGAAGAATTTGCGATCATTTTACCAAAAACGGATAAGGAAGGTGCTATTTTAGTCGCCGAAACAATTTGTGCTGAAGTGCGATCGCTGCAAATTCCCCATAAAAACTGTCCAGTTGAACCCTATATCACGATTAGCGTTGGGGTCGCCTGCCTGATTCCTGAGTCACCTTTTAGGCCAGAAACCTTAATTTTGCGAGCCGATCAAGCCCTCTACCAAGCCAAAACAAACGGACGCGATCGCGTTTTTGCAGCAGCCAATTAAAGCCTCAGTTGTGCAGACCAATTTTCAGGTTTGTTACAGATTTTTGTTGAGAAGGGTATCCGACCCCCCCAAAATGAGTTACAAATCTGTAAACGAGGTTAAACTAGAACTAAAAGCTAAAATCCGCCTGATCAACAGGTCAATCAATAGCCAAATCCAATCATTTGTTATTTGATCACATCTGGAGTATGAATAAATATGATTCATGGGAAACTCAATGCTATCTGCTCCAAGAGCGTGAGTCTGCACTGGGCAAAATTTCTGAGGCAATTTATAGAGGAGCAAGTCTCAAAGAAATTCTCGATAAAAGTGCAACTGATATTCAAAAAATTATCCGGGCTGATCGGGTTTTAATCTATCATCGGCCCATCGTAAATCTAGAAACCCTGCTTTCCGAAGCTCTATCTAGTCCTCAAATCATTAGCCTGAAAAACATTCTGTATAGTTCCTGGAACTCCGATAAAATTTTACACCAACTTCAGCAAGGAAAAGTTTGTAATCCTTCAGAAATTGATTCGTCAATTCATACCCAACAGTTGCAGCTTGGAATTGTATCTGAACTGATTGTGCCGATTTTAATCCACAATTGTCACTTAGAACAACCGGGTCAACCTCAACTTTGGGGAATGCTTGTGGTTCATCAATGTAGTCATCGATATTGGCAACCCTCAGAATTAGATTTTTTTACTCAAATTGCAACTCAAGTCGCCATTGCCATTCAACAAGCTCAATTATCTGCACAATTTCACGCGCTTCAAGACCAGTTAAAACAACAAAAAATTAAAGATGATCTCACTCAAATTTCTAATAATCGCTACTTTGATGAGATGCTCGAAATTGAGTGGAAACGATTACAACGGGAGTCATCCTCTATTTCTTTAATTCTCTGTGAAATTGATGGTTTAGAACATTACAATCAAACCTATGGAGATGCCGCCGGAGATTCCTGCTTGCAGTTGGTGGCGGCTGTTCTGCTCGAAACCGCTAAACGACCTGGGGATTTGGTCGCTCGTTATGATCAGCAAAAATTTGCCATTCTTTTACCGAATACTCATCTAGAAGGTGGGGTTAAAGTGGCGGAAGCCATTCGGACTCGGGTGAAATTATTACAGATTCCCCATCAAGGTTTTCCGATGAATTATTATGTGACCATCAGTTTAGGCGTTACCAGTACCTTACCGACTCCTATTCGAGAAGCTATAACTTTAATTGAACTGGCAAATAAAGCACTCAAACAAGCTAAAAAAGATGGCGATTGTGTTTTAGTTAGAGCTGATTTATGAGTCAACTATTTTAACTTAATGGTGATTTAAGGAGGTTTTGATTATCAGAAGATCGCAGTATATTTTCTTGATGACGAATGGAAGCGATCGCCACTTCCCAAGTAAACGTAAAAGATTGAAAAGATTCTGAGGAAATTCGATCTTTATCCAAATCAACAATCACTTCTTTAAAGATTGTAAATAATTGCCGACGAAGACTTTTTAATTCTTCAAGGGTTTGAGTCGAGTTAATTTGATCAATTAAGCTCAGAAGTTCTAAATTATAGAAATCTGCTCGATTTTTTTGTCGTCCTTTAAACCAAAGTCTAAATTGCCAAAGCGTAGAAATTCCCAACACAGAAGCTGAAAGCACAAACCCCATCGGTTCAGCATATTTTTCTAAAAATGAAGGTTCGTCTTGGTAATAGTAAGCTTTCGCTCCAGGATGAAAAGAAAACCAGAAATCTTTTAAAGATTCCGGTTGATGAATCATCGCGGCTTGCGGTGTTTTAGCCATTAATTCATTGCGAGATTCAAATAAAATTCGGGTCATTTCATAAATCACATCTTTATTGACATCTTTATGGGCAATTAAAACCGATCTCAGAGCAACAATCGGTAAATTTTTAGCCGGAATAGGAATCGAACCATTATAAGTTCCCCTGGGAATTTCACTGGCTTCTAAAGCGGGTTGAAACAGTTGTAGTGCAGCAGCTTGTTCTATGGGAATCAAACGGTTTTTTCCTGAACTCAGCAGTTGATTAATTCCGACATTTCCCAATGCAATCACCCGAAATAAAGCATCAACTTTTCCCTGATTGAGTAAAGTATAGGCTTGATCAGGAGGAACAGAAATCGTTTCAAAATCTCCAGGATTTAATCCATAATGCTGACTCAATACCCAAAATAAATTATAAGAACCGCTTCCTTTTGGCATCAAAGCAATCCGTTTTCCTTTGAGATCACTAACCAGGTTTATTTTTGATTGTTCAGTCGCGATCAAATGAAACATTTCCGGAAATAAAAAAGCAACCGCTTGAGTATCCGGTGGAATCGAGAGATCACTTTGAACCAGAGCTAAATCCGCTTTTTTACTTTGTAGTAAGTCTAGATTATTGCTGGAGCCATCCGTTTCAATCACATTAATTTTAATTCGGGGTTGGTGTTTAGAGAACACCTCGGAAAAGGCTTGAGAAAAAGCATAATATTCGCCATTCCTTGCCCCGGTCGCAATTGTTAAATGATCAACCGGATTAGAAGTTTTCCAGGAAAGTACGGCAAAGATAAGCACCATGAGAATGCTAATGCCAATCAGAGGAAAAGCCAGTTTGTTCAGCATACAACAAAAATTCTAGAAAATAGATGAACGCGATCAACGACTTCAATCGGGAATTGAATGTAATCTTCAAATTTCTTGAGCAGACTAGCAATTTGCATAACTTTAGTGATATCTTAAGTACGATCCTAAGTCAATTCCTGTGCTGATGAGCGAACATATCCCCAATCTCGTCGTCATGCACGGCGATCAAACCGGAGAAGAATTACTCGCTGAAGCCTTGCGCGTCCTCAACCCCTCCGTGATTCGCCAGCCCTTGAACTTTCTTGATTTTGATCTGAGTTTAGAAAATCGCCGAGCCACTAACAATCAAGTCGTTCATCAAGCAGCCCTTACTGCTTCTGAAAGCCGACTGGCCCTGAAAGCGGCTACGATTACCCCGGAAATTCCCGGCGATGTCGGCAGTCCTAACGCCATTTTACGCTCGGCATTGCAGGCGAAAGTGATTTTACGCATTGGCCGACGAATTCCCAGTATTCGCCCCATTGGCGGAGTCTATGCACCGATTGCCATTGTCCGTATGGCGGTTGATGACGCTTACGGGGCCAAAGAGTGGCGGGAGTCTGGGGAAAATGGAGATGAAATCGCCTTCCGCACTTCAAAAATTTCTCGTCTCACCTGTCGGGCGGTGGCTGAATTTACCTTCCAATACGCCCGTCGTGTCGGTGCGAAGGTGTTTGGTGGCCCCAAATTTACCGTTAGTCCCCTGTATGAGGGGATGTTTAAGGAAGAATTGGATGCGGCGTCTCAACGTTATCCCGATGTTGCTTATCAACCGTTGTTGATTGATGCCACTTTTGCCTTACTCTTACAAACCAGTGGGGAGGCGTTGGTGATTCCAGCATTGAACCGCGATGGAGACTTGCTTTCTGATATGGTACTGCAAATGTATGGCAGTATAGCAGGTTCAGAGAGTATCGTCTTGGGGTTTGATCAAACAGCAACTCAAGTGACAACCGTGATGGCGGAAGCCCCACATGGTACCGCTCCGGCTTTGTTTGGGAAAAATATTGCCAATCCGATGGCGATGATTTTGGCGGGGGCGGCGTTGTTGGTTTATGTAGGAACTCCCGAGGCGGAACGGGCTTCTCGGGCTATCTATGAGAGTGTGTTTGAAACGCTACACGAGGGTAAAGCCACTCCCGATTTAGGGGGTCAGATGATGATGAGTGACTTTACAGATGAGGTGATTCGTCGAGTCGAATCCAAATTAGAGGTTTGGTCAGCTTTGAATCGATAAAACTTAATGATTTAGGGAGACAGTTAACAGTCTTGTAGGGGCGGGTTCCCCATTGATTTATGTATCTAAGCGATAACTAATATAAACCCGCCCTTCAAAGTAACCATCTCCCCATCTCCCTATACCTTTTAACCCCAACGCAGAGGTTTGGTTTCTGAAGTTGTTTGTTCCGGTTTAATGTTGCAAATTTGTTTCAAAATTTCCAGTTCTCGATTACATTCCTCTTGTAAAATTTTTAGATAACGTTTTTGTCTTTCTTTCAGTTTTAGGGGATCGACTTGAGAAGATGGCGTCATGTTCAGCAGTTTAACCGCCATTTGAATCGTCGAAAGCGGAGCGCGTAAATCTTCAGAGAGTTGGGTGAGCAGTTCTTCTTTAGAATGACTTATTTCTTCTAAAGCTTGAATTTTTTCCTTTAGTTTTTGAGAATAAGCTAGTTCTTGATTATATTGTGATAAATAATGTTCCTGCTTTTTGAGTCTGGTTTTAACGCCTTCAAGCAGTTCGCTGGTGGTAAAGGGTTTTGTAATATAATCATCCGCTCCTAATTCCATTCCGATACGTTGATCCTGACGTTCAGTTTTAGCCGTTATAAAAATGAAGGGAATATTTGCTGTCGCTGAATCTTGTTGTAATTCATATAAAACGCTATAACCATCGAGATCAGGCATCATAATATCACAGATGATTAAATCCGGCTGAAGCTCTTTAGCGAGCTGTAAACCTTCATTTCCATCTTCCGCCCCTATCCCTTCAAACTTTTCAATCGTTAACAGTTCCAGTATACTGATTCTAATCGGTTGATCATCTTCAATCACCAGTATTTTTTTCATCGTCATCCCCCTAAAATTGTAATTGTGTGTCGTTTTTGCTTGTTGATTCCCGACGACTCTCGGCAATTTCTCGTAAAGCTGATTGTTATAGCATTCTACCAACTCCGGAAGAATACCTAAATTTTAACCTGACTCGGGAAAGCTGTCCTCTATTTTTACAATCTGTATTGGAGAAAACACCGAGTAGAGGATGAAACGCTTGAGCAAATATCACTAGGGTTAAATTCAACTTTGGATCATCCGGAGTCAATGGGGTTGGCATTGAAGCTTGATCGCGTTAGTTAAAAATCGTTATATGAATCACCATTACAGCAGAACTCGTTTTTTCTGGGCGTTGCTATCAATTATCTCTCTTTCCAGTTGCGCTTCCGCCCCTCAAAACTTTTCGGGCGAGTCTGGGAGTTCCCCTCAGTTAGAAGTCGCTCCTCAAATCGCAGATATCGCTCCTGCGCCCCCTGCGATCTCTCCGCCCTCTTCCCCTCCTCCTGACGCTGTTCCTCAAAAACAGCCCCAACTGATCAAACGCGCCCAGCTCACTCTGGTTGTACAATCTTTAGATGAGATTATGCCATCGGTAACGGTTCTGGTTCAACGACAACAGGGCGACATCCTTAGATTTGAAGATCGTCAATCCCAAAGCGGTTCCAGCCGTCAGACTGCTTTTCTAGAGTTGCGGGTTCCTCAAAACAAACTTGAATCTACCCTTGATGCTTTAACTCAACTCGGAACGGTTGAAAATCGCATGATTACCGCAGAAGATGTTTCTGATCAATTAGTCGATACTCAGGCGCGACTGCGAAATCTTCGCAAGTCTGAAGAAATGGTTTTAAAAATTATGGAACGTTCCGGTTCTGTTGGGGAAGTGCTACAAGTTTCTAACGAACTGATTGACATACTCCCCATTTCTAAAGAAAGGGGATTCTCCAAGCCTCACGGCTTTGGATTACTGATTCATTGACAACCCTTACAGCAAGCTAGTTTCCTAACCTACTCCAGAGGGGTGAGTCTCCCCAGTCGTTCATCCCATTTCAGAGATAGTTTCGGTATGCCCTACCGTACTTGAGAAAAAAATGCTTTGTTCTCTGTACTTGGTGCTTTAAGGTTTTATA
>NZ_LATL02000320.1 GCF_000972705.2 Limnoraphis robusta CS-951 | reverse complement strand
TACCCAAAGCATTTCCTGTTTGGCGGCTAAAACGCCTGTCGCCGCTTGTCCTAATCCCCCAAATCCCAGTATGCCGACTCGCATGGGAGATTGAGTGAATTCTTTTTGGATTGGTATTTGACTCATAGCATCATTTTTTGATTAGACAATCTTTTATTATCGTTGATTATTGTGGAGACAAGGCAAGCAAGCTTTGAGTAAAACTACCTTGACTCTGGGGGAAATCTACGCGAAACTTAACATATGATTTACCCTTTGCCTCAGATATTAATAAGTTTTGTGAAGCTATGACTCCTTTTAGATCCATTCGTCAAAATTGATGTAGGGATCTGCGAGTCAGTCAAATGATGAAGCGATCGCAAAAATTGTTGTCACTGCCCGAGCAGTGTCGATGAGGATCTTCAATATCTTGTAGCAGTCAGCTCAATCTATGGAAACCTTAGAGTTCGTGATCTATCCCGATGGCCGAGTCCAGGAAAAAGTCACTGGCATTGTCGGTGCTTCCTGTGAGGAGGTTACTAAAGCCATTGAAGCGGAGTTGGGTGTCGTGCTAACTCAGGAGACTACTTCTGAATATTTTGCACAAACACACCATCAATCTCAAACGGCGACTGCCAAGGTCAATTTTAGCAATTGGTAAACTTTACCCCGGAATTCATTCAATTCGTTCAACATTAGCGTCTATGTCACACTTTAGCCAAATCAAAACACAAATTCGCAATCTGACTTCTTTAAAAGCCGCTTTATCGGATCTAAAAATTGACTGGAAATCAGGCCCAATAGAAGTTAGAGGCTACAAAGGTCAAACTCGTTCGGCTGAAATTCTGATTGAACAAAACAATGGTTATGATATCGGCTTTAGCTGGAATGGGACTGAATATGAATTAGTCGCTGATTTGCAATTCTGGCAGCAACCCATCCCCGTTGATCGCTTTGTGAACAAGGTGACTCAACGCTATGCTTATCATACCGTTGTTAGTCAAAGCAGCAAACAAGGCTTTCAAATTGCCGAACAACAGCAAAACCAAGATGGTTCAATTCGTCTCGTTGTCCAACGTTGGAGTGCCTAATGTCTGAATGGTCTGCATCGTCGATTAACCTAACACCAGAACGTTCAGGTTTAGAACCGGAACTGGGAGGGGGTTTGCGGGATGCGTCACAGCGTTCAGGCTTTGAGCCGGAGTTGGGGGGTGCATTGCGGCAAAAAGGGGTTTATGTCGATGAACCCACCTGTATCGGCTGCAAGCACTGCGCCCATGTTGCCCGTAATACCTTCTATCTCGAACCTGATTATGGGCGAAGTCGAGTGTTTCGGCAAGATGGTGATCCCGAAGAGATCATACAAGAAGCAATAGAGACTTGCCCGGTTGATTGCATTCACTGGGTTGATTATACCGAGTTAAAACAGCTTGAAGCGGAACGCCAACATCAAGTTATCCCGGTTGTGGGATTTCCGGTTGAGGCTTCAATGGTTAACCGGAAACGCAAAAAAGGTTAATAATCGCCCTATCCATTTGCAGTGATCTCGATTGACATCTATACACCAGCAGCACCTACAAGTGAAGTCTGGTGTTTTTTCTGGAGAGGATTTTTTCCGGCATTTCTATTGATGGCGCTTTGAGTTTGAACGCAGATTTGGCGATCGCTGGAAATGCAAAACCTTTAACCATGATCACCCAAAAATCTCTATTGTCTATTTTAACAAAAATTCTTTACTTAGTCCTCTGGGTGCTGTTAGGATTTTTCTTGGCTATGGGATTATCCTGTCAAAAACCTGTTATGGGTTTTGAATTATCGACATTCACTTCTTTGTTCAAAACAGCTTCTATAACTCCTCTAAAACCACAGTATTCTATTTCCCAACTCGAACAACAAGGTCGAGATTTTTATCAAGCAGGTGATTTTGAGAAAGCGGTACAACTCTGGACAGAAGTTGCGACAACAGAAACGGATAAATTAAAACAAGCCATTGCACTCGGTAATCTTTCTCTGAGTCTACAAAAATTAGGAAAGTGGGAAGAAGCCGCGCAAGCCATTCAAAAAAGTTTAGAGTTGCTGCATTCTGTTTCAAATAACAATAATCGACAGATTGCCACCTTAGCTCAAGCTTTGAACATTCAAGGAAACCTCTACTTTTCTTTAGGTGAATATAACAAGGCTTTGGAAACTTGGCAACTGGCGGAGACAACTTATCAACAAACTCAGAACCAAAATGGAATCATTCAAAGTTTACTGAATCAAGCTCAAGCTTTGCAAGGATTGGGGCTTTATCGTCGAGTGGAGAAAACGTTAATTGAAGTCAAAGAAACACTAAAATTACAACCTGATTCTGTTTTGAAAGTTTCTCAGCTTCGCAGTCTTAGTAATATTCTCCGACTGTTAGTAAATCTCGGTAATATTGATTATATTGATGAAAGTTCTTGTCTGATTTTAGAGAGTTATTCAGTCAAAAATTCTACTTCTACTGAACTCTCAGCCGGAGTTGTTGGGTTAGAATTGTTAGAAACAGCTCAACAATTACAGTCCCCCCAAGAAATTAAAGACGCTCAATTTAATTTAGCAAATACTGCACGAGCTATCTATCAACAACAAAAAGAATTAGACAATCCAACTCTAGCGAAAAAATCAGCTCAAACGGCTTTAAATTGTTATCAACAAGCGGTTAAATCTTCTGCGGTAATAACTGAAATTAGAGCTAGACTCAATCATCTCAGTTTATTATTAGAATTAACAGAGGGGTTAGACTCAGAAAAAGATGCAGATTTTTTGAATAATGTTCAATCTCAAATTGAGTTTGAGAAGGAAAACTGGCAGAGTATAGAGTCAAAAATTAACAATCTTCCTTTAGGTCGAACTGCAATTTATGCTAAACTAGATTTAGTACAAAGCTTGATGAAGTTAGCCTTATATCAGCCTCTACTTTATCAAAATATTGAACAGCTTTTATTAACCACTATCCAACAAGCAAAACAACTCGCAGATCCCCGAGTTCAATCCTATGCACTCGGTTATTTAGGTCAACTCTACGAACAACGCCAACAATGGCAAGAAGCTAAACTTTATACTCAAGATGCTTTATTTTTAGCGCAGTCTATTCAAGCTGAAGAAATTGTTTATCAATGGCAATGGCAATTCGGTAGAATTTTAAAAAATCAGCTACCATTAGATACAAAAAGTGTAATTTTAGCTTATAATGGAGCGGTAAAAACGTTACAATCTTTGAGAAAAGATCTGGTTGCCATTCGTCAAGATGTACAGTTTGATTTTCGCGATCGCGTTGAACCGGTTTATCGAGAGTTCGTTGATCTACTTTTAATATCAGAAACTCCATCTCTAGAAAACCTAAAACAAGCCCGAGAAGTCATTGAAGATCTTCAGTTAGCCGAACTCGATAATTTCTTTCAAGATGCTTGTTTAGAAGCAGAACCGCAACCGATTGATCAAATTGATGCTAATGCAGTCGTTATCTATGGAATTGTTTTAGAAAACCGATTAGAAATCATTGCCAGTTTACCGAATAATCAACTCTTTCATTATAGAACACCTGTCTCGAAAATAGAATTAAGAAATACTCTAAAGCAACTCAGATTTCAACTTCAAAAGCCCTATGCTTATCAAGAAATTAAACGATTATCAGAACAAGTTTATCGTTGGTTGCTTGAACCTTTAGAAACTCAATTAAAAGCCGATGAAACCTTAGTTTTTGTGCTGGATGATGAACTGCGAAATATTCCGATGACAGCGCTTTATGATGGCAAACAATATCTAATCGAAAAACATCCGGTTGTCATTCAGCCCGGACTACAATTATTAGACCCAAAACCGATGAATAGACCTGTCAATGCTTTGAGTGCAGGTTTAGTCGAACCGCCAGAAGAATTTCGTCAACAGTTTGCTTCGCTGCTGAATGTTCCCCAAGAATTACAGAAAATTCAAGACATTATTATTAATAGTGAACAGTTACTCAATGAAGAATTTAATCGTCAGAATCTTGAAAAAACCATGAGTTCTCAAGGATTTCAAGTGATTCACTTAGCCACTCATGGTCAGTTTAGTTCACAAGCTGAAAAAACATTTATTCTGGCTTCAGATGGGCCGATTAATATTAAGCAAATGGATGAATTTTTTCGCAGTTGGGAGGAAAACAAAACTCAGATCATTGATTTATTAGTTCTCAGTGCTTGCGAAACCGCTCCCGGAGATAATCGAGCCGTTTTAGGATTAGCAGGAATGGCAGTTAGAGCCGGAGCCAGAAGTACAATTGCATCATTGTGGAGTTTAAATGATCAGTCAGCAACTGAATTTATGGGTCACTTTTACGAACAATTAATTCAAGGAAAATCGAGAGCAGAAGCACTTCGTCAAGCTCAACTGGCCTTTCTAAAAGAAAAGAATCGATATGATGCTCCTCTGTTTTGGGCGCCTTATATTTTAGTAGGAGATTGGCGTTAGGAATAGATTATAACAGCTATAGCAGTGAGGGCTGGTATCTTGAGAAGGAGGAAACCTATTAAAGTTGTAAACACGCTCCCTGGTCATTGCTATAGTAACCCTTTGCTTTGCCAAATTTCCGGAATCTGCCTGCCCTAATCAGTAGAAATCACAAGTTGTTGGGCGAGTTGTTGGGCGAGTTGTTGGGCTTTAGCCCTAAAGATACCCTCAAACGCAACAACACACAAGATTGAACCCCGCATTTTACGATAAAATTGTCCACTGCTACAGTCAAGCAGGATATTAATGCTGCCGAAAGGGTTAGTCCGTTACTGGCATATTTTTCTCCCTCTGATCTTCTTGGGAGCTTTGCTAACGCCATTAGCACTCCGTTCTTATGTTGAAATCATTACCCAAAATCGTCGTTATACCAATATCAACCAAGTTCCGATTAAACCTGTTGCCATTGTCTTTGGGGCGGGTGTGTGGGAAGATGGAACACCAATGCCCATGCTGGCTGACCGAATACAAGGTGCCATTGATCTCTACCATCTGGGACGAGTTGAAAAAATTTTAATGACTGGAGATAACGCCACGCCAGAATACAATGAAGTTATAGCCATGCAAACCTACGCTCAAGATCAAGGAATTCCCCTAGAAGACATCAAACTTGACTACGCTGGGTTTAGTACCTATGAAAGCTGTTATCGAGCCAGAGAAATCTTCGGAGTTGAACGGGCAGTATTAATCACTCAACAATATCATTTACCCCGTGCCGTCTACACTTGCAATCAACTGGGTATTGATGCGGTTGGTTACGGTACTGCTGACTGGGGCAGATATCAAGATGAACCCATGCGATTTTATACCCAACGCGAGATTTTAGCGATTATTAAAGCTTTGTTAGATCTTCATATTCTACATCCTAAACCCACTTTTTTGGGGCCGTTTGAGGGAATGTAAGACAGTTATCAGTCTTGTAGGGGTAATTGATCAATGACCTCTATAGCGCTACGCGCTAGGCAAAAGGCAATCATGCAAAAGGCAAAAGTTAGATAAAAAAGGTTTTCAGCTTCTTAAAAAGTTTGGCGGGACGGAAACCGACACCGCCAACTTTTCGCTTTTACTAATGTCCTAACCATAATGCGTAGTGCTATACTGAACTTCTAAACTTCAGTGATTTGCTTTATGCTGTTGTGTGGGGAGTTTAGACAAAATTAAACAATGGCACTTTATCTTGATTCGGCGATTATTGAAGAAGCAAGGGCAGTCAGTCAATGGGGTTGGGTAAAAGGAATAACCACGAACCCAACGTTATTGGCGAAAAGTAGCCTTTCCCCGGCGGAAACGCTCAAACAACTCAAACAAACCACATCGGGAGAAATTTGTTATCAACTCACCGCTTCTGACTTAGACGGGATGATAACAGAAGCTCAAGCCGCTTTTGAACTCCTGGGAACTCAAACGGTGTTAAAAATTCCGGCGACTGCTATCGGGTTTCAAGCTGTCGCGAGTCTGTCTCCAGATATTGCTTGTTCCGTAACAGCCATTTACAGTGCCGCTCAAGCCGCCGTAGCGATGGAAGCAGGGGCGAAATATGCTATAGCCTATGTTAACCGAGCGACTCGACTGTTGGGCGATGGGATTAAATTAGTCGAGGAGATGTCGGCTGTGCTTCACCGAAGCAATACAACAATTTTAGCAGCCAGTATTAAATCACCCGAAGAAGCCGCAGCCACTTTAAAAGCGGGAGCGACTCATTTAACCCTTCCTCTCGATATTTTAACAGCGATCACCACTCACGAACTTTCAGAGAAAACCGTTGAAGAATTTGCCCAAAATGGTATTGGACTCAAGGGTTGAAACTGAATTGGTATTTCATACTACGTCCGGTTGATTGATTCTTTTATCGAGGTAGGGCGGGTTTATTGACATTCTTTAATAGGGGACAAAGATTTGGGCAGAACCCGCCCCTACACAATAATCATTCATTAATCGGATATCATATCATTAGCGTTTCCTAGCAGAAACCTTTAACAACACTGACAAAACATGAAGATATTTTCTCTCAAACCCTCTCGGCTGAATATTGTAACTTTAATCGTTGCTTTAGGACTGACAATATCAAGTTATATTGGGGAAATTCCCAGTGCTTTTGCTCAAACATTTCAACCTCCCCAGATGATTGCTAGTCTTTTTTCCTTTTCAGGAAATCGACCGAAGAATTTAGGGGTTGAGGAGGGGAAATTCGCTAATTGTCCCGATTCTCCCAACTGTGTCTCTAGCCAAAGTATGGATGTTGTTCATCAGATCGATCCGCTTAATTATGGCGATCAATCTCCAACTGAAGCTTTTGAGAAGCTAAAAACCATTATCAAAAATATGGATAACGCCAAAATTATCACGGAAACCGAAAGTTATCTTTATGCTGAATTCACTTCAGCCCTTATGGGATTTGTAGATGATGTAGAATTTAGTCTTGATAAACCGGAGCAAATCATTCATGTGCGTTCAGCATCTCGTTTAGGAGAGTCAGATTTAGGGGTTAATCGCAATCGGATTGAAATGATCCGATCAGTTTTTGAGTCTTAATTTTAAAATGTTAAAACCCCCTACAATCTAGCAGGGGGTTAAATTTATCAGCGAGTTTTAAATCCTTCCGATGTCTTACAGCGCGTTACCACGAGGTAGAACTTCTTCAGGGAATACAAAGGTTTCGTGAGGTTGATCGACGGGAGCCATCCAAGCGCGGATACCTTCGTTCAACAAAATGTTCTTGGTATAGAATGTTTCAAATT
>NZ_LATL02000319.1 GCF_000972705.2 Limnoraphis robusta CS-951 | reverse complement strand
GATGGGGGATGGGGGATGGGCGATCGTGAAAAAACTGATAACTGAAAAGACTGATAACTGTTTTTGTATACCCTATAATCCGTGATACACTGCTAATCAGACTGAGAGCAGTTACGCTTGGGATAGCCAGGACTAGGGCTAATCCATCCCTCAACTCTAACCACCAGATGAGTATCTCGACCTCGGTACTAGCGGATTTGGTGCAAGTGATGCCCAAACTGCGGTCTCAAATTTACTTTAAATCATCCTTGACAGCGCTCTCTCATGCGATGGAAGATCAGGTTTTAGCGGGAACCGATCAACCTCTGGTGATCGCCACTTTTCAGCGAGAGCGTTTTTATCGTCAGGAGGCTCACCGCTATAGACGCATCGCCCAACGAAGCAATCAAGTTTATGTGATGGCCGCACCAGAAACAGAGTTTAAGAACTCTTCTGGAGAGCATGAAATGGTTGCATTTGGCCCGGAAGATCCCTTGAGCCTAGAATGGAGTCTAGTGATTCTCGGTCAGCATTACTCAACCTGTCTAGCTTGTGTTGAGCGTCAAAATATAGCTGGAAATTCCCAGATTCCTGAACAACTGGCGATGGAACAGGCGAGGCTATTTGAGGGAATCTGGACAAGCGATCGCCAAGTCTGCATGAAAGTCGCTGAACTTTTATTGCAGCGCATTATATATTATAGACCGGAACTCAGTCCCAAAGTCGAACAAGCCCTTCAAGTTTACGGAATGATTTCACCGTCTGGAAATCGGTCGAAATCAGGGTCTCGTCGTTCTTCCAAAAAACCCCAACCCACGAGTATTATACCCGGAGAATTATCTCCGTCTCATTTCAGTGATGCCTTTGCTCATCGCTTGGTGACTTATTTACAAGCAGGTCAACATAAATTATTGCGGGTTTACCGATCTCTTGCCGCTCAGGAACGTAAAGAACGCCTTGTTAACTCGATCACCAACGCCATTCGACAATCCCTCAATCCCCATGAAATCATCAAAGTCGCCACTCAAGAACTCGGTGAAGCGATGGGGGCTTGTCGGTGTTTAATCTATCGCTGCAAGTCCACTGATGAGGCGATCGTTCTGACCCATGAATATCTCTGCTGTGACGCTCAAAACAACTCCGCTCGTTCTCTCGACTCCCTAGTTGGACAAACTTGGCTCTTACAAGGGAATCCGCTATTTGAACAAGTGATCAAACATCAAGATCGGGTTTATTTAGCCGATACTTCTCTTTCTCCAGAAGCCGCAGTAAAATCTCCTAAAAATCGCAATCTTCTACCTGAAATTTTAACAGCTTCTAGCCTAAATACCATTAAAAGACTGGCTGATTCTTGGAAAATTAGGGGTTGGTTAATGGTTCCGATTTTGTATCAGGGAAAGTTATTAGGAATGGTTGAGTTGCATCAATGTAAACCTGCATTTTACAGTTGGAAAGAAGATGAATTGTCTTTAGTCGATGCGATCGCCACTCAACTCAGTACAGCATTAATTCAAGCGCAAACCTACGCCAACCTCGAAGATCTCAACCAACAACTAGAAGCTTTAGAACGGACTCGGAGTAATTTAATTGCGATCACCGGACATGAACTTCGCACCCCTTTATCAACAATTCAAGTGTGTTTAGAAACCCTCAGTCAAGAACCGGATATGTCGCTCGAAATGCGACAGGTGATGTTAGAAACAGCCTTAACAGATGCCGAACGACTCAGAAAATTAGTACAAGATTTTTTAACTCTTTCTAATCTTGAAAGTGGTCGAGTCGATTGGAATTTTGAAACTTTGCCTTTGAGAGAATGTGTAGATTTGGCTGTGAGTGGACTTCGCGCCCGTTTGTCTAAAAGTTTATTACCCGGAATTGAAACCGAAGTTTCTGATGATTTACCGTTAGTTAAAGCCGATGGGGAATGGTTAGTAGAATTGCTCTACAAATTATTAGATAATGCCTGTAAATTTACCAGTCCCGAGGGAAAAGTAACCATTAAAGCCAAACGAAATGGCAGTAAAATGTTAGAAGTAACGGTAGCGGATACAGGACGAGGAATTGAACCGAATCGTTTAGAAGCTGTTTTTGATCGCTTTTATCAAGAAGAAGGTTCCCTCAGACGAACCGTTGGCGGAACAGGTTTAGGACTGGCAATTGGGAAACAAATTGTCACAGGTTGGGGCGGTGAAATTTGGGCAGATTCTCCAGGTAAAAATCAAGGTAGTGAATTTCATTTTACCATTCCGTTTGTTGAGGCAGAAGCCGAAATTAATCGGTAATAGGGGACAGCGCAAACTCCGTTGTGCGGGAACAAGCTTAGACAGTTATCAGTTTACAGTGACCAGTGACCAGTGATAACTGTGAATGCTGGTAACTCTCTTACAAACTTTGCTACCGACTATTCCGCCGGGTCGCAAGTTTGCGCTGATAACTGATAACTGTATAACTGTAAACTGTAATGTGTAACGGTTCTTTACGATCGAGCCAGATTCGGCAACATCAGTGATAGGATGCCGTAAAAACCTTACTATAGACGTTCTATGGCAGAACAACTGACAGGAAAACCCCCTATTTTCGGCGGTAGCACAGGCGGCTTGCTGACCAAAGCGCAAGTTGAGGAAAAATACGCCATCACCTGGACTAGCTCCAAAGAGCAAGTCTTTGAAATGCCCACAGGTGGCGCTGCTATTATGAATGAAGGTGAAAACCTACTTTATTTGTCTCGTAAAGAACAATGTCTAGCTTTGGGATCGCAATTTCGGACAAAATTCAAACCAAAAATTGACGACTTTAAAATCTACCGCATTTATCCGAACGGTGATATGGAATACTTGCATCCGAAAGATGGTGTCTTCCCTGAAAAAGTCAACGAAGGTCGTGATTTCTACGGTAAGATCGAGCGTAATATTGGGTCTAATCCCGATCCCGCTAAACTCAAGTTTAGTGGCAAAGCACCTTACGAAACCTAGTGCTTGGCGTTATATTAACGCTGAGTAGAGCAATTTTATGCTCTTTAATGGCAGGATGAAGGATTAAATTGTGCCTTCATCCTTTACTATTTCATCACCTCTAGACCGCCATGATTTTTCCGAACTTCTCCCAGTTTCAACAACTAGCAACTCAAGGTAATTTTATACCCGTTTATCAAGAATGGGTCGCTGACTTAGATACTCCGGTTTCGGTTTGGTATCGAGTTTGTGCGGGTCAGCCCTATAGTTTTTTGCTAGAATCCGTTGAAGGGGGTCAAAAGTTGGGACGGTATAGTTTTGTCGGTTGTAACCCGGTTTGGGTGTTAGAAGCCCGAGGAAGACGCGCCACGCAAACTTATCGTGATGGCACAATAGAGGAATTTGACGGTGATCCGTTTAACGTTTTGCAAAACTGTCTGGCTGCTTATCATCCGGTAAAATTACCGCAGTTACCGTCTGGAATTGGCGGGTTATTTGGGTTTTGGGGATATGAACTGATTCGCTGGATCGAACCGCGTGTACCAGTTTATGAACCGACAGAAGATCAAATTCCTGATGGCTTGTGGATGCAGGTTGATCATTTGATTATTTTTGATCAAATTAAACGCAAAATTTTAGCGATCGCTTATGCTGATACTCGTAATGGCGATCTGCAAACTGCTTATCAACAAGCTTGCGATCGCGTCACCCAACTGTTAGATAAATTAGAATCACCGCTATTTTCACGGGAACGAACCCTATTAGAATGGACACCCCCAACCCCAGAGAGACAACCGCCAAACTCAAGCGAAATTGAAGGTTATCGCAGTAATATTTCCCCAGAACAATTTTGTGCAAACGTTGAAAAAGCCAAAGCTTACATCAAAGCGGGAGATATCTTTCAAGTCGTGTTGTCTCAGCGACTCTCCGCCCCTTATGACGGCGAAGCTTTTGCTTTGTACCGTTCTCTAAGGTTAATTAATCCTTCGCCCTATATGGCTTATTTTAACTTTAGAGAATGGCAGATGATCGGATCAAGTCCTGAAGTGATGGTGAAAGCAGAGAAAACCCCCGAGGGAAAAACCATCGCCACATTACGCCCCATTGCGGGAACTCGCCGTCGGGGACAAACAACTATTGAAGATGATGCGTTAGCGGAGGACTTGCTCAAAGATCCCAAAGAAATCGCCGAACACGTAATGTTAGTTGATTTAGGGCGAAATGACTTAGGGCGGGTTTGTCGCAGTGGTAGCGTCCAGGTTGATGAATTAATGGTGATAGAAAGATACTCTCATGTAATGCACATTGTCAGCAATGTTGTGGGAGAATTAGCAGAGGATAAAACAGCTTGGGATTTATTAAAAGCCTGTTTTCCGGCTGGAACTGTCAGTGGGGCGCCAAAAATTCGGGCGATGGAAATTATCCATGAGTTAGAAGGTTGTCGTCGTGGGCCTTATTCGGGGGTTTATGGTTATTATGATTTTGAAGGACAACTCAATAGTGCAATTACGATCCGAACGATGTTAGTTAGTCCTCAAACTGATGGTAAATATGTTGTTAGTGTGCAAGCAGGAGCGGGTTTAGTGGCGGATTCTGATCCGCAACGAGAATACGAAGAAACGCTTAATAAAGCGAGAGGATTATTAGAAGCAATTGGCTGTTTGAAAAAACAGTAAACTGAAAACCATTTACACCGAATAACAAACATCATGGATTTTTATATTGTTGATGTTTTTGCAGAAGACAAATATGCGGGAAATCAATTAGCTGTCGTCTTTGGAGAGGGAGTCATGTCTCTATCCGATGCAGAAATGCAGCAAATCGCCCAAGAAATGAACTATTCAGAAACCTCTTTTATTCCGTCGAGTCAAACCGAAGATGGAGGCTATGATGTGAGGATTTTCACCCCTCAAAAAGAATTGCCTTTTGCGGGTCATCCAACACTTGGAACAGCCTACATTATTCAACAAGAAATCATTCAAAAACCGCTTGAACAAGTGATTTTAAATTTGGGAGTTGGGCAAATTCCCGTCACTTGGACTCAAGATGAAGATGGCGATGAAATTTTCTGGATGCGACAGAATAACCCGGAATTTTATCACACTTTAGAAGTAAATTTAGTTGCCGAAGTTTTGGGTTTAGAAGTCTCCGAAATTGATCCTAAATTTCCCATTCAAGAGGTTTCTACCGGAATTCCGTTTATCCTCGTTCCCCTGAAAAATTTAGCGGCTTTGAAGAAAGCAAAGGTGAATCTAGAAAAGTATTCAAAGCTGATGGAAATCACACATTCTACAGAAATTTTAATCTTTTCTCCTGAACCTTACAGCCCCGAAAATCAAATTAGTGCGAGAATGTTTGCCCCGAGTTTAGGAATTCCCGAAGACCCCGCAACCGGAAGTGCAAACGGTTGTTTAGCCGGATATTTAATTCAGCATTCTTATTTTGAAAAAGATCAAATTGATCTGAAAGTTGAACAAGGTTATGAAATTAATCGCCCTTCTATTTTGTACTTGAAAGCGAAGAAAGTTGCTGATAAAATTGAAGTAATGGTTGGGGGAAAAGTGGTAAAAGTGGCTCAGGGAAAATTATTATAGGGAGAGATGAAAAACCACGCTCGACACTCAGACACAAAGAAAGAATATCTTCGGGAACTTTGTGCCTTGGTGGTGAGTTGAACATCTCTCAAACCCTATTATTGATTAACCTAGCCACACTTTCCAAGCCGTATCATTCCAATCTTGCTCGGTTTCCCATTGGGGTTGATCTGTATCAATTACAGCGTTAACGTTATCTGCAACTTGATCTAACTTATCTTGAGACAAGCTGGCTTGTTTTTCACCGGATGAACCGTCTCCGTAACCAATACTAATGACTTCTAAACCCGAACTTTCTTTAACTTTCGCTTTCTCTGTATTTTGAGGATTTTGCGGGTTTGTTTCAGACTGAGACATGGGGCGATACTCCTGAGTTTTACATTTGTATACCTTCTCTTTCTGACTCTCCTCAACCCAATCAGAAGGGTAAGTCATCTTCCTCGTCTAAAGCGACTTCAGGGGGTTCTAAGGCTTGTTTAGCTTGTTTAATTTTTTCAAATAATGAACTCTGCGATCGCGTTTTGTGGTTTAATCGATTTAGATTGTATTTTGCCTTAAGTGCGTCTCGAACCGATGCCGGAGTTTGTTCGGTTGGCCCCTGCAAGTCGGCAGCCGTCATTACCGGAAGCCGTGAACCTAATTTCTCAACGGTTATGTCAGGAAGTCTCACTAAGAAATATTCTCGTCTGCGTCTAATGTTTTCCGCCCGATTGTCAATTTCTGCTAATACGCCGATAATTTGACTGAGATGATGGGAAGACATTGCAACTTGTACTTCAATATCATCAAGAGGAATTCCCAAACGTTCGGCTTGAGATAAGACATCCGGGGGAATATGATCTAAATTGGGCGGGTTCAAAGCTGCTGCTAAATTAGCCAAAGCTTGCTTGAATAGCGTTTCCGTTTCTGCTATTAATTGCGGTGTAATTTGTTCAGGTGTTAAAGTTTCCCCAAGAGTTTGCAGTTGCTTTGTTGCTGCTTGGGATAAACGAATGGCAGTGTGTAGAGGGTTATTTTCTATCATCATTTTTATCCTTCAAGATTTTCTAACTCTTGTGTAGACTGCCATCCAGGTTCCCAGAGGCTTCGATCTTTGAGTTGTTTGGCGTTTAACCAAAAGCGAACATTGGGATCACAAGATGCTACCATTTCAGCAAATACCCATTGTCCATCATTTTTGCGGTTAACGACCTGAAAATGTCGCCAACCCCAGGTTTTTTGAGTGGCTGTCCATTTGGAACCGACGAGATAGGGAAATTTTTGCTTTTTTGGCATTTTTTTGTCGTTAGCTGGCAATCTTCTTCATTTTGACAGATAGCCGTCTTCTGGAAAATATCAAAAACTCGTAACCTCTGCAAAACCCGTTTTTATTTTTCCGAAAAGTTCTTTCTGTGGTTAGAAGTCTCGTTAAATCAAAGCCGTTATACTCTTGAGCATTGAGAGTAGAACTCCGTGAACTACCCACACTGACCCGAAGGTACAGTGTGGGCTTCTGATTTCATAGCCCGATGCCCTTTCACCGCAGCGGTTATCCGGTCTTAAACAGGCTCCATCAGCAGAGACGGGGTTCCCTCCGTCTTTATTTAGTATTCTGATGCCTTCATTCCTGATATTCAGTGCAGCGTTTTCGTCACGGTCATGGTGAGTTTTACAGATAGGGCAATCCCATTCTCTGACATTCAGAGGTAGCGAATCCACGACATGACCACAGCAGGAACAAGTTTTAGAACTGGGGAAAAAGCGATCAATTTCTATGAGTTGACCGCTTTTTTGTTGAAGTTTGTAATCGATGAAGTTGACAAACGTTCCCCATCCCACATCAGATATTGACTTGGATAACTTTCGGTTCTTAACCATCCCCTTAACGTTGAGATCTTCAACGACAACAACTTGGCTTTCATTTACCAATTTTCTTGATAACTTGTGCAAGAAATCTTGGCGGGAATTAGCTATTCTCTCGTGAACCTTAGCCACCTTTTTTCTGAATCGCTCTCTCGATTTACTTCCTTTGGTTTTTCGAGAGAGTTTTTTCTGTTTTCGAGCCAGGTTTTTCTGGTGACGGTTTAAATGTTTCGGATTAGCATATTTAGTTGCGGTTTCTCCGTCATGGATAATTGCAAAATCTTTTAATCCAAGATCGATCCCAATAATTTTGTCCCCCGATTCTTTGACTTCACTTCCCTCTACTTCACACAATATTGAAGCAAAGTATTTATCGGTTGAAGACTTAGAGATTGTTACTGTTTTAATCTTTCCTGTAACTTTCCTGTGAAATACTGCTTTGACTTCACCAATCTTGGGAATTTTTAGATATTTACCGCTAACGGTAACATTTTGGGGGTATTGGATTGATTGTTTGTGATGCTTGGACTTGAATCTAGGGAATCTAGCTCGTCCCTCAAAAAAGTTCTTATAAGCTTTGTCCAGGTTAATTGCTACACATTGGAGAACCGATGAGTAACAATCTTCCTTGAGCCAAGGGTATTCCTTTTTGAGTTGAGGGAGCATCCCCTTGTAGGTTGCTAGTTTTAAACTTTTTCCAGTTTCTTGATAGTGCTGAATGCAGGTATTTAAGGCAAAATTCCAATACCAACGCGCACAACCAAACGACTTGGCTAACGCCAATTCCTGTTCGGGTGTTGGGTATAGCCTCACCTTTGTAGCCTTCAGCACTTTGAATCACCTCCTTTGTTTGGTGTCGTGGTTTTAGTGTACACTGACTAGAACACAAGTTTTTCAAAGTGAGATTATGAAAAATGATTTGGTCAGCAAAGGGAGGTCTGTCAGTGACCTCAAGGTGCATTTGGTTCTCACAGCCAAGTATCGACGGAAAGTTTTTACCCTTGAAATACTGAATAAGCTGCATTTCATGTTTGAAGAATTGCTCCACAAGTGGGATTGTAAATTAATTGAGTTTAACGGGGAGGATGATCATGTTCATCTTCTTTTTCAATACCATCCAGACTTGGCTTTGAGCAATTTAGTCAACAACCTTAAATCTGTAACATCTCGAAAATTAAGACAAGAGTTTTCCGAACACTTGAATTCTTTCTACTGGAAAGATGTTTTTTGGAATGGCTCTTACTTTGTCGCTAGTTGTGGTGGGGTTACTATCTCATCTCTCAGGCAATATATCGAAAACCAAAATCAACCCAATTCCAATAATCTCTGACCGCAATTCATAAGGTCGCGCCATCGGAACCTGCGTCCGATGCTTGAGCGACTGTCCCACGCTGCCCTTTCGGGTCAGACGTGGGGCTTCTTGCGGGAGAAGCTAAAAGCGATCGCCAGATCAAGCGTTGTGCAGTTAAATACACAGGCAATCTTAGTCGATCTGCCGATTTAATTACCCAGTTACCGCGATCGCTGCAAGAACAGATTTATATTGCTGGAAGTGCTGGAGAAGCGATCGCCCCTGAAAAGTTGGAGAATGTCAGGGCGGAAGTTGTCGCCCAATGGATGGTGAATGAATATCCCCAACGTTCCTATCCGGCTGTAGCAATTGGTTCTTCCTGCGGGGCTTTGGTGAACCTCTGTGCTGCGTTGGGTATTCCCTGGCTCCCCCAGACATTTCTGATTCCGGTTAAGCATGGCGGCGAGATTGATATTGATGAACCCAAACAGGCTTTCAATTGGGGCTGTAAATGGGCGAATTCTTTATTAGAAAATAACCCCGAGTTGAAGTTACATCATATGCACGATCCCTCTTCTCTCGATGCACTCGAAGATTATTTAGAAAATACTGATCCCTAGGATGAAATTTATTTGATGTTATTTTCTCATGGTGTGGATTCTGTAGGTTTACCATCTATCGAACGTTGGCGTCAAATCTTTCAGAAAGCGAAAAAACAGGGTAATTTTGTCGGTGTAGATCAGGAGAAGTACCCGAGACATTTTGCTTCGATGATTCGTTATCATACAGATCTCAAGCGCCTGATTTTGGCTCGTTATCCTCTACCAACTTCCTTGAGTTTAGCACAGCTTGACCAGTTTATCGACCAAGAAAAAGGGAATTTCAGAGTCAAGTTTACTTAGGTTATTAGAGTTGTAGGGGAAATCAGACAATAAAATTAATAATCACAACATTAACTTTTCGCTCTAATGCACCCTACTATAAAAAAATTAATCCCTATGAGGGATTGACAAAATAACTTGTCTTTAATTTTCACCAGTTTCTACCTATAGGTACACGACAACAGCTTGCCATATGAGGTTTACTATAAAAGTGATTCAGTAACAATTACACTTAACCCCTAGAGTGAAAAATATTCATGCCTGAAGCTGTTATTTTTGATATAGACGGAACCCTGGTAGATTCAGTCCACTTTCATGCTGAAGCTTGGGTGAAAGCATTTAAACAGTATGGTTATGATGCTGATTTTGATAAGGTAAGACAACAAATTGGTAAAGGAGGAGAGTATATTCTCCCCGAGTTTATCTCTCAAGAAGAAATCGAGAAAGACGGCGAGAAAATTAGCGATTATCGCAAACAATACTATCAGGAAAATTTGCTCGATAAAATCAAGCCATTTCCCAAAGTTCGAGAACTTTTTGAGCGAGTTAAAGCGGATGGGAATCAGATTGTTTTAGCTTCATCTGCTCGTCCAAAAACCGTAGAATATTATCAAGAACTTCTGGGTATAAAAGATTTAATCAATGGGGTAACATCAAGAGGAGATGTTGAACAGGCTAAACCCAATCCTGATATTTTTCTTGCCGCACTTAATCATTTTGAAAATGTGAGTAAAGAATCAGTTATTGTTGTGGGTGATAGTCCCTATGATGCTGAAGCTGCTGAGAAAATTTCCTTGTCAACTGTTGGGGTTTTATGTGGGGGATATTCTGAAGACGTTTTAAAAAAAGCGGGTTGTATTGCTATTTATAAAGATCCGGCTGATTTACTCAATCATTATGAGGAATCTCCGCTTAGGGCGCAAAAATGACGGCGCAAGAATGAGGGCGCAAGTTGGCGCCCCTACGGTTGCATGATAAAGGCTAGTGACTCAGATTCAACTCCAGATAGACCAACCGGATTTATTAATTGAACCGAATTTGATGGATTTTGGTATTTTTGATTTTCATCAAGCCAAACCGATTATGCAAAAAGGGTATGATGCTGCAAAAGCGAAGATTCCCCAGATTAAAGAAGTTTTAGAAACATCTGCATAAGTCGGGAAATCCTGTTTAAATTATTAGTTACTTCCGACAAACTCTAAAACTGGGTTTGGTGTTTAATCCAAGTTTTTGATTGAATTCTTTGCTGTATATTGCCGAGCGCCAATTTGCTGCTTTTTTAACTTGTTGGGGTTCTAAATTCGTCGCATCGGTTAAGTTTGCACACAATAAATTGGCGTTTTCAAGGTTGGTATTTTGGAAGTTTGCACCCTGAAATTTACCCCGATGAAGTAAAGCATTTTGTAGGTTGGCTTGGCTGAGATTGGCTTGTTTTAAACTCGCTTCAATCAGATTAATATTTTGCAGATTTCCACCGCCAAAGTTAGCCGCGTCTAATTGTTTAAAATAGAGTTGTTTGCAGTTAAATTGACCGAAATCAACCGCAGTTATATCTCCGCCATGAACCCAACAAAGTTCGGGTATAAATTCGGGATTATAAGTTGCTGCTATCCAGTTTTTCGCCTCTCTAATTTTTACGGGATTAAGATTTTTAGCGTTGGTGAAATTGGCTTTTTGAAGTTCGGCGTTAGTCCAGATAACATCTTTAAAATCCCCGCCTTCAAAGTTAACACGATTAAGTTGAGCATTCGTGAAATTAGCCCCGGTTAAATCAGCATTGTTGAGTTGAGCATTGGATAAATCTGCGCCGATGAGTTCGGCGTTAACTAATTTAGAATTATTCAGTTGTGCGCTGGTCAGTTCAGCGTTATTGAGTTGAGCATTTCTCAAGAAAACATTATTTAATTTAGCTCTAAAAAACTTGGTATTTTCTAAATTTGACTCGTTAAAGTTCGTCTCGTTAAATTGGGAGTAATTGAGATTAGAACCTTGAAAATTACTATAAGACAAATCTGCTTCTTCTAATTCTAGATAAACTAACTGAGTGCGTTGAATTTCTAAACCGGATAAATTCACCTCATAGCTGTGTAAATCTTGCAACGCTTGGGTAACACCGCCATTGGAACGATAGCTTTCATTATCGCTAATTTCTCGATCTTGATTTTTGCGAATAATATCCCAAGCTTGATAAATAACTTGGCGACGAGCGATAGTATTTTGTTCTTGAAGTTCGGTGACAAAACTGTGCATTTGAGTTCCAAACTGAAACAAAGTAAATCCCACACCGGATAAAGCAGCGAGAATACCAAATAGTTTGGAATTCGCCGCATGATAAGAAAAACGATTAATAAAATATCCGACTTGTCGGGATTGTTTTTGAAATCCTTGGGAAGTTTCTAGGGATTTTTTCTGGGCGTAGTTTTCAAAGATTTGACGGAATTCTTCGAGTTCAAAGTTATATTTTTGAGCGAGTTGACGCAATAAAACATCATATTGAAATAAATCCGAACAGGTTTTGGCTTCGTACAACTGTTGTAAATCTTGATGAAGTTCAGGATTAATAATCGTTTGAGTGACTTTTGAGAGTTCTGTAGATGGAGAATTTTCGACTTGTGGGGTGTTTACGGATTCAATTTTTTGGAGTTCTGTCACCATGATTAATCTCCTATTGCTAATATTCAAGAGAGGGCTAAAAGTAAGCTAGAATTTAAAACTAGAACTTATACAAAATAATTTGACTGTAGTTTCAATTTAGCAATTTTATTGTTGTCAACGACAGTCCCTTTTTTGAGTGACAGTTAGAACACTTAGACTGAGGAATATCTCGCCATGACTAAACCTCCCCTTCTCAAACCCGATCAAATCTATACTTTTAGTAAATATTTTGAGCTAACCTTCGATCCAGAAGATATTCTGGAAGAATTGGGTTATTCTTTAGTGCGATCGCAATTTAACTTTTCTCAATTTTCGGGTCAATTTGAGATAACTTCTCTCAAAAATCGCATTGAACAAGATTTGATTGTTGTCGATCTCACCAGTGAAACCGCCCGTCGAGAAGTAATTATTGCGCCCGTGTTGTTAGAATTGTGTCGTTTTCTTCGGGCTAAACTTAAAATAGAATATCCGATTGTTGTTAACGATCGCCTCAGAGGTTCAGTTGATTATTTAGTTCAATTTAAAAATAGTTTCTTAGTGGTTGAAGCAAAAAATGCCGATCTTTCCCGGGGATTTACTCAACTTTCCGTGGAATTAATCGCCCTCGATCAATGGATAAATTCTCCCTCAGAAATGCTTTGGGGGGCGGTAACAACGGGGGATATTTGGAAATTTGGGGTTTTATCTCGTCCAGAAAAACAAATTCGACAAGATATTAATCTTTATCGGGTTCCGGCGGATTTAGAAGAATTAATGAGGATTTTAATCGGTTTATTAATATCAGAATAAATTCTTTTCCCCCCTTAATCCCCCCGAGGGGGGATCAAAGAGAGGTTAATTAATGTCCGACTAACTTATCTCGTAATACTTTAATGCGATCGCGTAATTTGGCGGCTTCTTCAAATTCTAATTGTTTTGCGGCTTCTTTCATTTGTTTTTCAAGTTGACCAATTAAATCAGGAATTTCTTCTAGGGGTAAATCATCAACTTGTTCATAAACTTCTTCTAATTGTTGGGCGTTTAACCGTCGAGAAACATCCAAAAAGTCTAAAATTCCATTACTCAACTTTTTAACAATGGGTTGAGGTGTAATCCCATTTTTTTGATTATATTCAAACTGAATGGTTCGTCTTCTTTCTGTTTCATCAATGGCTTTAATCATGCTATCGGTGAGATTATCTGCATATAAAATCGCCTGACCCCGGATATTTCGCGCCGCCCGTCCAATGGTTTGAATTAACGAACGAGTCGCCCGTAAAAACCCTTCTTTATCGGCATCTAAAATCACCACTAACGAGACTTGAGGTAAGTCTAAACCCTCCCTTAATAAGTTTACCCCAATTAACACATCAAATCCCCCTTGTTGTAAGTCTCGGATGATTTCAATGCGTTCAATAGACTTAATTTCTGAGTGCAAATATCTAACTTTAACGCCTCTGTCTTGCAAATATTCGGTTAAATCTTCCGCCATGCGTTTGGTTAACGTAGTGATTAAAACCCGCTCATCTCGTTGAACTCGTTCTTGAATTTCTCCGAATAAATCATCAATTTGTCCTTCGGTTGGACGCACAAATATTTCGGGGTCTACTACACCCGTCGGGCGGATAATTTGTTCAACGACTTTTCCTTGAGATTGTTCGATTTCCCAGTCTCCGGGTGTGGCTGAAACAAAAATACATTGATTGACTTTCTCCCAAAATTCATCCGCTTTTAAAGGTCGATTATCGGCTGCACTGGGAAGACGAAACCCATGTTCAATTAACACTCGTTTGCGGGATTGATCGCCGTTGTACATTCCCCTAATTTGAGGAATCGTAACGTGAGATTCATCGATAACTAATAACCAATCATTGGGAAAATAATCAATTAAACATTCGGGCGATTCTCCGGCTTGGCGTCCGGCTAAATGACGGGAATAGTTTTCAACGCCGTTACAATATCCGACTTCTCGCAACATCTCCAAATCATAACGAGTGCGTTGATTTAAGCGTTGGGCTTCTAATAGTTTTCCCGCATTTTCTAGGGATTGAACTTGCTGTTTTAGTTCTTCTTCGATATCGTTACAAGCAATTTCTAAACGATCTTCTGGGGTAACAAAGTGACGAGCGGGATAAACATTTAAGGCTTCTAAACTTTTTAAAACCTCTCCGGTGACGGGATCAACATAACGAATGGCGTCTATTTCATCCCCAAAAAATTCCACCCGAATGATCCGATCTTCGTAAGCAGGGCCAATTTCTAAAACATCTCCCTTTAGGCGGAAGCGCCCGCGAGTCAGTTCGGTATCATTACGAGTATATTGAACCGAAGCCAAATCTCGCAACAGTTGACGTTGATCAAGTTCTTCTCCAACCCGCAGAGCAATAGCGGCTTTCAGGTATTCTGTAGGTATTCCCAAACCGTAAATACAGCTAATAGAAGCCACAACAATCACATCCCGACGTTCAAATAATGATCGGGTAGCGGAGTGACGCAGCATATCAATTTCATCGTTAATCGAAGCCGTTTTTTCGATGTAGGTATCGGTAACGGGAATGTAAGCTTCTGGTTGATAATAGTCGTAATAGCTGATAAAGTATTCTACAGCATTGTTTGGGAAAAATTCTCGTAGCTCATTGCACAATTGAGCGGCGAGGGTTTTATTATGGGCTAGCACCAGAGTCGGTCTACCGATTTTCTCGATGACTGCGGCGATTGTAAAGGTTTTTCCGGTTCCCGTTGCGCCTAACAACGTGGTAAATTGATGGTTAGCTTGAAGACTGTTGACCAGTTTGGCGATCGCTTGGGGTTGATCGCCCTTTGGCTCAAAAGGTGAGTGTAGATGGAATTGCGCCATTTTCGAGGAGGCTCAGTGGAGTTTAACTTGGATGGTAGCACTTCTGTTGAGAATTGGCTGTGTGAAGCTGTGCCGTTTTTGTTTACTTATAGTTACAATATGTTATTTTTCTTAGTTGGCTATTTACTTAAGTGCTGGAATATTTTATAATTTGTTTAGCATTCATCAAACAATAAAGCTCAACTTTAGCTAAACGGTTAAAGGGCAAGTCTGAAAAATGAGGTGAAATCAGCAGCTTAGTCGGCACAGGTTAATCGTTTATGCAGGTGTAGGCTAACTCGTTTAAGAAATCAAGGTATTCAAACATGGCTGTTAGCTCTTCTACAACGAAAAGGAGGACTACGCGAACCCGTCCAACTACAGGAAAGCGTATGAGTAAGGGTGAGGAAGACACCGTTAACGCAGAAAACACCGACGAGAATAATCAGGAAAAAGATATGAGTAAGGATTTAGAAGTGGACACCAAACCGACAAAAGCCCAATCATCAGAAAATTCAACCCCGACTCAAATTCAAGTCGCTCACTCAGCGATGATCATGCCAAACCGTCCCATTGAGGAGAGTCATTTGGAAGTCGTGGGAACGATTATGGGCAACCGTCCGATTTTCAAAACCGAGAGTGTTTCCGGGATTAGCTTTGTGCATTCGGAAGATTCAGTCGGCGCGATGGCAAACCGCCCCGTTGCAATCAGCCATCTACAAATCACATCGATGACGGTTAACCGCCCTGTTGCTTCTAACGACGTTGATGATCCCTATGCGTTAATGGGATATCTCGACTAAAGCCGATTTTCTAGGGAAACGGAATGCCTTAGAGCGATCGCAAAAGTAGTCTATGTTAATCGTCGTTCTGAGTCAAAGAAGGATATTGAGAAATTCTTCACCGCTCAGAACGACAAATTTTTTAGGGTTTGAAACTCTGTGAATCTTTGTTATTGACTTGTTGTTTGCGCCAGCGTCGATAACCATAAACTGCACCCCCAACTAAGATGAAATAAGGGCTAAAAGCCAGTAACCAAACCATTAAACTCACCAAAGCCAAGGTTAACTCAGTTACAGCATTTTGGGCTTTTCCCCAAGTTTCTCCGATTTGTAAACCCAAATCTGGCTGAGGTTGAGAAGAAGCACTAACAGCCTCTTCTAGATTTAAAGTAATCATAGAATAAGCGACTTGATTTTGCAGATTGCGAAGTTGAGCATCCAGTCGTTCTATCGATTCGCGAATGTTACCAAAAATTGCCGCACACGCCCCTACCTTCAGGTATGGGGATATAAGGCTCTTTCTAATGCTATAATAACTCTACTGGCAGGGTATTCAACCAGTTGAAAAACCCAGCATCTAATCGATGCAATTAACCTTGAAAACTTAAGGTATGGGGTTCTTGCAAGAAATGCTTTGGCCATATAAAACCTTAAAGCACCAAGTACAGAGAACAAAGCATTTTTTTCTCAAGTACGGTAGGGCATACCGAAACTATCTCTGAAATGG
>NZ_LATL02000318.1 GCF_000972705.2 Limnoraphis robusta CS-951 | reverse complement strand
CTTAACCTAGTGAGTGTGATGGAGACGGTTTTAGAACGTAAGCCTTAATATCATGTCCGGTTGAACAGTTATAAATAAACGACAGAGGAGTCAGGAGTCAGGAGTCAGGAGTCAGGAGTCAGGAGTCAGGAGTCACCAGAGGAGACAGGAGTCAGGAGTCAGGAGTCAGGAGACAGGAGACAGGAGACAGGAGACAGGAGACAGGAGGAAATAAAGAAGAAGAAAGAGTCGGATTATGAGAAAGTTTTTGATCACTAATTATCCGCACATGATATAACAGGTAAACATAGTCGAGTTAACTTCAAACTTTTGTAGAGTTTAGGGTTGAAAAATTAACTTCAATAACGATACAGATCAGGCAGGTATTTAATCAACTCAATTTACAGATAGCAAAAAGATATTAATTTATGACTTTCAAAATAACACGCTTCAGTTGTCATACATTCTTAATGTTGTCGCTGGGGAAATGCCAGTTGACACCCCATTACCCCCAACTCGTTTCTCTGGTAGAAAAAAGTAAGAGATAGAGGTTGCCTACGGCAAACATCAGACTCTACTGTTGTTCTGGGCTAGGTTCGAGTCCCCATTGATACTTGAGAAATTGCTGGTACATATTTTCTCGCACCATCATTTGTTCGTAAAGGTTAACAAGGAACTCTTGAGCCTGTTCGTGACTCATACGGTTCACCTGCATTTTGAACGAAGATAGATTGAACTGCTGTTCCATTGAAAGTTCGCTGGGCTGGTTCATAATGGTTCTCCTAATTGAACTTCGAGACTTTGACTGCTTTATAAAACTGATATAACGCGGTACAAACCGTGTTAATGTTTACTTCCTGCATCACCCCGGACTGTCGGCAGCACCCGGTCAGACAGGCTTTTAACCGAGAAGCCCTCGGCATAACCTTCTAAATTTAGGCTCTTGATTGAGTTGAGCAGATTTTGTCGCTTAGTCGAAGTTGAGACTTGGGGGACGACGATCCGAATCGGATACCGTTGACCCTATTATTACAAAAGGTAACAAAAGTTTGACAAAATGACCACTCTTCCCGAAAAAAAAGATTCATACCACTAAGATAGCAAAAACTTTTGCCGATGTTGTAACACAGATTACAAGGACGAGAGAATAGGGAACAGGGGATAGGTTAGCCTATGGCCTATAGCCTTGTTTTAGCCGAGATGAAGCGGATCAACATCAATCATTAGACGGACGGAAGTGGGACAAACCTCTCCCAACTGTTCTAAACTAATACTATTAATTTCAGTACCCGGTAATAGTTTAAGTAAAATCTGCCAACGGTATCGATTTGCTATTCTTAATATAGGTGCAGGCGCAGGCCCTAAAATCTCAATTTCTGCGATTTCTTCTGCTGATGAAAGGAGAATATCCGCAAATTGTTGAGCCGTTTGTTCAACTTCAATTTCATTTAAACTGCTTAATTTTAAGGCAATCAGTTGACCAAAAGGCGGATAATTCAATTCTTGTCGCTGTTGTAATTCTCGCTCAACAAACGCCTCAAATTCATAACGCTGTACCGCTTGAATGACCGGATGTTCCGGCGTATAAGTTTGAATAATAACACGTCCGGGGTCATTGCCTCTCCCCGCACGTCCTGCTACTTGTAATAATGTTTGAAACGCCCGTTCACTGGCGCGATAATCGGATAAATGTAATAATCCATCCGCAGAAATTACTCCAACTAAACTCACTCCCGCCAAATCTAAACCCTTCGTCAACATTTGCGTTCCGACTAATAAATCAGCCTCTCGTTCAGCAAAGCGAGTTAACAAAATTCGATGAGCATCTTTCGTGCGAGTGGTATCACTATCAAACCGAATTATTCTTAATTGTGGAAACAGTCGGCTTAACTCCTCAACAACACGCTGAGTTCCACTGCCAAAATGTTTAAAATAGGGAGAATCACATTCAGGACAGCGTTGGGGATAAAGTTGAGTGTGGTTGCAATAATGACAGCGAAGCATCGGTACAACCTGCCGAGACGTTTGCAGCGCGTCTTCCTGAATATGATGATAAGACAAGGAAACATCACAGTCAGGACATTCCATCACATAGCCGCAACTGCGACAAGAAACAAACGTGCTGTGTCCCCGGCGATGAATAAATAAAATCCCCTGTTTACCTTCATCTTGTAACTGTTGTAGCGCTTGTTGTAGCGTCGAACTAAAAATAGAACGATTTCCCTGACGCAACTCCTGGCGCATATCAACGACTTCCACAGGAGGTAAAGGTCGGGATTGAATTCTTTCCGGTAAGGAGAGATAATAGCAATTGGAGATTAGCGATTTAGAATGAGGCGTAGGGCTTTGAGTATCGAAAAGTTCAAGGCTTTTTTGATGCTTTGGTGTTCCTCTGCCTTGCTGCCCCCGAACAGCCACCCAACTTTCCAAAGACGGAGTTGCTGAACCTAAAATGAGGGGGCAGTTTTCCATTTCAGCCCGCCAATAGGCTACAGTACGAGCATGATAACAGGGAGCGGGTTGATCTTGTTTGAAGCTGCTATCATGTTCTTCGTCTAATATAATGATGCCCAGTTGTGAGAGCGGCGCAAAAATAGCCGAACGGGTTCCGATAATAATTTGAGCGTCTCCCCGTGTCATATTCCGCCACGTATCATAGCGTTCTCCCTCGGATAAACCACTATGATAAACACAGATTTTTTCTCCAAAACGGGCGCGAAATCGATCTGTGAGTTGGGGAGTTAAACCAATTTCTGGAACTAAAACTAAAGCTGATTTCCCTTGTTCTAAAATCGGGGCGATCGCTTGTAGATAGACTTCTGTTTTACCGGAACCTGTAACGCCGTGCAGTAAAACTTGAGCAAAACTCGATAAATTATGAATAATATTGAGAGCGTTTGTTTGATGGGGAGTGAGGGTTTTGGGTTGATCTGCGGTTTGTTCGATGCCTTGAGAAAGTCGCAGCTTTTCTCGTTCTTGAATGAGAACATAACCTTTTTCAGCCAGGGTTTTTAGGGTAGGAGAAGTTGTCTTACAGAGGCGCAAAAACTCAGTCAGCCACGCCTCGCCGCCACAACTTTTGAGAATTTGTAGAATTTCCTGTTGACGTTTGGTGACATCAATTGCTGAGTGAGGATCACCAATCAAGATAACAGCGAGTTGTTGCTTGGCTTGGACTTTTTTGGGACTCTCTAAATAACTTTCAACCCAACCCCTAACGAATAAATCTTGATATCCTTTTCTCAGCCAATAATCGCCACTAACTTTTTTCTTGAGTTCAGCCCAACTCATATCTTTTGACTTGTGGGCTTGTAAAATGTTAAATACTTTCAAAGCCGCAGGACTCAGAAAATTTTCGACACCAGAGGGAATCTTATCTACACACAACCGAACTCGCCGTTGACTTCGCCGCAGCAACCCCGGAGGTAAAGCCGTGCGAATGACTTGAATAAGGGGAGTTTGGTAGTAAGTCGCTATTTGTTGTAACAATTGCCAATAGTGAGGCGGAAATAAACCCTTACAGACAACTTCATCAACAGATTTAATTTGATCTAAAGTCAAACCCGGAGGAATTTGAGTGGTTAGACGAATGGCGATCGCACCCAGATACATTGCTCCAAATGGTACACTCAAAATATCCCCAGGTTCAACATTCAGATGATCAGGAATTAAGTAGGTAAAAAGTTTTTGCTCCTCGCTATCTTGAAACTTTAACTGTCCCGCCGGAATGTCCACCAAAACTTCGATTAACCGTTCATCCCGTGAAGGACTCGCTGAAGAATGATTTGTATTGTAGGATGCACCAGCTTCAGCAACTTTGAGATGAGATTGAAGAACGCTAGCGCGTCCAGCACCGCTATCGAAGGTAATCGTGGACATTGTTAGTGTTTGTTAAAGTGCAGATCGTTTGCGAGTTTAGCAAAATGGGCGTATCTAGGAACCACTGAGAATATCTGCGATCGCATGACGTTCTGCTGGGGGTTCAGACAACATCTGACGGGCGTCGGTAATCAACCAGTCCAAAGCGGCTGCTTGAACATCAATCGAGGCTCCGGTTTTGTCTACACAATAGCGTCCAAATACCAATTTATCCACCAAACGCACGCCAGGGCCTAAACGAGAGTATTCAAAAATCACGCTATTACTGACATAGGCATCGCTACAAACCCAACAGTTTTGACCAATCATCGTTGGGCCGACAATTTCCGCACCGTCTTCAATGCGAGTCATGCCACCGATATAGACTGGGCCGCGAATTTTTACTTTATCCCAGTTGACCGCAACATTCAAGCCCGTATAAATTCCGGGACGGACTTGTTGACCGGGAATCGAGATATTTTTCACTTCTCCCGATAATACACCGCGAACGGCTTGCCAATAGTCGGGAACTTTACCAATATCCACCCATTCAAAATCCATCGTAATCCCGTAGAAGGGGGCGCCGATCTCTACGAGTTTGGGGAACAAGTCGCTACCGAGATCGTATTCACAACCCGAGGGAATATGTTGGAAAATTTCCGGCTCAAAAATATAAATCCCCGTGTTGATACTGGTACTCAAGGCATCTTCGACGGCTGGCTTTTCTTGAAATGCTTTAATGCGACCCTTGTCATCGGTTACAACCACTCCGTAACTGGAAACTGCATTCCGGGGAACAGATTTCATTATGATAGTCGCTAATGCACCTTTTTCCTTATGCTGCTGTACGGCGGCGGTTAAGTCTAAATCGATTAGGGCATCTCCACACAATACAATAAACGTATCATCAAAGAAGGGATAGAAGTCCTGAATTTTTTTCATCCCCCCCGCAGAACCCACAGCTTTTCCGAGCAGTTTTCCGTCTTCAATACTGCCCTCAAAGGAATAGGAAAGCTGAACTCCAAAGCGTTGACCATCTCGAAAGTAGTTTTCGATTTCATCAGCGAGGTGGCTGACATTCACCATAATTTGGTCAAACCCATGTTTACGAAGCAACTCCACCAAAAACTCCATCACGGGTTTCTGTAGGATGGGAATCATCGGTTTAGGGATCGTATAAGTAATCGGACGAACTCGTGTCCCCTTGCCAGCGGCCAGAATCATGGCTTTCATATTGACTTCCTCAACCCTTGTCTGTTCAGTAAATGGTTAATCAATGGACATCTGACCCCAGGAGCTATCAAGCGTGATTTCCCCGCGATCTCGTCGGATTTAGGTGCGATCAGTCAATTGAACTGATCAATACTCCCTATCCCAATTTACCGACATTTCTGAACAATGTCGCCCCCCTACAATAGTTATCAGTGTATCAGTGACCAGGGAACAGTCATCAGTCACCAGTGAGGTGTTGGGTGTTGAGAATTATCCGGCTTTGACAAGAATCGTTTTTCCTTCTAACTTGGCTTCATAGCGTTTCAGGGGTTCCTCTGCTGGCCCTTCTAACAGTTGACCATCGGCGGCAAATTTGGAATCATGGCAAGGACAGATAAAAGCGTTTTGATCGGCTTTCCAATTCACAGAACATCCAGCATGGGGACAACTGGGGTTAACGGCGATCACTTCTTGAGGATTATCTGGTTTTTGAATGACTAATACTGAACCGATCGCCAATTCTTTACTTAAAAGTTGACCTTTTTCTGTTAATTGATCGAGGGTTCCTATCGATTGATATCCCTCTGAATTTGTTGCACTCACTGTTAATGGTAATTCTGTTTTTTGAGGAGAACAGGCGGCTAAGGCGACGGGTAAATAAGTTGCCAATCCTCCAATTCCAACCCAAGTCAAAAACTCTCGACGCTTCATAAACTAAAATGCTACAGGTTCAAACAGGACAATCTACACTTCCGGAAAAGCCAACCTTAAAAAACCCGTTTCGCTAGAGAAACCGGGTTTCTATCTGGGTTTCTCTTTTTAACCAATACTCAAAGAATTCTTCAACCTAAGTTAGAGAATTTCTTCAAATTGTTGTGAAGCATTACTTTGAGGACAAGTTGCAGTTTCATCCGCATTCATAGTTGTATGTCCTGAAGCTTCACAAACATAAATTACTTGAGTTGCTTCTTTCCACTCATTGAGGTTGTTCAGGGCTTGAGTGTATAATTCGGCGTGTTGGGCTTCAGCTTCGGTGGCGTAGGTAAAGGTTTGAACGGCGGCTTCATTTCCTGCGGTTTTGGCTTGGGAAATAAACTTAGGATACATGGTATCACGTTCGTAGGATTCCCCCTTTATTGCTTTTTCTAGGTTTTCTCCTGTAGAACTCACTTGAGGCGTAGCAATATCGTTTTCAGGAGTTGCGCCCATTGATATTATCACTTTAGCATGGTTATCCCGGTGAATTTCTTCGGCACGAGCCGCCGCACGAAATAAACGAGCAACTTTTCCATAGCCTTCTTCATCGGCTTTTTCAGCAAATTCTAAATACATAACATGAGCGTTAGATTCACCATTATAAGCCGCTTGTAGATTTTTCAACGTTTCGGCTTTTGGATCTTCGGCTTTTGTCTCACTCACAACTGTTTTCGTAGTATCAGCAGAAGGTTCAACAGTTGCTGAGGGTTGCTGTTGAGAACAACCAAATAAACTCACTAGGCTAACGGCAACGATAGCAGCAATGGTTTTGTGATTCAAATAACTAAACATCATGGTAAAATTCTCCTTTGGGTAGACTGAGTATTTTTAGTAATCAATCGTTTTACAGCGATTCCAGTCGAAAAAAATTAGTGATCGCTCATCGATTGCGATGATATTTTCGGAAAGTTCGCATCATGGTTGGTTCTTCCCTTTCAACCGGTTTGCATCAAAGTCTGTATGCTGCAAAGTCCCGTCTGGCGTTGACAGTTTTTACTCTAGATCGAAAAAGTAAAGAACTCGGGAGGATGGAAAAATTTGTCTGAAAGCATTAGGAATTAAGTGTCAGGAGTCAGGAGTCAGGAGTCAGGAGTCAGGAGGAAATAAAGAAGAAGAAAGAGGAGGAGAAGGAGAAAGTTTTTTATCACTAATTATCCGAACATGATATTAACCTGTAATTCCCATAAAAAACTCTGATAAACCCGCCAAAGTTTCCTGTAGGGGCGGGTTATGAGTTAACCTGTAATTCCCATAAAAAACTCTGATAAACCCGCCCCGGAGTCAGGTGTCCAATTGTGATAATATTTGCTTTACTGACGGGGAAACCCGATATCTTTGAGGTTTTCGGATGTCCAACATATATTCAATTGTGCGTTGGATAATTTCAGAAGGAGAATCGCACATAAAAACACACCACACAAGCTAAAATTAAAAAATAAGTTCAGTCTATGGTTTCACTCAACCGTTATCTAGACTACTGGGAGACGCACCTGAAAGCAACTCCCTACCCCAACTTGACTTTTAACAGTAATTTCTCCTCCATGACGGCGAGTAATAGCTTGAACAATAGCCAACCCCAACCCGGAACCGTCTTCTCTGTAAGTTCGTGCAGTATCCCCTCGCCAAAGACGATCAAAAATAAAAGGTAAATGTTCGGGAGCAATACCTATCCCCGTATCTTTAACGTCTACCCGCACCAGTTTCTCTTCTCTATAAGTTGAAAGGGTAATCGTTCCGCCTGATGGTGTATATTGTAGAGCATTTTCAATTAAATTGCGAAACAGACGAAACAACTGAGAAGCATCGCCTTTAACTTTGATATCGGTTTGTACATTAAATTGAATGGTTATATTTTTAGCTTCTGCATTTAAGTCTAAAAGTTCAACAACTTCTCCTAACAATTCGTTGAGATCAATTAAAGTAAAAGGTTGAGTTGATGTCTGATTAAATTGATCGGTACGGGCGAGTAATAGCAAATCTTCAACCAAACGACTCATCTGGTTTGTAGCACTAATAATTGCCTGAAATTGTTCTCGATCTTCAGAATAAATATGATGGGCATGAGTTTCTAAAACTTGAACCGAAGTTTTAATCACAGTTAGGGGCGATCGCAATTCGTGGGAAGCATCTGCGGTAAACTGTTTCAATTGATTAAAACTCTGTTCTATCGGTTTAATAGATTGTTGAGTCAGCCACATTCCCCCAACTCCAATTAACCCAAACCCGACGCAACCGCCCAAGGTTAAACCCCAACGTAATTTTGAGAGAACTCCTTCTACAGACTCGGTAGACTCACTCACACGAACATAACCTTCAAGTTGTTGGGTTTGTTGTTGATTATAACTGTAAGCAGGAATCATTAAACTGCGTATTGTTCCCCCTGCAAAAGTATGAAATCCCGGTTTTAAAGGGAAGTCATAAAATAATATTCCTGAAAAGGCTAAACGATTTTGATTTGCTGTAAACCATTCTACACTTTGATTGGGTTTGCGAAGATTTTGCCAGGGAATATCAAGATCTCCATCGCCATCGAGGGGACGGTAAGGGGTGTCATTAACTGCGTTGGAGTCTTGTTTGATCGCAACTAAACTATGAGCGCCCGCTTGAGCCAGGTTGAACAGTCGGTTGTCGAGTTGTTGATATAGACTGTGGGTAAAAAAATGATAGACTAATAAATCGGAAATTAGCCGAATAGCAACCATAATTACTAGGTACGATCCGAGTAACCGCCAGCGTAAGGTTTGAAATTGAGGACTAACGGAGTTTTTGGCTTGACGGTTGGGCTTCATTGATGAGTTATGAGTTATGGGTAGTCGTGCATAGTAATGATACAATCAGAAGTGTCGTGCAAAAATTGCAGTATGCCTTGCCCTCAATGTAACTCCAAAAAAATTGTAAAAAATGGACGAACTGATTGGATTTGGCTTGCAATTGACGCAACAACACCAGAAATTCTTGGAGTATATATTGGCGATCGCAAAGCGCCAATCAGCAAAGCAATTGTGGCATTCACTTCCGACAGTTTACCGTCAATGCGCTATTTGTTACACTGATTTTTGGGAAGCTTACGAACAAGTATTACCGAGTAAGCGTCACCGTGCGGTTGGTAAAGATACTGGTTATACAAGTTATATTGAACCGTCAGGTTCTCTTGAATTAAATTCAAGAGCTTGCCTGAGGGCGCATTCCGCGCGATTGAATAACACTTGATGTCAAAGAGTTTCCCGCTTAGTACGTAAAACTTGATCATTCTCAAAATCTCTAGACAATCATATTGGTGCAATTTGGTATTTTGTTCATCACTATAATGCTAGTTTACGAACCTAGATCATTACTATGCACTACTACCAGCTAGTTTTTGAGCTTCTGTATTAGAGCTATCCATGAGAAATTATCCTAAAATAAGTTAACGAAGTGAACTGACTCTAAGCCACATCAAAATGATCGCATTCTTGCAATTCCCGCAGAACAGGAAACTGACCCGACCCGAATAAATGCAACACGTCCTGGGCGCGTGTCATACTCACATAAAGTTCCCGTCTGGCTTCAGCTTCATTACCTACACCGAACTGTTGAACCCAGGGGATAATCACGGCTTTGAACTCTAATCCCAATGCGGATTTACTGGTAATCAATCTAATGCCGGGATGATGCCGACTATAGTTTTTCTTGTTTTCATTAACCCAGTAGCAACCCAAGTCCAGTTCATTCAATTGTTGAGTGAGATAACCAAACGGTTCGGCTTCACAGCGTCCCAGGTAACGGTAAATCACAGCAATATCTTTCGATTCATAACCTTCGGAAAGTAGCTGCTGAATTTGGGCGATCGCATTTTCAACTTCAGCCATTCGGTCAGCGACCAGATGAAGTACAGGTTTCTTGCCATGTCGGAGGGCAGCTTCCGGTTCGACCAACGGAAAGGCCTCATCGTCGTCTTCGTCATCGGTGGAGAGGGACTGCACCATATCCCAAGCGGCCGATAGAATTTCGGAGGTATTGCGATAATTACGATTGAGTTTGCGTACTCGTCCCTGTGCCTTAATGCCAACGGATTTCCAGGTAAACTTCTGGCGATTGTAGAGACTTTGGGAACGGTCGGAGACAATGAGCAAATCACCATTTTCTGGGTCTTTGAGAGCCGCAGCACAACACTTAAACCAGGCAGGATAGAAGGTGTGAGCTTCATCGATGAGAACAGCATCCCATTTTTCCTCCGGTGGCATTAATGCTAGAACTTTCAGGAGGCGATCGCCTAACACCTCGTCATACTCATCACTGCTTTCGTAATTCTTGGGATTTGGTAAACTGCCTATTACTGATTTTGCCCAATCGTGGAAGTGCAGAATTTCGATGCGCTCTCGGTACAAGGGATTATTATCTGCTTCAATCAGGGAACGCAAGTAGGCAGCAAGGGTGATGTTGAAACATAAGACGAGAACCCGTTGGTTGAACACTCCCCCAGCGAGAGTTTTGGCACGGGATAAAAGGATTAATGTTTTGCCTGACCCTGCAACTCCGCAGAATAGTCGATGACCGCTTCCCAATGAACGAGCCAACTGTTCCTGTTTGTGGTCTAGGGTTTTGATAATGGTTGCGTTCGGTTGGATAACCTGCTTTTTGGGAGCGCTCGTTGGTTTGGCGGGTTCTTCCCTGACTTGCACTTCCGGGTGAATGACTCCCTTGATGGTGCTGATTTGGTCATCTTCCAGTCCCCAAAACTTAAAGCGGACGGTGAACATGGACTCCAAGCGCTTAATTAACTCCCGTTCTCCCATGCTGTTCCATTCTTCTAGTTCATCCCGATAAACGGTCTGGGGTTTTTCTAGCAAAGCATAGATATTCTCGTCGGTAGCTTCAGCTTCGGTCATGTTGGTCATAATGACGCCGCAGCCCATCGGAAACGCCAACTTACCCTGATATTCGCCTTCATCCTGACAGAGAATCGAATAATCCTTGAGTTTATTCATCAAAGCGTCAAGATATCCCTTGCCCTGCCTGAGCGGAGATTGGCACTTCTCTACCCGGCTATCGGTACAAATTTCAAAGATTTGATGGTCAGCTTTTAATATCTGACTGGCACTCCAGCCCTTAGCTTCTAGAATCAATAATCCTAAATCGGGACTGAGGATGATAAAGTCGGGAAATAAACCCTTGACGTTGGGTTCGTAATAGATGAAGAAATCATCGGGCAGTTCATCCCGCAAGACTTTAAATAACCGCTTCTCTCCCTGACTGGCATCGGAAGGCACGGCTTCGGGAATCATTAACGCCATTTTCGCTCCCCTGGATATTGACATCCTCCCTCGCGGCTAGACGAGGGATTCCTAAACCTCACGATTTAGGTTTCTGCTTCTTTCCATTACTGGTTTTTCGCAACTGCCCTTTGGACTTATGCCCATCAGGTCTTACGCTCGCTCCACAGACTATCACCGCAAGCCCTGCGGCGAGAATATTCTTTGCGGCGTTGATGTCTCGGTCGTGGTGCATCCCACATTCTGGACAATCCCATTCCCGAATATCAAGCGGCAATTTATCAACAACGTGACCGCAGTGTCCACAGCGTTTAGAGCTAGGAAACCAACGGTCAATTTTAACCAACGTTCGACCGTACCACTGGCACTTGTATTCCAACTGACGAACCAGTTCACTCCAGCTTGCATCGGCAATAGCTTGTGCAAGTTTATGGTTCTTCATCATGTTCTTCACAGCCAAGTTTTCGACAGCAATCGTTTGGTTTTCACGCACCAATCGAGTCGTCAGCTTGTGAAGGAAATCTTTACGGGTATCAGCAATGGCTGCATGGATTCTGGCAACCTGAAGCCTTGCTTTCTCCCTATTGTTAGAGCCTTTAACCTTGCGAGACAATGCTTTTTGAGCTTGCCTCAATTTGTATCGAAGGCACTTGAAATGCTTAGGATTGACAATTTTCTCCCCATCACTGGTTGCAATCAAGGAGGTGATGCCTGCATCAATCCCGACAGTTTTCTCAACTTGAGGCAGTACCTTTACTGTGTGGTCTTCAACCAACAGAGAGACAAACCAGCGTCCAGAAGCATCCAGTCTTACTGTGACTGTAGAAGGTTCACAGTTTTCTGGCAGAGTCCGACTCCATCGGACCTGCAGAAATTCGGAACACTTTGCCAACCACAGTTGCCCGTCCTTCCATTTAAAGGCAGAACGGTTGCCCTAAGCCAGATATGTCACCATTCTGGCTCGGCTTCAGAACGTAACGTGAGACTTTCACCTCATTACGCTCCTCTCTCCAATGGCTCTTTGTCTTGAGTACCAGTTGTATCCTTTGCAGTTTTAAGGTCATGGCAGTGTCGATGGAGTAACTGCTTGTTATCTCGGTTGTCTTTACCACCCTTTGATTTAGGGATGATATGGTCGGTTTCTAGTAGATCTCCATCTTGGAAGTGTAATCCACAGTATGTACAGCGTCCTTTTTGTTTCTTTAATAGATA
>NZ_LATL02000317.1:20572-21446 GCF_000972705.2 Limnoraphis robusta CS-951 | reverse complement strand
GAGCATGGGCATCCATTGAGAGGTTCTATAAGAATTGTCGGCAAAAAATATCCGGTAGAAAAGGATTCCCAAAGTTTAAAAAATATCAAGTCCGAGCATCTGTTGAATACAAAACATCGGGATGGAAACTTTCAGAGGATAGAGGCTATTTAACGTTTTCTGATAAGTTTCAAGCAGGTACATTTAAACTTTGGGGTAGCCGAGATTTACACTTCTATCAACTCCAACAAATTAAACGAGTTAGGGTGATTAGAAGACACGATGGTTATTATGCTCAATTTTTGATAGACCATGAAAGGGAGGAAAACAAAGAACTCAGTAACAAACAAACAGGTTTGGATGTCGGTTTAAACCATTTCTACACTGATTCAACAGGTAAACAGGTAGAGAATCCCCGTTTTCTAAGAAAAGATGAGCGACGAATTAAAAAGCTGCAACGTCGATTATCTCGAAAAAAAAAGGGAAGCCAAAACCGTAAAAAAGCCAGGAATCGTTTGGGTAGGGCGCATCTAAGAGTTTCACGCAGACGTAATGATTGGGTTTGTAAACAGGCCCAACACGTCATACAGTCTAACGATTTGGTAGCGATTGAAAATCTACGGATACGCAATTTAGTTAAAAATCATCATTTAGCTAAATCAATTAATGATGCTGCTTGGTACAGATTTAGAGAATGGTTGGAATATTTTGGGAGAATTTATGGGGTTCCGGTGATTGCCGTTGAACCTGCATACACGTCTCAAAATTGTTCAAACTGCGGTGAGAAGGTTGTCAAAACTCTCACACCCGGACTCACAAATGTCCTCACTGTGGGTATGTAGCAGACCGGGATGAAAACGCCGCCAAAAACATTCTAAAATCTGCACTCAAACAG
>NZ_LATL02000317.1:0-20562 GCF_000972705.2 Limnoraphis robusta CS-951 | reverse complement strand
CCCGAGAGACTGATCTCTGCTTAAGTGGGGAAACCCAGTTGAGTAAGTCAACTCATAGAAAGAGGAAACCCAAACAGTGATGTTGGGAATCTCCGTCGTTTACGGCGGAGAGGATGTCAAGCTTCTTAGATAATCGATCTGATTAGCCTAGAATCCTCTGATTATCTAGGCTCAGATCGGAGGAATTGCCACATCAAATCATCGAGGTTTTTCCCTCAAGATTTAGAGATTATAAGGCCAGGTTGTGACTAAAAATACGACCACACAAGCGGTTGCGAGAATGCCTTCAATCAGATTTCCCACAAACGATCCAACAACAATTCCAATTGATGCTTTAAATGCCAGCCTAATTCTAGCCTCAAATGCTAAATCTTTCCGATAGAGAAACTCACCCACGATTGCCCCTAATAACGGCCCAATCAGAATCCCCAGCAGAGGCCCACCAAACGGTAAAGCAGGTAAAAACCCCAAAAACCCTAGAACCAACCCGATCACCGCTCCCGTTTGTCCCCAACGGCTAGCCCCTGCCTGTTTCGCCCCCAAGTAAGCACTGAGAAAGTCAATTCCTACACTCAGCAATAATACAACGATTGCCACACCCAAGGCTAAACCCACATCCCTAAACCCGTTGACAACACCCCAAACTAAAATCGCACCTAAAATCAAGCTAGAACCGGGAAGAGCGGGAACAACGGCTCCGATAATCCCGACCAGCATGACTACAACCAGAATCCAGTATAAAACTAACATTGGGGTTACTTCTCAAACTGCACTATTAATCATTGTATTTAGATTGAGCGTTGACTGAGGGTATTTTCCAATTTATCGGCAATTCCTTCAACCCATTTTTCATCTTGTTGGGTATAACTGCGAGGTGCATTTGCCCCCAAAATCAAAACCCCTCGATTTCCTAACGGTTGACAAATAACCCCTTGTGTATTTTCGGGTAAATAATCAAACTCAATTCGACCGGGATAAAGCGCGAGATTCACCAAATAAACAGGTTTTTGTTTATCTAAGACTCGTTGAAGAATAGGGCCTGGTTGAACTTGAGGATTTTTTCCTAAAACTCCCCGTCGCAGCAACACTTGGTTTTGATAAAAAACAACGACTGATCGAGTTACAGTATTGGTTAACAACAGATGAGAAGCCCAAGCCAATTCAGTCTTAACCTCATCGGGCAAATCGGATTTGAGATCAAATCCCGTTTCACCGATCAGAGTCACCGCATCGGGAGATTTAGGTTGAACTTGCTGCCACAGCAAGCCCGTTAAAATCAGTACAGCACTCAATATCACCCCTAAAGCATCAGAACGCGCTTGTGAGTCCAATATCTCCGGGGTGAGAGTGCGATTGATCAGTAATAACGTTCCCCCTAATCCGCCCACTAACAAAGGCAGAAGTCGCAGCACTCGATTGGGGTCAGATTTAGGCATTTTGGCGTGATTCGTGACTCATCAAAATCCGGTGAATTATCCGACTTCTCCCGGTTCTATAATCCGTTGAAACAGATAACCCGTACCGCGTGCGGTGAGAATCAACTCCGGGTTACTGGGATCTTCTTCTAATTTAGCTCGCAAGCGAGAGATGTGAACATCCACAACCCGGGTATCGACATGACGTTCAGGAGTATATCCCCAAACTTCCTGTAAAATTTCAGAACGAGAAAACGGTTCACCCGAACGACTCACTAACAATTCTAAAAGGCTAAACTCCATCCCGGTTAAACGAATGCGTTCATCACCCTTGTAGACTTGGCGTTTGTTCGTGTCAATTCTAATCGTAGCGACCTGGATCACCCCCGAACTGGGAATCCCCGAAGCCCCGTTTTTATCAATCCGACGCAATACAGATCGAATCCGCGCCTCTAATTCCTTGGGAGAGAAGGGCTTAACAACATAATCATCGGCGCCTAATTCTAAGCCCGTAATTCGATCCGCTACATCCCCCAAAGCCGTTAACATAATGATGGGAATATCGGATTCTTTTCTGAGTTCTTGACAGACCCCATAACCATCTAGCTTCGGCATCATCACATCCAAGACGACTAAATCCGGGTCAGTCTTGCGAAAGGTTTCTAAAGCTTCCTCTCCATCGGCTGCCGTGACCACATCATAGCCAATCATCGAGAGGCGTGTCTCCAGAATCCGACGGATGCTGGCTTCATCATCCACAACCAGTATTTTTTCTTTATGATTTTCCAATTGACTTCACCAATCCCAACGTTTACGTTAAGCTACGTTTTTGATACAACCCTGTCTAGACTCTCTGCCGTTGACAACGGAATTTCAAGTCTACAACAGAGCAGGTTGTCTGTGTTATCACACTTTGTTTGACAAATGTGTTTATTTTTTTACTCTATCATTTATAGAACTGGCAAGAATTCTCTCAGTTTAACTTAGCTTAAGGGCAAGGCTGGCACAAATGTCATCCGCTCAGACCGGATAGGAATAAAAAACTAGAGAATAAAGGTTTTCCATTGAAGCTCCGCGCCCACAAGGGGACGCGGATTCTTGGCTCAACGAATCAGCTTGTCTAAATCAGTTTCCTGAATTAGATAGAGGCTGGTTTCTCCCCAAGCGTGACTTTCCGTTCTTCCAACGGTAGTTTGATATTCTAGTCCTAACATTTTTAATGCCTTAGCCAGAACGTTCAATGCGGCGTTGTGGTCGCGATGAAGCTCAGTTCCACACTTACATTTGTGAGTTCGGGTACTGAGCGTTTTTTTGACTTTCTCTCCACAACCACTACAGTCTTGAGAGGTATACTGAGGTGGAACAGCTACACAAACAATTCCATGTATTTTGCAGTAATAATCAACCCAGTTAGTGAATATTGACCAACTGGCATCACTAATACTTTTGGCTAAATGATGGTTTTTCACTAAATTTTTCACCTGCAAGTCCTCGTAAGCAATGAGGTCATTAGACGCTACCAACGCACTGGCTAGTTTAACCAACCAGTCTTTACGCTGCCTACTTACTCGCAGATGAAGACTCGCTAATTTCTGTTTAGCCTTATTTCTGTTCTCTCCTCCCTTTTGTCGCTTTGAAACCCGTTTTTGTAAGATTTTAAGGCGTTTCTCTGATTTCCTTAACAATCTAGGGTTTTCAATACGGTTGCCATCTGAGTCGGTATAAAACGACTCTAAGCCCAGATCAATGCCAGTAACCTTCCCCGTAAACTTATGTTCAATCTTGCGCTCTACATTGACGCATAGTTGCACGTAGTAACCATCAGCACGTCTGACAATTCTGACTCGCTTGATTTGGTTTATTGAGTAGAAATTAAGGTCATAACCACCCCGTAGTTTGAATGTACCAGCCTTGAATTTATCGGTGAATGTGATTTGTTTTCTATTCTCAGATAGCTTCCAACCACTTACCTTGAATTCAACTGAGCGTACATTCTTCTTGAAACGTGGAAAGCCTTTTTTCCCTGCAACTTTTTGGCGACAGTTATCGTAAAAACGCTTAATGCTAGCCCAGGCTCTTTCAGAGGAAGCTTGACGAGCACTAGAATTGAGTTTCCCACACCAAGCAAATTCTTTAGCCAAGTCTTTGGTAAGGGCAGACAAGTCGTACTGCCCTATGCCCTTGTTGTCCATCCAGTGACGGATGCAACGATTACGAATGAACTGAGCAGTCAAAATCATCTCATCAATGATTTTGAACTGCTCAGATTTTCCGTATAACTTGGCTTCAAGAACTAGCATTTATCCAGCTTTAGATTTATGGTTTGTATCTTACCATAAACTAAGATTGGGTGTCGGCATCCACTGGAGAAAGAGAGGGTATCGAACCCTCCCTTTCTCCCGCCATTCATCCTCACCCACAAGGGAATGAGGCTTTCTGGCGGATTTCTAGTAAAATTACAATGAAGTATAATTTTACATTTTTTTCCTTGAACTCAGTTCAATTCTTGAGTTTTTCCGATCAGATCTCGGTGAACAGGAACCTCAAATCCCACAGAAGCAATTTGCTCCTTTGCTTTTTCCCAAAATCGCATCCATTTTAGACTTCATTGCTCAATCTGTCTAGTTCAATCTATTTTAAGCAATGCCAAAGCCGCGAATCCAATATGTTTGTCACGAATGCGGGGCAGAGTTTCCTCAATATTTTGGTAGATGTCCAAGCTGTCACGCTTGGAACTCTTTAGAGGAACAAGTTGAACCCAAAACCCCCCCTTCCCTACAACGATTTAGTTGGAGTAGCTTAGAAGAAGGGACTACCGCTAAAGTTGATTCGGTATCGTCAGGACAACCGAGATCTTCGTTTAAGTTATCTCAAATTGCTGATCAAACCCAGTCGAGGATGTCTTCCGGTTATGGAGAACTTGATCGCGTCTTGGGAGGCGGAATTGTACCCGGTTCTTTGGTTTTAATTGGTGGAGAACCCGGAATTGGCAAGTCTACCTTATTGTTACAGGTGGCGAATACTTTATCTCAAAAAACTCGGGTATTGTATGTTTCAGCCGAAGAATCAGGACAACAAGTAAAATTGCGATCGCAGCGTTTGGGTGTTGGGCCAAAACCCGAAGAGGTAGATTTTCACAATGGCGACTCTCAACCGCCAGAATCTTCATCGTCGAACCCTCAAGCTGAAAATGATCCGTTTACAGAAGAAATAAAGTCTCAGCTTTCCAAAAAACAATCCGCTCAGACTTCCAAAGCAGAAACAACAAATGGCAATAACGGAAATCCCTCTCCAGAAAAAGTAGAAGAAAGCGAACCCGAATTATATCTCCTTCCTGAAACCGATTTAGAAATGATTTTAAGAGAATTAGAATCTCTTAAACCTAAGTTAGCGATTATTGATAGTATTCAAACGATTTTCTTTGCCAGTTTAACATCCGCTCCCGGTTCGGTAGCTCAGGTGCGTGAATGTACTTCGGCTTTAATGCAGGTAGCTAAACGCGAAAATATTACCCTGTTTGTTGTGGGTCATGTCACCAAAGATGGCTCATTGGCAGGGCCGAGAGTTTTAGAACATTTAGTGGATACCGTGTTGTATTTTGAAGGAGATCGATTCGCCTCTCATCGGCTATTACGTTCGATGAAAAATCGCTTTGGCGCCACTCAAGAAATCGGGGTATTTGAAATGGTAGCCGATGGTTTAATGGAAGTTCTCAACCCCTCAGAATTGTTCTTAGGAAATCGGGAAGATTTCGCCCCCGGAACTTCAACGGTGGTTTCGATGGAGGGAACTCGTCCAATTGTTGTAGAGATACAAGCTTTAGTGAGTCCCGCCAGTTACGGTTCAGCCCGTCGGGCGACTACCGGAGTTGATAGCAGTCGATTATTACAAATTTTAGCCGTTTTAGAAAAACGAGTCGGAATTCCCTTATCAAAATTAGATGCTTATGTAGCTTCCGTGGGAGGATTGAAAGTCGATGAACCCGCAGCCGATTTAGGAATTGCGATCGCCATTGTTGCCAGTTTTCGCGATCGCATCGTTGATCCGCGTACAATTTTATTAGGTGAAGTGGGATTAGGCGGTCAAGTTCGGCCCGTTTCTCAGTTAGAATTACGGTTACGGGAAGCCGCAAAATTAGGCTTTAAACGAGCCATTATTCCTAAAGGTCAAAATCCGGCTGATTTGGGAATGGAAATTATCTCAGTGGGTAAAGTGTTGGATGCGATTATTGCGTCTATTCCCACTCAACCCGCCACCATGATTAGTCATTCTGAGGTTAACCATTCAGAGGTTCCAGACTTTTAAAAATTCACGAAGATTTACTAACTTTTAGTGTTTTTTTGAGGGTTTAAATCACCACAAAGACACCAAGTCACAAAGAAATACTACCTTAGTGTCTTAGTGTTTTTTTGAGGGTTTATAATAACCACAAAGTCACCAAGTCACAAAGAAATACTACCTTGGTGTCTTAGTGTCTTATAGCGGTGTGCGCTCGTATGAGGTACAAACCAGAAACCCGGTTTCTGCTAGAAACCGGGTTTCTACCCAATCGGTGCTGTACCTCACAGAACTGAAAACTGCTATAGTGGTTTTTTGAGGGTTTATAATAACCACCAAGTCACCAAGAAATACTACCTTGGTGTCTTACTGTCTTAGTGGTTTTTTGAGGGTTTATAATAACCACGAAGTCACAAAGAAATACTACCTTGGTGTCTTAGTGTCTTGGTGGTTTTTTAAACAGACATGAAATACCCCTCATTTCTGCACAGAACAATAAGGGGCAATCAAAACTTAGAGATGGAATCGTTGAAGAGATCTTCTTCTTTAAAACATCCTCTTTTTACGCATGGCGCGTCTTTGACGTTGGTTGGCAATTGCTTTGCGCTTACGTTTTTCGGGAGGGGTTTCAAAGTGACGCTTCTTTCTCACGTCTGCTAAGATACCCGCTTTTGAGACTTCGCGCTTAAAGCGGCGCAATGCTGATTCGAGTTGTTCGTTTTCACCCAGGATAACTTGGGTCATTGTTTCTCCTTACTCTTCTACAACAACATTTGATTATTTGCTAAAGTGTTCTCAAAACTCACGCTTAGGGGGCAAGATTTGAGTGTTATAGCTAAGTTAAATTCAAACGTTCCTGTTCTCAAAGAAGCTTTTTGATTCCTTGGTCGATCTGGAAAACTGAGCGGATTACCCTCGAAAGGGGATTGAAACTGCTCTACTACAGTCTTTCGAGGAATTTTGCTGACTTAACCGAGTACAGAAACGATTCAAATTGAGCGTCACAGAAGCTGATTATACTGGAAACTACAGCTATCAGGCTTATCAGTCAAAAATGGAAACAATCATAGAGTCACTTTAGATCACGGTTAGGTCAGTTTTGGAACAGCCTCAGCAGCACATACCTGCTATTGTTCTCTGCCCGAGCCTGATTACTTGCTCTACTCTGCAATCTGTTTCCAGGTTTAAACCCAACTCGAACAGATTCGAGTCAGGTATTAGGCTTTTTTGAGCTGAAGAGTCAAGCACCTACCTTGATTGAGTTTCTGGAAGGGATGAACTCCTAATCATATATCGCTCAGAGTCCAATATGAGTCTCTTTTCAGACCGGGATTTAGGAATTTTCCTCCCACTATAGGGGTTGACCCATAAGCATTTATTCTTAATTTTACCGGATTATCCCTCACCTCTGAGGACTGATTTCAATATTGCTAACCAATATACTAGCGCAATCTGGCAAATTTCGTCTATATCCTAGTCGATCACCAATCAATCGAGATCTTCTGCTATCGGCTAACCTGGCGGAAAACACCAGTCGCAATAGACAGGACTAACAGTATCCAGATAATCACCCCCGGTAAAAAAGCCAGGACTTGTAAACCTCTAAGAATCCATACTAATAGGGTGATGGTCGTGATCACCGCAAACAGGTAGGAAAAAATCTGTTTCTGGGTGTAGGGAGATCGAGTCACATCAGATACCTCGTTAAGATTGAACACCAGTTAACAGCGATCGCGCTATCGTTGATCAGTACAACCGCTAATCGCGATCGCTGTTGTCAGGATAACAGCTTAGTTAACCAGAGCGGTAAAGCTACTTTCCGTTAAAGCGCTCACCTGTATATTATTGAGAATTGCCAACTGTTGACCATCAAGACTGAGAATTGTCGAGGTTCCCTCTTGAGTGAAAGTTAACTGGTCAAAAGTTAAGCCTCCTCCTAAAGCAATGAAGTCAGTCCCCAGTTGGAAATCACCGATGGTATCGATACCTTCATTGGAGAAGATCAAAAAGCGATCGCTTCCACTCCCCCCAAATAATAGGTCATTTCCTTCATCGCCAAACAGCCAATCATCGCCTAATTCTCCATAGAGAGTATCTTCGCCTAACCCCCCATAGAGAGTATCGCTATCTTCTCCCCCACAGAGGCGATCATTGTCTTGATTTCCAAACATCAGGTCATTTCCAATACCGCCACAGAGGGTATCTTGTCCAGGGGTATCAGCAAAGTTGACATTATCATTGATATCGCCATAGATGGTATCGTTGCCTTCATCACCGCAGAGATGGTCATTGCCTAAGTCCCCGTAGAGTAAGTCATCTCCCGCTTCCCCATAAACGAGATCGTCTTCTTTCCCACCCCGAACGTCATCATTTCCATCCCCACCACTGAGGGTATCATTACCGCGACCGCCATTCATGGAATCATCGCCTGCACCGCCCCACATCAAGTCAAGAACGCCATTTAAACCCCGTTCGGGTTCGATCTCGTCTTCATCAACGGTATCGCCCAACATCGAGTCATCGCCTTGATCGCCGTAGAGGGTATCATTGCCCAAATCCCCTAAGATGATGTCATTATCTTGACCGCCAAAGGTAAAATCATCTTGTTCCCCACTGAAAATCGTGTCATTTCCGGGGCCACCCTGAAGAATATCATTTCCTTCGTTGCCGTAGATGATATCTTGTTCAAGCACATCTCCGACAGAAATCCCGCTACCTGCACCATTCGTCCCAATAATGGTATCGTTTCCGAAATCTCCAAACAGAGAGTCACTTCCTTCGTCACCGAAGATGAGTAAATCGCCTGTGGTGCCAAAAACGGTATCATTTCCCTCAAAGCCCACAACAACAGTCGTTTCTAGAGAGGCGAGAATTTCATCATCTGTTAAAGTTCCTCGGAGGGTGTCTTCCGTCGCAGAACCGATAATGGGTTGTTCTACATTTGAGGGGTTGGGAATAACGGAAGGACGATTTGGGAGATCAATCCCAGCAAATTCGGGTAACGGAGGACAGTCACAACCGCCATCATCAACGGGTTGATTGGGAGGAAAGACAGCATCTTCCTCCACGTTTAGCCGTACTGTCGCTATGTTAGAAACAGCGCCGTCGTTATCGGTTGCGGTGAAGGTGAAACTGGCTTCACCGATAAAGTTGGGGTCAGGTTGAAAGCTTAGTTGTCCGGCTTGTTCAGCAGTTAGACGTGAAACTTGATCCAAACTGGTGATTTCTTCGCCATTGAGGAATAGGATGCCATTGGGGGGTAATTCAACGATTGTCAAGAACTCAACTGTACCATCGGGGTCTGTGGCAATCAGTTGGGGAAGATTAGAAGCGGTGCCATCATTGGTAATGGTTTCCGTTTTATCCTCTGCTTGTGGGGGCAAATTCACAGGATCTGGAAAACTGGGGACAGATAAGGGAACAATGGGAATCGTTATATTCGCAACATTCGAGATATCCCCATCATTGTCTGTCACCGTATAACTAAAGGAGGCATTACCCGCAAATGCAAGATTAGGCTGAAATGTCAGGTTATCGAGTTGATCGAGTGTTAAATCTTGTACCTGAGTGGCGTCAGTAACCGCTACACCATCCAACAACAAAAGACCCTGTGCAGGAGTGGGTAATGTAAAGCTGATGGTTTCTACAGTGCCATCGGGATCGGGATCACGGAAATTCGCCGTAGATAAAGGTATAGCCACCGGACTCACATTGAGGGTGGAATCAGTTGTAACATTGTCAGCGACGGGAGGTTGATTGACTCGGACGCTAATATTGGCAAGATTAGAAATCGCTCCTAAATCATCTTGAATGGTGTAGGGTATGGTAACGATTCCGCCCGTAAATTCGTCAGTAAATTCGGGAACCGGGGTAAACAGAACGCTGGGTTGATTTTCAACAACTGTAAATGTTCCTTGTCCTCGAACCGTAAATGTTGGGTCGATTTTGGGAGTCCCTGGGATGAGGTCAATGGTGTTGAGATCCACTTCTCCATCAGGATCAGGATCGCTAACTTCTAGATCAACTGTGACTTCAATACCAATGCGGGTACTGGCTTCTGCGTCTTCAGCAATGGGGGCTTGGTTAATGGGAATGGTAATATTTGCGGTTGAACTCGCCCCGTCGTTATCTGTAACTGTGTAAGTAAACCTGACATTGACATTTTCGCCTTCGTCTGTAAACTCAGGGTTAGGCTGGAAGGTGACATTCCCTAGTTGATCGATGGGTAAATTTTCCAGTTGGGCGGGGTCTGTAACTTCCTCTCCATTGAGTAGGAGAACACCCTGTTCGGTTGGAGGTAAGGTGAATGTGATGCTAACAATCTCACCATCCTCATCGAGGAAATCTGTTCCTTCGGTTAAAGGTAAGGGAATGGGGTTACTATTGTTTGGAATGCGATCATCGGGTTCAACATCAAAGACCGTCGGGGGTTGGTTAGGGGTAACGGTGACTGCAATTGTCCCTGGATCTGAAATCGCACCCAAGTTATCTGCAACAGTGTAGTTGATGGTTATCGGGTCTGCTTGTCCGGGAAACCCTGGGGCGGGTGTAAAGATAACAGTGGGAGGTTGGTTGTCAACTAGAGGTTGTAGCTCAAATGTCCCTTGTATTTGTCCTTGTTCTTCTACCTGTCGCCTTGTTTGTATTTCGTCAGTATCAGGATCAAGGTCAATCGTTGTCAGATCTTCGTTCTCATTTAGATCGGTAATCTGTAAGGGAATTGGATCTGTCGGAACACCAAACCGAGTGGTAGCAGTAGGATTATTTGCGACGGGAGGTACATTGGCTGGAGTGAACCCAAAGTTAATATCTGGTTGAGGTTGATTACCCGAAACCTCTACAGAAATACTGGGTGTTGCCAGTGTCGCGCCTTCAGGAATATCTGGGTCAGTGATATCAACTACAACGTTGTAAGTTCCTGGAGGTACATTGGTAAATTCATAGTTCCCATTATCATCGGTGACAACGTTAGCAACTGTATTCCCATTCCCATCAACTAAGTTAACCGTAATATTGGGTAATCTCGGTTCATCGGTGTCAGGGGTATTATTGCCGTTGGTATCGGTAAAGATGCTACCGCCAATCGTTGTGGTCGGGGGAACATCAATAATCGTGCCAATTCCTTCTGTATCCCCAATAAAACCTTGATTGGTGCTGGTGAGGATGACACTAAAGGTTTCATCGGGTTCTTCTATCTGGTCCGTGAGTGTCTCAACGGTGATCGTGACTGAGGTCTCTCCGGCAAGAATTGTTCTTGTTCTTGTGATTGGTGGTGTATAGTCCTCATCTGCTGTTGCTGTTCCGTCGCGGGTGGTATACTCTACGGTGACAGGTGTCGTAGTCTCTCCCTGCAAACTTACGGTAAACGTGGCAGGTTCACCTTCATTAACCGGAGTCGCATCACTAATTGAGACTAGGACTTTACTATAGACAACTCCACCTGCGATTAGGTCTAAGCCCCCATCTGCTTCATTCGTATTTCTTGGGAAAACAGCTTCGTTTGTGAAATCAACTAACTGATCGCGAGTTCCATTGACATCATTGGCAAACAACGAATATCCAAAGAAAGTATTACCAGGTACGACACGTAAATCTGTATAGCTGACATAAACACCACCAACGGATTGAGGGTTAACGTCCGCGCTTCGTTGGAGTGGTTCGTCTGAGTTATCAGAACGTAAAACTGATGTCTCCAATGTAAAGCTTTGATCTTCACCCCATTCATCTTCTGCAATGAGAACTAACTCCCCATACTCACTCGGTACACCGTTATCTAGAGCAAGAATGGGTGCAATTTTAAACGGGTCGTTTCCTGCACGTTCTAAGATCAGAAAACCGACTGAATCTAAGTCTGATGGTGTATTAGATGTAGTCAAACCGTTGGTTGCGATATAGTCAACCCGTTCAATATTATTGATGTTTTGGTCGCTTTGCGTTGTTGTATTGGCAAAAATATTGTCTGTGCCTCTATTGATGACGTCATCAAATAAGGCAACTTCCATGAGTTCCTCACCAGAAGGAATATTGGTGGGTAAAGGGGGTCGCAAGTTGAGTTCTGCTGCGGTTTGGCTGTCTCGCTCAAACCACAGGAGTTGGCGGTTTCCTTGGATATTGTCATTATCCACTCGTCTCAACTCAAAGTCGTTGAGGATGCTTCCTGCTAGAAATTCTGCGTTTTCAGCGACAAAACCATTAACGATGCGAAGGTTTGGCGCTCCCTGTTGAAAGTTGTATGTGATCTGGGTTCCTGTAATATCAGGTGCAACATAGGTTTGATCAGCAGCAGGGGTACCGGGTATATTTTCTTCTGTTATCCCAAGGCTATTAATAGGAGTAGCTAAAACAGAAGAATAATGAGCGATCGCTTCTGAAGTTAGCGCTAATGATACCTTAAATTCATCGGTTTTTACTTCTAGGTTCCAGTCTCCTCCTAATGCAGAATGACCTGTTTTGTTGGCGGAAGCGGCAATTTTCGCCCCAGTAATTTGATGGAGTTTTTCAATAAATTCAACGCCTGCATCTCCTGCGGCGACGTGACAACCGTAGAGAATTAAAGAGGGAACTGACCAAGTTTGCAGTTGACTAGCGTAACGTTTTAGGGTATCGAGGCTGAGTTGAGTATTACCCAGTTGCAAGCATCCGGGACTACCATGTGAAATGATATGAATTTCTGAAAGATCGGTATATTTTCGCAGCGCTTGGGTAATTTGTTCTATTCCGTCTTCGGTTCTATCGAGAAGAATGACCTTTGCTTGCGGTACAACCCCTTTCTGTAGCTTTTCGCAGTCTTCGACTTGGGCATCAAGAATAACAAGAATATTTGTTTTTGATGTCTGCAAAGCAAGAGAAAAACAAGTTTCTTGAGATTTTTGAAACGGTTCCGGGTCTTGCAAAAGTTGGGTAGAAATAGTACAGTAAGAGGTTTGAGTAGAGCCTGAATTAGAAAACATCATTTCAGTGGGTTTAGGAAAACTACATTCAAGACTGATATTCCTCCTGAAATGTTTCGGAGGAAAAATTTATTTTTTGGACAATCTCCGCCTCTGATCAGGTGGAATTTTTTGGCTTGCGTATCTTCTCTCAATGAATTTAGCTACAAAAGCTAAATTTAAAGCGTGCCAATATCTTTAAGTTTCTAGCTTTTTTAGGTTCTAGAAACCCTCTAAAATTTTACAAGTTTTTGGTGGTTCTGTAGAACTCTAGTCTCTGTTTCTCAGAAATTTTTACACCCCTCAAACTTTGAATTGGTTAGATTTAATACAAAACATAGCCTCTGGCAATTTTTTCATAAATCAACTGTTCCAAGGGATCAAACTTAAATGTTTGACTGGAGAGATTACCTTAAATTTATGCTTTCTTTATTTGAATGAAAACTTGATATAAATTTCTACAGCTTGGCTTGATCTGAGCGGAAAATTTTCTTTGCTCTTGCAACTTAAGCTCGTTCATTTGTACAACTCCCCCTATCACACTAACTAAGTGGTGTATCAATCTTACTAATTGCATCAGTAAGATCACCTATCTATATACCTGTTCTTTCTGTGTTTACAAGTTTTCATGTATTGCAGTTCATAAACTGTCATATTTTGACTTGACAAATAGACTTATTTATGCGTTTTAAACAATCGGGATTTTTTGTGAGTTTCAATATAAAGATGTTTATCAGATTATATGAGAATTCACTATAGCTTTTTATTTCTAGAGAAATAGCTATTCGCAACATATCTTGAGGGTTTCACTTGGGCTTCTAGCCCTCTTTGATCGCTTGAAGAATAATCAACAAATCTCGGTCATTTTAGCAGAGAAAAACTTCCAAAATTATTTCAGTAAATTCGGGAAAATTTAGAGGAAGATCAGCAGGTGCGTGACTACAACTGATACCAGAAATGGCTTGCCTCACTACTGTTAGTATACCTGATCATCTGAAAAAGTGCTAGAAGTTCTTGCTAATGTGTCTAGACAAAAATCTCGCAAGGTTGTAGTTAAACGGGTATCAGTAACTTAAGACTCTAAATTGTCTGGAATTTCGGGTAAACTGAATAGGTATGACTGCGGTTTAGTCATTAGTCAACAATAATGACGGTAGCATTTAGTCCTGATGGGAAAATACTCGCCAGTGGGGGATGGGATGAAACCGTGAAACTTTGGGATGTCGAAACAGGTCAACTCCTGCGAAGTATTACCGCGCATTTTGTGGCGTCAGTAGCGTTTAGTTTGGATGGGAAAAAAATCGCGATCGCAGCCTTTGATCAGACGCTAAACATTTACAATATAGAAACGGGAGAATGGGATCAAAGTTTATTCGGACATAGCAGTTGGCTGTTAGGGGTGGCCTATAGTCCCTGTGGTCGCTGGTTAGCCAGTTGTGGTTTAGATCGTAGCATTCGCCTCTGGGATCTCAATACCGGAAACTGTCATTTCGTTTTATCAGGACATTCAGACTGGGTGTGGAAAGTTGCGTTTAGTCAAGATAGTCGTTTGTTAGCCAGTGCGAGTAGCGATCGCACCATTAAATTATGGGATATAATAACAGGAACCTGTTTAAAAACCCTAGAAGAACATGAATTTTGGGTGATGTCTGTGGAGTTTCATCCCGATCCCACTTCTCAATTTAATACTCCAGAAATTATCGTCAGTGGCGCTGCGGATCAAACCATTAAACTCTGGGATGTATTAACGGGAAATTGTATTCAAACCTTGAAAGCAGATCGTCTCTATGAAGGAATGAATATCAGTCAAGTTACAGGACTAACAGACGGTCAAAAAACGGCGTTAAAGCTTTTAGGTGCAGTGTTTAGCGAAGAATAGAGAAACGGTATTAGATCTGTTCTTGTTGACATTGATGAAAAATGAAATCGAGGGCTGACAATAGTTTTTCTATATTATAAATTGTATATAGCGGTGTGCGCTCGTATGAGGTACAAACCAGAAACCCGGTTTCTAGCAGAAACCGGGTTTCTACCCCATCGGTGTATAGTTTTTCTATATTATAAATTGTATAATATCGCGTATCTTTTGTAAAGAGATTGTCGTTGAGTTTGCCCAATTCCCAACTAATATTTTTATAGGAATCGAAAGACATAAAAATCTCTCCTGTAATTCATTAAAAGAACGGTTTTCTTAAGGTTTATGGTTAAATATTTCAATCAAACGAGAGGTAATAAAATCTCAAACTCTGTTCCCATACCCGGTTCAGATTGCATCAGAAATTGACCCCCATGTTTCCCCGTAACAATTTGATAACTATGGGCTAAACTGGTTTCTTTTTCAAGGCGTTTTCGGGTTGAAAAAGATTCAAGAATTTTTTGTTGTTCATCGAAAGACATACCAGGGCCATTATCTGCTATCCGAATAGAAACCCAACGTTGGGGAGTTCTTTCTGAACTGAGTTTTGTTTTTGGCGATCGCACTTCTGTGGTAATTTCTATTGTGGGTTGTTTGTCAATATTTTGACTAATATTTCCTCGATATTTTTTCGCCCAATCTTCACTAAAAGCCTGACTCACCAGGGCATCAATTGCATTGGTTAAAATATTCATAAAAACTTGATTCAGTTGACCAATATAGCAGGTAACAGGGGGGATATGATCATAAGATTTTATCACTTTAATTTCACTAGATATTCTATTTTTTAGCAGTAATAAAATGCTTTCTAAATGCGTATGAATATCAGCAGGCTTGGGATGAACTTCATCAATATAACAGAAATTTTGCAAACTCGTTGCCAATTTTTTTAACCGTTCTGCTCCGCTTTGAATACTCTTGACAATTTGAGGAATATCTTGTTGAATATAATCAAATTCTATTTCATCTTTGATCTGCTGAATATCGGACGGAGTTGTTGAAAAATGGGCTTCATAAACTGATATCAAGTTAATCAGACTTTCGCTATAAGCTGAGAGATGCGTTAAATTTCCCCAAATAAAACCCACCGGATCTAAAATTTCATGGGCGACGCCATCCACCAAACGTCCCAAATTTGCCATTTTCTCAATTTGTACAATTTGAGTTTGCATTCGTTCAAAGCGAACTTGAGTTTCAATTCCACGAATTTGCCAGTTAGCAATATTTAATTCGTGAACATCGAGCAGTCGATAAGGTAAACTCCGAGAAGATGAGGAGAGCGGATCAATTTCAACAACAATGGGTTCACCTCGTAGTTCGGGTATGCGTCGGAGCGCCTGTTGAGCGGCACTAACAATCGCCGTATCTTCTGATAAAATCAAAGGCGATGTACGGGCATAGCTGTAGAGAACCCGCAGAGGTTGGGGTAAAAACAGCTCCATTGCTTGAGGGCGAATCAAAAATTCTAACAGTTGGCGTCGCGAGATCATCCCCAAAAATTGCGGATCTCCATCGGGTGATTCCTCAATCAGAATCACTCCCGGAACGCTAGGATAGCGCTCAAAGATTTGAGCGACAACAATTCCTTGACAACTTGCAGAGATCTGAAACTCATACAGAGAAAGATCTCCCAAAGTTGATGCTAAACCCAGATCGAAAATGCTCCCCTCCATTAAGCGAGGGGGAGAGACTTGATCATCACGTTCCTCTAGCACGGCGTGTTACACCAGTCAGCTACATTTCTAGTTTACTCTACAACCTACAAATGAAATAACTATCAAACATTTCAAGCAAACAGCCCCACCCAAACCTTGATCATTTCCACTCAGTCAGACACTAAAAAGCCTTGATCAAGAGACTTTCACCTCGGGAGAACTTGAAACAGTACAGTGCCATACCCTAACTCTTGAGGTAGAGATCATCATAGAGTTCGTTTTCAATCATCAGGATTTTTAGATGTACTCCCAAGTTGCAGAAGATGAAGCACAACTTTAACAAGATCATTGTGAACAGTCATCTATCTACAAGCAGAAAAGCTATAATGATTTGAGAAGCTATTGAGTCAATTTCTCTACATTTAGAGATAGACAAAATCCCTCATTAATTCAACACAAAATGAGCATTTTGTCAAGGGAGAATATGCCAGTAAATAAACTGCTATAAGCTCAAACACAGAAAAAGACAAAGAGCAGTTATACCTGTAAGTGATCTCGTTGAAAAAATTAGTAAATTTAGCACTAAGCTGAGTGACCGTTATGGGGGAATTGTGCAAATTGATAGTTAAGTTGAAAAAAATCAAGGTTTTTGGCTAACTCAAAGCCTCACTCTGGAAATAAAGCTGAAGTATTCAATTAAAAAAAGAGGAATAGAATTTTCTATCTATCCAACCTCACCCCGAAAAAATAAATTTGTATAATATACCCTCAATCAACCGAGTTCAGTTCGACTGAATTCCTAAACTTTGTCGAACTAGACTTGAGTTTCTGTATTCTTCAAAGCATAGAAACTCAACGGCAAGTGCCTAAAAATTTAGAAACCGAAACCCAAGTTATTCAAAGCGCGGTTAATTGAACAAAAACTTAACCTCAGCTTCAAACAAACTGTTTCATATTTTCAGTGAATCCTCAGAATTTTTTGAACGAGGATCATCAGTCTTGAATGTAGTTTTTTAAAATAAGTGAAATCATGTTTTATACTCCAACTCATACTCCAACTTCCTCCTCTACAATTTCTCGGCAATTTCGGGAAAACCCGGAATTTGATCAAAACTCAACAAAAACCGATGTTCTTGTTATTATTGATGCCCAAGTACAAGACTGCAAACAACTACTAAAAGGCGTTGTACCGGGAGTCAACGTAAAACTCCTCAATACAACTCAAGATGGAGTCAGACAAATCACTCAAACTCTGCGAGAAAATCCCAATCTCTCAGAAATTCATATCCTTTCTCACGGGTGTCAGGGAAGCTTACAACTGGGTAATACTCAACTCAGCCTCGACAGTCTACAACTCTACGCTAACGAACTCAAAACCTGGTCAGTAAGCCAAATTCTGCTTTATGGTTGTAACGTTGCAGCCGGAGACGCAGGCGTTGAATTTATTGAAAAACTGCACCAACTTACCGGAGCAAAAATTGCCGCTTCTGCCAATAAAACAGGTCATTCTGCTTTAGGCGGAGACTGGAATTTAGAAGTCAAAACCGATGAATTTGAGGGTTCGTTTCCTCTCACCTCAGAAGCAATAGAAAGTTATCGCTTTGCTTTTCCCTTAGCAATTGAGGAACTACGAGTAGAGAGAATAGCACCAGACGAAGATAGCGGCAATATTTCCTATATCGGTCCCGATATCCAAACAAATGTTCCCGAAGAAACAGAGATACAATACAACTTTCAACAGGGTGACAATAATCTTCTGGTTGTCAGAAGCTTTACCTCACCAGAGCAAGAAGAATTTTTAGCAGGCGATATTCTCAATGACTTTGAGTTGAGGCGAGTTGATAATGAGAGTATTCAAGGCGCACGACAACTGCTTTGGTTTGAGCGGGAGAGCGAAACAGACACCGAACTCAATCTCAGACCCCCTTTTGCCCAGATTCCTGCGGATAATACCGATGATGACTTGATGGAAGTCACCTTGTTTGATGACGTGATCAACCGAGGTACAGATAATATTTTTGCAAATCAGACTAACACACCAGACGAAAATATCAACAACATTGAGCGAATTGACTATATCTCAACAGATGGTTTACAAGCTCCCCTGGAAAACTTAGATGAAGTGGGTTTTCTCATCCTTGAGCGTGGCGGTAACGATGCGTTTAAAATCGCACCCATTTTAGCACTAGACGCACAAACAGGTCTTCCGACTGAATTTGGAAATTTACTGGAGATTACAGGAGATCTCTGGGGTGTTGATCAGTCTATCACTCTGGATACATCTGTTCTACGAGCAGATCAACCCGGTGAAAACCTACTGCGGAGAAACAATGTTGAGGGTCAAAACGTCGGTGGGATTTATATCAGTTTTAGCGATCTGGGTATCGAAGCAAGACAGCAATTTAATGGATATGCCTTGTTTGCGACTGATGTTCAGCAGACTGATGATTTAGTCGATTTCGAGAGTTTCCCCACAGACACATCCGAAGACGTAGGAGGATTAGATTTAATTGCAGGTGGGGTTGTTTATGGTCAGATCTTCATCAATATTAACGATATTACCGTTATCGAAGGAGAACCCGCTCAATTCACCGTTAATATCCCTTCTCCAGTTAATACACCGATCACCATAGACTATGCTACCAGCGATACTGATTTAGAGACGGGTGAAGCTACGGCGACTGCGGGAGAGGATTTCACACCCATTACAGAAGGCACCATTACCATTCCAGCCGGAAAAACAGAAGGCACCACTACCATTCCAGCCGGAGAAACTGATACGGTTAATATTGAGACCTTAGTTGATAACATCGAAGAAAATGACGAACAGTTTCGAGTCATTCTTTCTAACCCCAGTCGAGGCTTTATCATTGATCGCGAAGGAATAGCTACGATTATTGATGCAGCCGTACCCACCACAACCGTTAGCGGCACAGTCTTTACAGATACCAACGGCGACGACAGTCTCAGCGAGAATGAACCGGGTTTACAAGGAATTGATGTTGGCTTATTAATTAATACTGAAGTTGATATTAGTGAGGTGTTTGCTACCGTTGAAACCAATGCTGATGGTAGCTACCAATTCGATGATGTTATTCCAGGGGAGTACAGCATTGAGGTTAATACGACTGACGAAAATATTCCCGAAGGAGCGATTTTAGGAACAGAAAATAATCTTCCTGTAACTGTTGCTGCCAATCAACCTGTAACCGGGATAAACTTTGGGTTCGATCCGACAGTCGAAAATACTGCACCTGTTGCCGAACCTGACACCGCAGAAACCGCAGTCAATACCGAAGTTAACCTGAATATTCTCGAAAACGATAGCGATACAGATGGTAATATAGACCCGACAACAGTAGATCTCAACCCCGAAACTCCCGAAGTTGAAATCACTCGCGAAGTACCCGGAGTTGGAAGCTACACCGTAGACGAGACAGGCGTTGTCACCTTCGCTCCAGAACCCGAGTTTACTGGAACATCCACGATTAACTACACCGTACAGGATGACGTTGGCACCGCTTCAGAACCCACAGCGATCACTGTTACCGTTAATCCCCCTGCCAACGTTCCTCCAACAGCAACCGACGAAAACGTTAACACCGCCTTTGAAACTCCTGTCACCTTTAATCTGACTGATAATATTAGTGATCCAGATGGAAACGTTGAATTAAGCACGATTGACCTTGATCCAACCACTCCAGAAATAGTAGATCAACAGCTTGTTTTACCCGAGGGAACATTTACAGTCAATAATCAAGGTCAAGCAACCTTTGAACCTGTTGGCGGTTTTAGCGGTAGTGTAACCATTCCCTTTACAGTCCAGGATGATTTAGGCGCGACTTCCGAACCTGCTAATATTTCAGTCACCGTTAGCGCCGAAGCCAACCAACCGCCCACAGCCCAGGATGTTGAGAGTTCATCAATTCTCAACAATAGCGCTCCGATTCCTCTACCTTTGTCTGCGGCGAACTTCAGTGACCCTGATGGCATCGTAGAATTGATTAACTTGACATTACCCGATGCCGCACAAGGTACTCTGTTGCTTGATGGTGTGGCGGTGAGTGACCCGATTCAGGTTCAACGGTTAACTCCCAATCAACTTGATAATCTCACATTTGAGCCTAATATTGGCTTTGCCGGGAATGCGTCTTTTAATTATCGAGTCACAGACAATGATGGCTCGACTTCTAATGCAGCCAGTGTGACTGTTCCGGTTACTGCCTTTTCCGTTCCGACGGTTCCGCCAACTCAACCTGAACCTCCAACTCAACCTGAACCTCCAACTCAACCTGAACCGCCAACTCAACCTGAACCCCCAACTCAACCTGAACCTCCAACTCAACCTGAACCGCCAACTCAGCCTGAAC